>NZ_JBICVV010000025.1:0-134751 GCF_043199295.1 Streptomyces sp. NPDC048612
ACGCCCGGTTACATTCCGAACCCGGAAGCTAAGCCTTTCAGCGCCGATGGTACTGCAGGGGGGACCCTGTGGGAGAGTAGGACGCCGCCGAACAAATTTTAAGCTCCGGTCCCTGAACCCTTGGTTCAGGGACCGGAGCTTTTTTGTTCTGTCCCCCGGGTGATGGGCGTAACGCGACGTTCACCTCCGCTGGCCAGGATGCGTGTCATGCGGACAGCAGGAATGCTCAAGTCGGCCGGTGTACGTGCTGGTGACGAGGTCGTGGTGCCGGCGTATGGCAGCGCCGAAGTGGCACGGACCGTGGTGGAGTTGGGCGCGGTGCCGGTGTTCGCCGATGTGGACGGCGACAGCTACTGCGTCGATCCGGCCGCGGTGGCGGATGTGGTGACGAGCCAGACCGCCGCCGTCGTGGCGGTCAACCGCTTCGGGCGGCCCGCGGACGCCGGGTGGATACGAGAAGTGGGCCAGCGGCACGGCCTGTTGGTGCTCGTGGAGGACGAGCCCGGGGGCGACCCCGAGGGCGCGGAGCTGCGTCGGGCGCATGCGGCGTATCTGGACGGCAGGCTCAACGGGGTCCGGACGCCGACGCCGGCCGCGGGACACACCTACGAGCAGTATGTGGTGCGGGTGCCGGGCAACGGGCGGCCGGACCGGGACGCGTTCGCGCGGACGCTGCGGGCTAAGGGTGTGGCGTGCCGGGTGCCCGTACTGGCACCGGTGTACCGGATGCCGGGGCTGCGGCGGGATGTGTTTCTGCCGCAGACGGAGCGGGCGGTGGACGAGACGCTGGCGCTGCCCGTGCACGCGGGGATGTCGCGGCGGGAACTGCACAAGATGGTCGGTGCGTGCAACGCGCTGGGTGGATTGCTGCAGCCGGCCTTTTAACGAGTCGCGCCGGGTCCGGTTCGAACCTGTCGCTGAGTTGGGGTAATATCTATCCCGTTGCCGCGCCCCAATAGCTCAGTCGGCAGAGCGTCTCCATGGTAAGGAGAAGGTCTACGGTTCGATTCCGTATTGGGGCTCCAGAGGAAAGGCCCCCGCCAAGTGGCGGGGGCCTTTGTCGTGTTGGGACGCGGTACCGCAATGCGCCTCAGTGACGCGGGGATTCGATGTAGGCCAGGCCGTGGGCGCCTGAGACATCGGTGCGGTCGACCTCCAATGTGGTGAGCGGGCTCAGTGTCGTGAGGTCGACGACGGTGACGGTGCTGGAGAGATTTCCCGAGACATAGCCGAGGCGGCCGTCGGGGGAGGAGGTGAGGGTGAGGGGAAACCTGCCGACCTCTACCTCACCGACGGGGGTGAGGGTGTCGGCGGCGAAGACGGACAGCACTCCCGGGAGTTGGCCGCCGAGCGGGCCGTTCTGGGATGTGTCCGGGCGCAGTTCGCCGGCGAGGAGCAGGCCCGCCGAGGTCACGTGTACCGGCATGACCTGGCCCTTGGTGGGGAGGGTGCGGACGACTTCCTGGGTGGCGGTGTCGATGACGCGGATGCCCGTCGGAGCCGAGGGCGGGGCGGCCAACGCGGCCTTGGGGGCCGCCACATAGACATGACGGCCGTCGGGGGCGACGGCGAGGCCCTCGCTGCCGGGGACGGGGATACGGCCGGTGCACTCACCCCGGTCGAGGTCGATGACGGAGACGAACGGGGCCTCCTTGTTGGTGGTGTAGCCGTACCGCCCGTCAGGGGAGACGGCGAACCAGTGCGGACCGGGGGCCATCGCGGAGATACGGCCGAGGCGGGCCCGGGTGCGGGTGTCGAGGACCACGATGCCGCCGGGCTCGGTGTCGGTGGCCTCGACGCTGACGTACAGCCGGCCGCGGGCGCGGTCCAGGGCCAGGCCGTGCGGGGCGTGGTCGGGGGCCGTGTCGAGGACGTCGACGACGGTGCGGGTGTCGACGTCGATGACGGTGATCCGGTGGGCCCGGCCCTCGTTGGCGCCGTAGTAGCCGGAGAGATAGGTGCTGGTGCAGTACAGCAGCCGGTGATCCGGGTCGAAGCAGAGCTCGTGCGGCTGCGCCGGGACGGGCAGCACGTCGAGGCGCTCGTGGGTGGCGGCGTCGAAGAAGGTGACGGTGGGGCCGGTCTGGCTGACGACGGCGAGCAGGTCGCCGGGTGCTCCGGCGGGTGTGGAGGTCATGCCCCGTATCGTGGGCGGCCGTTGGGAGTGACTCCAGTGCAGGGCAGGCAAGGCTGCCCTGCACCGTACGCAAGGGTGCAGGTGGCGGTGGGGGCGGCGGCCGCCGGGCTGTGAGACAGCTCACAGGGGTCGCTGCCCTCCAGGTCAGCCGGCCTGGACCTCGGGGACGCGCATGGCGAGGATGGCCATGTCGTCGGAGGCGGGTTCGGCGGCGAAGCGTTCCACGGCGCGCAGCACGCGGGCGGCGACGGCACCGGCGGTCAGCCCCGTACAGGTCGTCAGGACGTCGGTGAGGCCGTCGTCGCCGAGCATGCGGGTGCCCTCACGGCGTTCGGTGACGCCGTCGGTGACGCACAGCAGGACGTCGCCCGGGTCGAGGGTGACGGTCTGCTCGTAGAGTTCCAGGTCGTCCATCACGCCGAGCAGCGGCTGGGGTTCGGCGGCCGGTTCGACCGTGCCGTCCTGGCGCAGCCGGAGCGGCAGGGGATGGCCCGCGCAGACCACCTTGAGGACGGCGCCGCCGTCTTCCTGGGGCCACAGCTCGCCGTAAAGGAGCGTCAGGAAGCGGCTGCGGGAGCCCTCGTCGAGGATCGCGGCGTTCAGGCGCTCCAGGACGGCGGGGCCGCCGAAGCCCTCGCGGGCGAGCAGCCGCAGCGCGTGCCGGGCCAGGCCCGTGACGGCGGCGGCCTCCGGGCCGGTGCCGCAGACGTCGCCGATGGCGAAGCCGTAGGCGCCGTCGCGGATCGGGAAGAGGTCGTAGAAGTCACCGCCGACCTCGTTGCCCTCGCCGGCCGCGCGGTAGATGACCTCGACCTCGACGCCGGGGACGTCGGGCAGCGGCTCCGGGGGGAGCAGGCTGCGCTGGAGCGACTGGCTGATGGCCGTGCGCTCGGAGTAGAGGCGGGCGTTGTCCAGGGCGAGGGCGGCCCGGCGGGAGAGGTCCTCGGCCAGCTCCAGGATCTCCTGGCGGAAGTGCTCCTCGGTGGGCTTGCCCAGGGTGAGCATGCCGATGACGCGGTTGCGGGCGACGAGGGGGAGGACGACGGTCTCACCGCCGACGGCCGCGGCGGTGGCGAGCGTGGCGCCCGGACCGGTGGACGGGCGGGCGGCGTTGCCCAGGCCGAGGCTGCGCATCGAGGTACGCAGCGCGGCGTCGTGGGCGGCGTCCCCGGGGGCGGTCCACACCCGGGCGCCCGGGGTGGGCACCGGCTCGGGCGGATCGACCTTCATCAGCAGGGTCTTGAGGCCGTCGATACGGTCCTCGTCCTCGTGCAGGACATAGGAGAGTTCGGGCTCGGAGGTCTGGTCGGCGACGGTGTAGACGGCGCACCACGTGGCGAGGGTGGGGACCGTCATCTGCGCCATCAGAGCCAGGGTCTGGTCGCGGTCGAGGGTGCCGGCGAGGAGGTCGGAGGCCTCGACGAGGAAGGAGAGGGAGCCGCGGCGCAGCTTCTCCAGCTCGGTGAGGCGGGCGCGTTCGACGGCGAGGGCAATGCGGTCGGCGGCGAACTGGAGCCGCAGCGCCTCTTCGTTGGTGTAGCGGCCGGCGCCCTCCGCGGCGACGCCGAGCGAGCCGGTCAGCCGGCCCTCGACCTTCAGCGGGACGGTGACGACCGAGCGCATGCCCGTGCCGCTGAGGAGCGGGACGGCGCCGGGGACGGCGGTGAGGTCCTCGTGGACGGCGGGCATCCGGGCGGAGCCGTAGCGCCCGGACCCGGCCTCGACGGGGACCCGGGCGAACCGCTGGCGGGCGGAGGGCAGGCCGGTAGAGGCGCGGACCTCCAGCTCGGTCTCGTCGTCGGTGGCCAGGAGGAGGTAGGCGGCGTCGCCGTCGAGCATGTCGCGGGCGCGTTCGACGGTGCGCTGGAGCAGGCCGTCGAGGTCGTCCGGGGCCGGGGAGCCGATGAAGACCTCGAACGGGTCGGAGGGGCGTCCCTCCGAGCGGTCGGACTGGGAGGCGGCGTCCGGGGCGGGTGTGCGCTGCGGGCTCTGGAGGATCGCCCGCTCGTGGTCGCGTACCAGGAGACAGACCGTGGAGGCCTCGCCGTCGGCGTCGCGGACCCGCAGGTGGGAGGCGTACACGGGGACGACCCGGCCGTCGGCGCCCCTTATGCCGTACGAGCCCTCCCAGCGGGACAGCTGGAGCGCCTCGGCGATGCCGGTGCCGGTGCCGGGGGTGTGCGGCCAGGCGGCGAAGTCGGTGAGCGGTTTGCCGATGACCTGCTCGGGGTCGTAGGCGAAGAGGTCCTGGGCGTCCTCGTTCCAGAAGCTGATGCAGCCGCCGCGGTCGATCTGGATCACGGCGACGCGGACGCGGGTGTCGGTGACCGGCAGGGCGTCCACGGGCAGTGCGGGGCCCGCCGAGCGGGTGCCTGCCGGGCGCTCGGGGAGGTCGAGCTGGAACCACACGTGCTTTTGCGCGGCGGTGTACTCGACGCCCCAGCGGGAGGCCAGCGCGCCGCACAGCAGCAGGCCGCGGCCGCCCTCGCGGTCGGGGTGGACGACGACCTGGCCGGCGTTCTGGAGCGGGATCTCCCGTTCGGGGTAGCGGTCGGCGACCGAGATCCGCACCCCGGACTCGTTGCGCAGGCACAGCACGTCGGCGGCGGTGCCGGCGTGCACCACGGCGTTGGTGACCAGCTCACTCGTCAGGACGACGGCGTCGTCGACGATGTCGGCGCAGCCCCAGCCCTGCAGGGTGTCGCGCACGAACGCACGGGCAGTGGCGACGGAGCGCCCGACCGGCTCGAAGGTTGCGGCGGCCCGCGCGGTGATCACTGGTCTCCTCATGCGTGTGTCGGTGATCTGCTCCCCCATGGTCGCGGCGCCCCTCCGAATACCTGTTGTGCTCGTCCCACCGCCCGTACTCGATGGCCGGGGCGGTGGACAGCCGTATGCCAGGTTACTTACCTTCGCCGCACCCAAGGATGCCGGTCACGTGTGTTTCCGCCCCAATCGTGCACCGGGACGGTGTGCGATGCTGCCGAACTGTTATGGCCTGGTTGAGCCATGGTGAAACACTGGGCAAGTATCAAGAGAAAGCCCGGGTAGAACGGTCGACCCTGCGGGAGGGACACGGTGGAGTCTGGCGCAGCGGCGCGGGGCGCAAGCACGCGCGCGAAAGGCGGACGATCCCGGAACAACGGGACGACCGAAGTGGATACGGCTGCGCTGAATCGGCTGTTGGTCGCGTTGGTCGCGATGCGGGACGGGAACTTTCGCAAACGGCTCACGGTTTCCGGCGACGGCGTCATGTCGGAGATCGCGGCGGTTTTCAACGAGGTCGCGGACCGCAATCTGCATCTCACGGGCGAGCTGACGCGGGTGCGCCGGGTCGTCGGCCGTGAGGGCAAGCTCACGGAGCGGCTGGAGGTCGGTGCCGCCGAGGGCTCCTGGGCCGCGGCGATCGACGCCTCGAACGCCCTGGTCGACGACCTCGTACGGCCCGTCTCCGAGGTGGGACGGGTGCTGTCGGCGGTCTCCGAGGGCGACCTGGAACAGCGGATGGATCTGCGCTCGCGCAGTTCGGACAGCTCTTCGGAGCACCCTCTGCGGGGTGAATTCCTGAAGGTCGGCCGGACCGTCAACGGGCTGGTGGACCAGCTCTCCGCCTTTACCGACGAGGTCACGAGAGTGGCCAGTGAGGTCGGTACGGAGGGCAAGCTCGGCGGCCAGGCGCGGGTGCGCGGAATGTCGGGTTCGTGGAAGGACCTCACGGAATCCGTCAACACCATGGCGTCCCGGCTGACGGCCCAGGTGCGTGACATTGCTCTCGTCACCACGGCGGTGGCCAAGGGTGATCTGTCGCGCAAGGTGACCGTCCATGTCTCCGGCGAGATGCTGGAGCTGAAGAACACCGTCAACACGATGGTCGACCAGCTCTCCTCGTTCGCGTCCGAGGTGACGCGGGTGGCCCGTGAGGTCGGTACGGAGGGTGAGCTGGGCGGTCAGGCCCAGGTCCCCGGCGTCGCCGGGGTGTGGAAGGACCTGACGGATTCGGTCAATCTCATGGCCGGCAACCTCACCGCGCAGGTTCGGGGGATCGCGCAGGTCACCACGGCTGTGGCGAACGGCGATCTGTCGCAGAAGGTCACGGTCAGCGCACGCGGCGAGGTCGCGCAGCTGGCCGACACGATCAACACCATGACCGAGACGCTGCGGACCTTCGCGGACGAAGTGACGCGGGTGGCGAACGAGGTCGGCGCCGAGGGCCAGCTCGGCGGCCAGGCGCAGGTGCCGGGCGCGGCCGGGACGTGGAAGGACCTCACCGATTCGGTGAACACCGCGTTCCGCAACCTGACGGCGCAGGTGCGGGACATCGCGCAGGTGACGACGGCGGTCGCGAACGGTGACCTCTCCCAGACGGTCACCGTCGATGTCGCCGGTGAAATGCTGGAGTTGAAGAACACCGTCAACACGATGGTGGGTCAGCTCTCGTCGTTCGGCGCCGAAGTGACGCGCGTCGCGCGGGAGATCGGGGTCGAGGGCGAGCTGGGCGGCCAGGCGGCGGTGCCCGGGGCCGCGGGGACGTGGAAGGACCTCACGGACTCCGTGAACACCGCCTTCCGCAACCTCACCGGGCAGGTGCGCAACATCGCCCAGGTGACGACGGCGGTCGCCAACGGTGACCTCTCGCAGAAGGTCACCGTCGATGTCTCCGGCGAGATGCTGCAGCTGAAGAACACCGTGAACACCATGGTGGACCAGCTGTCCTCGTTCGCCGACCAGGTCACGCGGATGGCCAGGGACGTGGGCACGGAGGGCCGGCTGGGCGGTCAGGCCCGGGTGGACGGCGTCAGCGGCACCTGGAAGGAACTGACCGACTCCGTCAACTTCATGGCGGGGAACCTGACTTCACAGGTGCGGCAGATCGCCCAGGTGACGACGGCGGTCGCCCGGGGTGACCTGTCGCAGAAGATCGACGTGGACGCGCGCGGCGAGATCCTGGAGCTGAAGAACACCATCAACACGATGGTCGACCAGCTCTCCGCCTTCGCCGAGCAGGTGACCCGGGTCGCCCGTGAGGTCGGCACGGACGGCAGGCTGGGCGGTCAGGCGCAGGTGCCGGGCGTCGCGGGTGTCTGGCGCGACCTGACCGACTCCGTGAACGGCATGGCCGGCAACCTCACGGCCCAGGTCCGCAACATCGCGCAGGTCGCCACGGCGGTCGCGCGCGGTGACCTGTCGCAGAAGATCGACGTGGACGCCCGGGGCGAGATCCTGGAGCTGAAGAACACTCTGAACACCATGGTCGACCAGCTCTCCTCGTTCGCGGAGCAGGTCACCCGGGTCGCCCGTGAGGTCGGCACCGAGGGCATCCTGGGTGGCCAGGCCGAGGTGCAGGGCGTCAGCGGCACCTGGAAGGACCTCACCCAGTCCGTCAACTTCATGGCGAACAACCTCACCTCGCAGGTGCGCAACATCGCCGAGGTGACGACCGCGGTGGCCCGCGGCGACCTGTCCAAGAAGATCACCGTCGATGCCAAGGGCGAGATCCTCGAACTGGTCACGACCGTCAACACGATGGTCGACCAGCTGTCGTCGTTCGCCGAGCAGGTGACCCGGGTGGCCCGCGAGGTGGGCACCGAGGGGCAGTTGGGCGGTCAGGCGCGGGTGCCGGGTGCCACCGGTATCTGGCTGGACCTCAGCGACAACGTGAACCTGATGGCCAACAACCTGACCATCCAGGTGCGCAACATCTCCCAGGTCTCGGCGGCGGTCGCCAACGGTGACCTCACCAAGAAGGTGACGGTCGAGGCGCGCGGCGAGGTCGCGCAGCTCGCCGACACGGTCAACACGATGGTCACCACGCTGTCGTCGTTCGCCGACGAGGTCACGCGAGTGGCCCGTGAGGTGGGCACCGACGGCATCCTGGGCGGCCAGGCCCGCGTTCCCGGCGTCGCCGGTACGTGGAAGGACCTCACCGAGTCCGTGAACTCGATGGCCAACAACCTCACCGGCCAGGTCCGCAACATCGCCATGGTCACCACCGCCATCGCCAAGGGCGACCTGACCAAGAAGATCGACATCGACGCGCGGGGCGAGATCCTCGCGCTGAAGACCACCATCAACACCATGGTCGACCAGCTGTCGTCCTTCGCGGAGCAGGTCACCAGGGTGGCCCGTGAGGTGGGCACGGAAGGCCAGCTGGGCGGTCAGGCGCAGGTGCGCGGCGTGGCCGGCACCTGGCGGGACCTGACCGAGTCGGTGAACGAGATGGCCGGCAACCTGACCCGTCAGGTGCGTGCCATCGCCGCGGTCGCCGCGGCGGTCACCCTCGGCGACCACAACGTCCGGATCGACGTGGACGCGGCCGGCGAGATCCTGGAGCTCCAGGACAACGTCAACACCATGATCTCCACGCTCCGCGAGACCACCCTCGCCAACGAGGAACAGGACTGGCTCAAGGGCAACCTCGCCCGGATCTCCGGTCTGATGCAGGGCCGCCGCGACCTCAAGGACGTCGCCACGCTCATCATGAGCGAGCTGTCGCCCGCGGTCTCCGCCCAGCACGGCGCGTTCTTCCTCGCGGCGCAGCCCGACAGCCAGGAGATCGGCGCGGACGGCGGCGAGGCCGGGGCGTACGAGCTGCGGCTGATGGGCTCGTACGGCTACGCCATGGGCGGGATGCCGACGACCTTCAAGCCCGGCGAGACGCTGATCGGCACGGCTGCCGAGGAGGGGCGCACCATCCTGGTGGAGAACGTCCCGTCCGGCTATCTCAAGATCGCCTCCGGGCTGGGCGAGGCGCCGCCGGCGAATGTGATCGTGTTGCCGGTGCTGTTCGAGGACAAGGTGCTCGGCGTGATCGAGCTGGCGTCCTTCCAGCCCTTCACCCAGATCCAGAAGGACTTCCTCAGCCAGATCGCCGAGATGATCGCGACCAGCGTCAACACCATCTCGGTGAACACCAAGACCGAGGTGCTGCTCAAGCAGTCGCAGGAGCTGACCGAGCAGCTCAAGGAGCGCTCGGCCGAGCTGGAGAGCCGGCAGAAGGCGCTGGAGCTGTCCAACACGGAGCTGGAGGAGAAGGCCGAGCAGCTGCGGGCGCAGAACCGCGACATCGAGGTGAAGAACACCGAGATCGAGGAGGCGCGGCAGGTCCTGGAGGAGCGCGCCGAGCAGCTCGCGGTCTCGATGCGCTACAAGTCGGAGTTCCTGGCGAACATGTCGCACGAGCTGCGCACGCCGCTCAACTCCCTGCTGATTCTGGCCAAGTTGCTGGCCGACAACGCCGAGGGGAACCTCTCCCCGAAGCAGGTCGAATTCGCCGAGACCATCCATGGCGCGGGTTCCGACCTGCTCCAGCTGATCAACGACATCCTCGACCTGTCGAAGGTCGAGGCGGGCAAGATGGATGTCAGCCCGACGCGGATCGCGCTGGTCCAGCTCGTGGACTATGTGGAGGCGACGTTCCGGCCGCTGACCGCGGAGAAGGGACTCGACTTCTCGGTGCGGGTCTCCCCGGAGCTGCCCGCGACGCTGCACACCGACGAGCAGCGGCTGCTGCAGGTGCTGCGCAACCTGCTGTCCAACGCGGTGAAGTTCACCGACAGCGGCGCCGTCGAGCTGGTGATCCGGCCGGCCGGCGCGGACGTCCCGGTGGCCATCAGGGAACAGCTGCTGGAGCACGGTTCGCTGCGGGACCCGGACGCGGACATGATCGCCTTCTCGGTGACCGACACCGGTATCGGCATCGCGTCCAGCAAGATGCGGGTCATCTTCGAGGCGTTCAAGCAGGCGGACGGCACGACCAGCCGCAAGTACGGCGGTACGGGCCTGGGCCTGTCCATCAGCCGGGAGATCGCCCGGCTGCTGGGCGGCGAGATCCATGCCGCGAGTGAGCCCAGCCGCGGCTCCACTTTCACGCTCTACCTGCCGCACAACCCGGGCGGGCTGCCGCCGCAGGGCTACCCCCAGCTGGTGGCCGGCGGGCTCGCGATGGACGCGGAGGCACGCGAGAGCGAGGTCGGGCAGCAGGAGGCCGAGGAGCGGCAGGAGCACGAGATGGGCTCCGGAGGCAGCCTCAGCAGGCGCCGCCGCCGGGCGATTTCGGGAACTCCGCGGCGCTTCGAGCTCTCCGGGCGGCAGCAGCCGGCCGCGACGCCCCCACAGGCGCCGCAGACGCCCCCGCAGGCCCCGCTGCAGGCGCCGCCGCAGCCGGCCCCGCAGCAGCCCGCTGAGGAGCCCTGGCTCGGCAACGGCCAGGATCTGGTGGACCCGGCCTTCGAGGGCGGCTTCCACGGTGAGAAGGTGCTGATCGTCGACGACGACATCCGCAACGTCTTCGCCCTCACCAGCGTCCTGGAACAGCACGGGCTGTCGGTGCTGTACGCGGAGAACGGGCGCGAGGGCATCGAGGTGCTGGAGCAGCACGACGACATCGTGCTGGTCCTGATGGACATCATGATGCCGGAGATGGACGGCTATGCGACCACGGCGGCGATCCGCCGGATGCCGCAGTTCGCCGGGCTTCCCATCATCGCGCTGACCGCGAAGGCCATGAAGGGCGACCGGGAGAAGAGCATCGACTCCGGAGCCTCCGACTACGTGACCAAGCCGGTGGATACCGATCATCTGTTGTCGGTCATGGAGCAATGGATGCGGGCGGAGTGACGGAGCGTCCAGTATGGAGGCGAAAGGGGATCATCGCGTGCTGACTCAGTGTTGCCGCGGACGTGTGGAACCGTGGGATTCGGGGAACCTTCTGGTCCCTGTCTGCGTCTCTGCTACGTGCACAGTGACATCGCGGTGACAGGGTGTGGCGACAGGCGGGGTGCAGCTACCATGACCGGCACAAGGACGGGCGGCGTGACGGAGTCGTCCCCTGGGGCGGCGTCCGGTTCGATGCCGGGGCGAGGAGGACGGGCCATGGTGCAGAAGGCCAAGATCCTCCTGGTCGATGACCGGCCGGAGAATCTGCTGGCGCTGGAGGCGATCCTCTCCGCGCTCGATCAGACACTGGTGCGGGCATCGTCCGGGGAGGAAGCGCTCAAAGCACTGCTCACGGACGATTTCGCGGTGATTCTGCTCGATGTGCAGATGCCGGGCATGGACGGGTTCGAGACCGCCGCGCACATCAAGCGGCGCGAGCGGACCCGTGACATCCCGATCATCTTCCTCACGGCCATCAACCACGGCCCGCATCACACCTTCCGCGGGTATGCGGCCGGCGCGGTGGACTACATCTCCAAGCCGTTCGACCCGTGGGTGCTGCGCGCCAAGGTCTCGGTGTTCGTCGAGCTCTACATGAAGAACTGCCAACTGCGGGAGCAGGCCTCCCTGCTGAGGCTCCAGCTGGAGGGCGGCCGGCCCAACGCCGACGAGGCGCGGGAGTCCGCGGGGCTGCTCGCCGAGCTCTCCGCGCGGCTGGCCGCGGTCGAGGAGCAGGCCGAGGCGCTGTCCAAGCAGCTGGACGAGACGGCGGACGCGGCGGCGGTCGCCACGGCGGCTCATCTGGAGCGCAAACTGACCGGGTTGCGCAGAGCGCTGGACGCCCTGGAGCCGGGGTCGGGAAACGTCGCGGGGTGACTGACACCCCGTCATGAGGCGGGCGTGCGACACGTTCGGGTGAAGCGCCGCGCGCTCGTGTCACGCCTGCGTTCGCCTGTAATCTCGTCGCCATGGCCTCACGTACGTCCGGCAAGGGAACCCAGAGCACGGCGGGCCCCTCGAAGCAGCGCGCCGGACGGACCGCGGGCGCCGCCAAGAAGACCGCCGCGAAGAGAGCGCCCGCCAAGCCGCCGGCCAAGAAGACCGCGGGCGCGAAGAAGGCACCGGCCAAGAGGGCACCCGCGAAGAAGGCCGCCCCCAGGCCGGCGCCGTCGCCCACCGGCGGTGTCTACCGCCTCGCCCGCGCCTGCTGGCTGGGGCTCGCGCACGGCATCGGGGCGATGTTCCGCGGCGTGGGCCGCGGCGCGAAGAACCTCGATCCGGCGCACCGCAAGGACGGACTGGCACTGCTGCTGCTCGGCATGGCCCTGGTGATCGCGGGCGGTACCTGGTCCAACCTCAGCGGCCCGGTCGGCGATCTCGTCGAGCTGCTGGTGACCGGCGCCTTCGGCCGGCTCGACCTGGTCGTGCCGATACTGCTGGGCGGCATCGCGGTACGCCTCATCCGGCACCCCGAGAAGCCGGAGGCCAACGGCCGGATCGTCATCGGGCTGTCGGCGCTCGTCGTCGGCATACTCGGACAGGTCGCGATGGCCTGCGGCTCCCCGGGCCGGAACGAGGGGCTGGCCGCCATACAGGACGCCGGCGGCTATCTCGGGTGGGTCGCGTCCAAGCCGCTGATCTTCACCGTCGGACAGACCCTGGCGGTGGCGCTGCTGGCGCTGCTGACCGTCTTCGGGCTGCTGGTGGTCACCGCGACACCGGTGAACGCCATTCCGCAGCGGCTGCGGGCGCTCGGCGTCAAGCTGGGCGTGGTGCACCCCGCCCCGGACGAGACGTACTACGACGAGGCCGAGGACTACGCCGAGGACTGGCGCGAGCAGCCCGCCCGCAAGCCGCGCCGCAGCGCCGCCGCGGCGGCCGCGAACGACCCGGACGCGATAGAGGAAGCGGCTCTCGCCAAGCGGCGCCGGCCGCGCCGGGCCGCCGCCCAGCCCGACCCGGACCGGCCGATGGACGCGGTGGACGTCGCCGCGGCGGCCGCCGCCGCGCTGGACGGCGCGGTGCTGCACGGCGTCCAGCCCTCCCCGCTCGTCGCCGGGCTCAGCAGCAGCGTCTCCGGCGACCGCCGAGGGCACGAGGACACCGCGGGGGAGAGCGGCTCGGTGCCGCCGGCCCGGGGTGCCGAGCCGGACCCGTCCCCGGCCGAGCGCACCCCTGCCGTGCCGGACTTCACCAAGGCCCCGCCCGAGCCCTCCGGCGAGCTGCCGGCCCGTGCCGAGCAGCTCCAGCTGTCCGGCGACATCACCTACTCCCTGCCCTCGCTGGAGCTGCTCGCGCGGGGCGGGCCCGGCAAGACCCGCAGCGCCGCGAACGACGCCATAGTGACCTCGCTGACCACGGTCTTCCAGGAGTTCAAGGTCGATGCCGCGGTCACCGGCTTCACCCGGGGCCCGACGGTCACCCGCTACGAGGTCGAGCTGGGCCCGGCCGTCAAGGTCGAGAAGATCACCGCACTGGCCAAGAACATCGCCTACGCGGTGGCCAGCCCCGACGTCCGCATCATCAGCCCGATCCCGGGCAAGTCCGCGGTCGGCATCGAGATCCCCAACACCGACCGCGAGATGGTCAACCTCGGCGATGTGCTGCGGCTGGCCGACTCCGCGGGCGACGACCATCCGATGCTGGTAGCGCTCGGCAAGGACGTCGAGGGCGGCTACGTCATGGCCAACATGACGAAGATGCCGCACGTCCTCGTGGCCGGCGCCACCGGCTCCGGCAAGTCCTCCTGCATCAACTGCCTGATCACCTCGGTCATGATGCGGGCCACGCCGGAGGACGTCCGGATGGTGCTGGTCGACCCCAAGCGGGTCGAGCTGACCGCGTACGAGGGCATCCCGCACCTGATCACCCCGATCATCACCAACCCCAAGCGGGCCGCCGAGGCGCTGCAGTGGGTGGTGCGCGAGATGGACCTGCGCTACGACGACCTCGCGGCCTACGGCTTCCGGCACATCGACGACTTCAACGAAGCGGTGCGCCTCGGCAAGGTCAGCCCGCCCGAGGGCAGCGAGCGGGAGCTGGCGCCGTACCCGTACCTGCTGGTGATCGTGGACGAGCTGGCGGACCTGATGATGGTCGCGCCGCGGGACGTGGAGGACGCGATCGTCCGCATCACCCAGCTCGCCCGCGCCGCCGGTATCCACCTGGTGCTGGCCACCCAGCGCCCGTCCGTCGACGTGGTCACCGGCCTGATCAAGGCCAATGTGCCCTCCCGCCTGGCGTTCGCCACGTCCTCGCTCGCCGACAGCCGGGTCATCCTCGACCAGCCGGGCGCCGAGAAGCTGATCGGCAAGGGCGACGGGCTCTTCCTGCCGATGGGCGCCAACAAGCCGGTGCGGATGCAGGGCGCGTTCGTGACCGAGGCGGAGGTGGCGGCCGTCGTCCAGCACTGCAAGGACCAGATGGCGCCGGTCTTCCGCGAGGACGTCACCGTCGGCACGGCGAAGAAGAAGGAGATCGACGAGGACATCGGCGATGACCTCGACCTGCTGTGTCAGGCCGCTGAGCTGGTGGTTTCCACCCAGTTCGGGTCGACGTCGATGCTCCAGCGCAAGCTGCGGGTGGGCTTCGCCAAGGCCGGGCGGCTGATGGACCTCATGGAGTCCCGGAACGTCGTCGGACCGAGCGAGGGGTCAAAGGCTCGTGACGTTCTTGTGAAGCCTGAGGAACTGGACGGAGTGCTGGCGGTGATCCGGGGGGAGGCTACCGAGTAGCACAGACATCCGGGCCACCCGAACGAAAGAAAAAGGCAACCGTTTCTCCTGCCGATACGTCAAGTTGAGGGAGATGAGGGAGCGATGTTTCACCATCGAGCCCCAGGGCATCGCCGACGGCGTTCCGATGGCGTACAAAGTCCGCTCTCCCGCTTGCCCGACCCTTTCGCTCCACCCCTAGACTGAACTTCCAGCAGGTGGCTACACGCTCGAAAGGCGCCTCCGTGTCCATCGGCAACTCCCCCGAAGCAGACCGGCCTTCCGTCGGTGCTGCCCTCCAGAAGGCCCGTATCGGAGCGGGACTGACCGTCGAAGAGGTCAGTACGACGACACGGGTGCGCATTCCCCTCGTGCACGCGATCGAGCAGGACGACTTCTCCCGCTGTGGAGGCGACGTCTACGCCCGGGGCCACATCCGGGCGCTCGCCCGCGCCGTATCCCTCGATTCCCGACCCCTGATCGACCAGTTCGACGCCGAGCACGGCGGCCGGCCCGAGCCGACCCCCGCCGCGCCGCTCTACGAAGCCGAACGCATCCGCTCCGAGCCGCGCCGCCCCAACTGGACCGCGGCGATGGTCGCGGCGATCGTCGCCGTGGTGGGATTCGCGGGCTTCACGCTCTTCACGGGCGGCGACAAGAGCGAGGGCGGCCCGGTCACGGCCGGTGACGCCCATGCGAAGGCGCCGGCGCCCACCCGCCATCCCTCGACCATCAAGCCGCCCGTCAAGCCCGACCCCGAACCCTCGGACAGCGCGGTCGCCGGGCTGCCGAAGGACAAGGTCACGATCAAGGTGACCGCCCGGGACGGCCAGAGCTGGATCTCCGCCAAGGACGCCAACGGCAAGCTCCTGGAGGACGGCCTGCTCAAGCAGGGTGAGTCCAAGACCATCACCGACAAGAAGCGGATCGACCTGGTCCTCGGTAACGCCGGAGCCGTGCAGCTGTACGTCAACGGCAAGGAGGTCAAGCAGGTCGGCGAGAAGGGCACCGTCGAGCGGCTCAGCTACACGCCCGGGGACCCCCAGGCGGGCTGAAAGCCCTTCTCAGGGGGCGTCCGCCGCCCGGCCCCGGAGCCCGGGACCGGCGGCGGAGACCTGCGCGCCAAGGGGGTGGCCGGGACAAAGTAGGCTGAGGCCTATGCCCGAACGCCGTACCGTCGCCCTTGTCACCCTTGGCTGCGCCCGTAATGAGGTGGACTCGGAGGAGCTCGCAGGCCGCCTGGCAGCGGACGGCTGGGAGCTCGTCGAGGAAGCCGCCGATGCCGATGTCGCCGTCGTCAACACCTGTGGTTTCGTCGAGGCCGCGAAGAAGGACTCCGTCGATGCCCTGCTGGAAGCCAACGATCTGAAGGATCACGGCAGAACCCAGGCCGTGGTGGCCGTCGGCTGCATGGCCGAGCGCTACGGCAAGGAGCTCGCCGAGGCGCTGCCCGAGGCGGACGGTGTGCTCGGCTTCGACGATTACAGCGACATCTCCGGCCGTCTGCAGACCATCCTGAGCGGCGGAAACGTCGAGGCCCACGCGCCGCGCGACCGCCGCAAGCTGCTGCCGATCAGCCCCGCCGAGCGCCAGGACGCCGACGGGGTCGCGCTGCCCGGCCACGGGGACGCGCTGGCTTCGGCTCCCGAGGACCTGCCCGAGGGCGTCGCACCGAAGTCCGGACCGCGGGCGCCGCTGCGCCGCCGCCTGGACGCAAACCCCGTCGCCTCGGTGAAGCTGGCCTCCGGCTGCGACCGGCGCTGCTCGTTCTGCGCCATCCCGTCCTTCCGCGGTTCGTTCATCTCCCGCCGCCCCTCGGACGTGCTCGGGGAGACCCGCTGGCTGGCCGAGCAGGGCGTCAAGGAGGTCATGCTGGTCTCTGAGAACAACACCTCCTACGGCAAGGACCTCGGCGACATCCGCCTGCTGGAGACGCTGCTGCCGGAGCTGGCGGCCGTCGACGGCATCGAGCGCATCCGGGTCAGCTACCTCCAGCCCGCCGAGATGCGGCCCGGTCTGATCGACGTGCTGACCGGCACGGACAAGGTGGCGCCCTACTTCGATCTCTCCTTCCAGCACTCGGCGCCCGGTGTGCTGCGCTCCATGCGGCGCTTCGGCGGCACCGACAGCTTCCTGGAGCTGCTGGAGACGATCCGCACCAAGGCGCCGCAGGCCGGTGCCCGCTCCAACTTCATCGTCGGCTTCCCCGGCGAGAGCGAGAGCGACCTGGCGGAGCTGGAGCGCTTCCTCACCGAGGCCCGGCTCGATGCCATCGGCGTCTTCGGCTACTCCGACGAGGACGGCACCGAGGCCGCCTCGTACGAGGACAAGGTCGACCCGGACGTGGTCGCCGAGCGGCTGGCGCGGGTCTCGCGGCTGGCCGAGGAGCTGACCGCGCAGCGCGCCGAGGAGCGGATCGGCGAGACGCTGCGGGTGCTGGTCGACCGGGCCGACGACGAGGACGGGCTCGTCGGGCGGGCCGCGCACCAGGCTCCGGAGACCGATGGCGTCACCCTGCTGTCGACCACCCGGGAACTGGAGCCCGGTCGTATGGTCGAAGCAAAGGTGGTGGCGAGCGAGGGGGTGGACCTCGTCGCTGAGGTGCTGTCGGTGGAGGGCGCGGGGTGTACCGAGGAGGCGGGCAGATGACCGGAGTCCCGGCATCCGCAGCTGGTGGCCCGCGCACGGCGCCGGTCGTCCGGCAGGCCGGGCTGTGGAACATCGCCAACGTCCTGACGATGCTGCGGCTGGTGCTGGTCCCGGCCTTCGTGCTGCTGCTGATGCACGGCGACGGTACGGACCCGGTCTGGCGGGCCTTCGCCTGGGCCGCGTTCGCCGTCGCCATGATCACCGACATTTTCGACGGGCATCTGGCACGCACGTACAACCTGGTCACCGACTTCGGCAAGATCGCCGATCCGATCGCCGACAAGGCGATCATGGGTGCCGCGCTGGTCTGTCTGTCGGTGCTGGGTGATCTGCCCTGGTGGGTGACCGGCGTGATCCTCTTCCGGGAGCTCGGCATCACGCTGATGCGGTTCTGGGTGATCAAGCACGGGGTCATTCCGGCCAGTCGTGGCGGCAAAATCAAGACATTGGCGCAGGGCACCGCGGTCGGGATGTACGTCCTGGTGCTGACCGGTCCGCTGGCCACCTTCCGCTGGTGGGTGATGGCGGTGGCGGTGGCGCTCACCGTCCTCACCGGGCTCGACTACGTCCGGCAGGCCGTGGTGCTGCGCCGGGCAGGGCTGGCCCGGGAGCGGGCCGCGCGCGCCGAGCGGGACACCGCACGGTGAGCGGGCCGGGTTCGGCCGCCGCCGGGGCGCTGGAGCTGCTCGCCGGGCGGGGCCAGAGCCTGGCCGTTGCGGAATCGCTGACCGGCGGACTGGTGGCGGGCGCGCTGACCGCCGTCCCGGGGGCCTCGCGGGTGGTCCGGGGCTCGGTCACGGCGTATGCGACCGAGGTCAAGCGGGATGTGCTGGGGGTGGACGGCGCTCTGCTGGCCGCGCGCGGTGCCGTCGACGGCGAGGTCGCCCGGCAGATGGCACAGGGTGCGCGGCGGGTGCTGGGCGCCGACTGGGGCCTCGCCACCACGGGGGTGGCCGGCCCTGATCCGCAGGACGGGCATCCGGTGGGCACCGTTTTCGTCGCGGTCCAGGGGCCGGACGGTGCCGGGACGGTGCGCCGGCTGTCGCTGGCGGGGGACCGGGAGCAGATCCGCCAGGACACTATTCGCGCCGTGCTCGCACTGTTGTTGAGCGAACTGACAGAAAAATCGCGGGCACAGGATACGGAACAACACGGGGGGAATGGATGTTTGCAGCCCTGAGTGAACACGTACTTGCGCCCGGCACCGGTCCCGCCCGAGGCGGTACGGTGGGGCGAGAAGGATGCGAATCCGAGGTCCGAGGAGGGAGCCAGCGATGATTCTGCTTCGTCGCCTGCTGGGTGACGTGCTGCGCCGACAGCGTCAGCGCCAGGGCCGAACCCTGCGCGAGGTCTCTTCCTCCGCCCGGGTATCGCTCGGCTATTTGTCCGAGGTCGAGAGGGGGCAGAAGGAGGCGTCCTCCGAACTGCTCTCGTCGATCTGTGACGCGCTGGACGTGCGCATGTCCGAGCTCATGCGGGAGGTCAGCGATGAGCTGGCGCTCGCCGAGCTGGCAGCGTCCGCGGCCGCGAGCGACCCGGTGCCCGCACCGGTGCGGCCGAAGCTCAATTCGGTGTCCGTCACGTCCCTGGCCGGTGTGCCGGAGGACCGCGTGACCATCAAGTCCCCGGCAGACGTCGTGGATGTCGTCGCGGCCTGACACCCCTGTTCGTACGCATCGGAGCCCCGGCGGGCAGCAGCCCGCCGGGGCTTCGTGCTGCCCGTGCGGGGGCGGGTGTGTGCGGCCCGCCGGAGCTCCGGCAGGCGCTCGGCCGGACCGTCCGGGCAGTTCGGAACGGGCGATTCATTTGTACGATGGCAAAACCGGATAAATCGCCTGAACAGGAGTATCTGGATGTCTGTCGTCAAGAGCACACTGTCCGACGCGGACCGCGCCATCGTCGGGAAGGCCCTCCAGGGAGCGCTCGTCGACCTGGTGGATCTCTCCCTCGTCGCGAAGCAGGTGCACTGGAACGTCATCGGGGCGCGCTTCCGCTCCGTACATCTCCAGCTCGACGAGGTCGTCACCAGCGGGCGGCAGCACGCCGACACGGTGGCCGAGCGGGCGGCGGCGATCGGAGTGTCCCCGGACGGGCGGGCGTCCACCGTCGCCAAGACCAGCGGTATCCGGGAGGTCAAGGACGGCTGGGTCAAGGACGGCGACGTGGTCCGGGCGATGGTGGAGGCCCTGGGCTCGGTCATCGGCCGGATGCGTGAGCGGATCATCGCCACCGCGGACCCGGACCCGGTCAGCCAGGACATCCTCATCGGGCTGACCGCCGACTTGGAGAAGCACCACTGGATGTTCCAGGCCGAGGCCCAGTGACCGGCGGCGGCCCGCGCCGGGGCTTGTGAGGCCGCTCGCGCGCCGGAAACGCCCCGGTGCGCCCTCCCGCCGGGCGGCGGGACCCGTCTAGCGTCGGCCGGAGGAGGCAGCCATGGGGTGGCGTGACGTCACGGCCCGCGGGCCGGCCGGACGGCGCCCGCGGGCCGCACCGGGGCGCTGGATATCCGGGGTGGTCGTCGGGGGCCTGTGGTGGTGGGCCGCGGTCCGGCTGGTGGTGTGGCCGCAGTCGTCGGGGGTGGTCGAGGGGGCCGTGATGGTGGGCGGCTGGGGGCTCAGTCTGCTGCCGGTGCACTGCGTTCCGCGGACGAAGCGGAACGAGGGTCTCTGCCGTCGCGCCGTGCGGCGGGCGGCGCGGCGGGTCCGGGGGCGCCGGGTGACGGGTCCCGGGGTGCTCACCAGGGCATGGCGACGCCGCCGTTCGGGCGGAGGAGCTGGCCGGTCATGAAGGACGAGGCGTCCGACGCCAGATGCAGCACGGTGTGGGCGACGTCCTCCGGCTCTCCCACCCTCCCCAGCGGGGACATCCGGATCATCGGTCCCTCCGCCTGCTGCTGTGCCTCCGCGGTGTGGCGGCCGGTCATCGCGGTACGTATCCAGCCCGGGGCGACGGCGTTGACGCGGATGCCGTGCCGGCCGACCTCGGTGGCCAGGGTCTTGGTGAGCTGGACGACGGCGGCCTTGGCGGCGCCGTAGCAGAGCAGGCCGGGGGCGCCGGTGTCGATCGCGCCGGAGGCCATGTTCACCAGGGAGCCCGGGGTGGCGGTGGCGATCATGGTGCGCGCGGCCTCCTGGCAGCCGTACAGCACGCCCTTGAAGTTGGTGTTCCAGACCCGGTCCAGGTCCGCGTCCGCGGTCTCCAGGACGGGCGCGGAGTGCATGATTCCGGCGATGTTCGCCAGCACGTCCAGGCGGCCGGTGGTGCTGCGGGCGGCGTCGACCACGGCGGCGACCTGGGTGCGCCGGGTGACGTCGAGCCGGTGCGCGTGCGCGGAGCCCGCTGCCGCGGTGATGGCCGCGGCGGTCGCCCGTGCGCCCTGTTCGTCGAGGTCGGCGCAGTGGACGGTGGCGCCGGCCGTAGCCAGGAGGACTGCGGTGGCGCGGCCGATGCCGCTCGCCGCGCCGGTGACGAGCGCGGTCCGGCCCGTGAGGTCGTACGCCGGGAGAGGCATGGTGTGAGGGTAGGGAGGAATCTGACGGGTCGTCAATTGGCGTGCGGGAGGTCTTCGTGTCAGCCCGCGGGGCGGCTGTCCGGTGGGTCCGGCTGGCAGGCGGGGCACCAGTAGGTGACGCGTTCCTCGGCGGTGGGGTCCTGGTCGGCGGTGCGGACCGTGGTGCCGCAGTGCAGGCAGGGGCGGCCGGCCCGGCCGTAGACCCACAGCCGGCGGTCGGGGCGGGCGCTGGGGGTGGTGACCCGGGCGGGGCGCCGCTTGTTGGCTTCGAGGAGTTTCCTGGCGAGCGCGGGCACGCGGTCCGGCCGGGGCAGGTCCCCCAGGGGGAGCCAGGGGGAGGCGCGCAGCAGGAAGCACAGCTCGGACTTGTAGACATTGCCGATTCCGGCGAGGTTGCGCTGGTCGAGCAGGGCTTCGCCGAGGGGCCGTGCGGGAGTGGCGAGCAGTCGGCGCAGGGCCTCCGCGGGGTCCCAGTCCGGGCCGAGGAGGTCGGGGCCCAGATGGCCGACGACCCGGGGCTCGTCGGCGGTGGGCAGCAGATCGAGCACGGGGAGGCGGTAGCCGACGGCGGTGTGGTCCGCGGTGCCGAGGACCGCCCTGATCTGGTGGGCGGGGCCGCCGCGCCAGCGCTCGCCCGGGGCGTAGATCCGCCATGCGCCGTCCATCCGCAGATGGGAGTGGAGGGTGAGGCCGCCCTCGAAGCGGGTGAGGAGGTGCTTGCCGCGGGGGAGGACGCGGAGCACCGCGCGGCCGGTCAGATCCGCCGTCGCCAGCCGGGGGACGCGCAGATCGCAGTGGGTCAGCGGACCGGTGGTCAGTGCGTCGTGGAGCCGCTGGGCCAGGCGCCAGACGGTGTCACCTTCGGGCATGCCCCCATGATGCCGGGAGCCGGGAGCCGGGAGCCGGGAGCCGGGAGCCGGGAGCCGGGAGCCGGGAGCCGGGAGCGCGGGGTCCGCGCCCGGGGCCGGGTGGGGCGCCGCCGGTGTCATCCGCGCAGGCGCAGCCCCCGTGGGGTCGGGTGGAAGCCGGCGGCCTCCAGGGTGACGGCGAAGGGGGAGGTGAGGGCCGCGGTGCCGTTGATGCGTTCGGTGGTGAGGGTGCCCAGGGCGCCGGCGCGGGCGGCATCGGTGAGCGTCTCGACGGCGAGCCGGAGGCGGGGGTCCATGGCGGCACGGTCCGGTTCGTGGCCGAGCGGCCACAGCAGCAGGGTCTTGCCACCGCGCTCCATGTAGAGCGTCAGCTCACCGTCGACGAGCACGACCAGGGAGCCCGCCTTGCGGCCGGGCTTGTGGGTCGACCCCTCGGGCGGCTCGGGCCAGGGCAGGGCGGCGCCGTAGGCGTTGGCGGGGTCGGCGGCGGCCAGGACGACGGCGCGCTGCGGACCGCCGGGCCGGGACCGCGCCGGGCCGCCGTCCGGTGGCGCGTCATCGGCGGTGCGCTCCCGCTGGGTGCTGACCGCGCGCAGCCGGTCCACCGCGCCGTCCATCGCGAACTGGGCGGCGCCCAGCCCCTCCACCACATAGCCGCGACGGGCCTGGCCGGACTCCTCGAAGGCGGCCAGCACCCGGTACGCGGCGGAGAACCCGCCCTCGACGCCCTCGGCGGCGACCGCGCCACGGGTGACGATGCCGTGCCGGTCCAGGAGCGCGCGGGCCAGGGCATGGGCGCGGTGCGTGGGGTCCGGCTCGGTGGTGGGCAGGAGCGACCAGCGGCCGCCCACCGTCGGCGGACCGGAGCGGGAGGCGGTGGGACGGCCGCCGCGGCCTCCCGCGGCCGCGGTGAGGGAGCCGTACCGGCCCCGGGGGACGGAGCGGCGGGCGCGATGCGCGGTCGAGCCCGCCGTACGGCCCGAGCCGAGGAGGGCACGCAGCGGGGCGAGGGTGTCGTTGGTCAGCCGGCCCGACCAGGCCAGGTCCCACAGCGCGTCGGCCAGCTGTGGGTCGCCGGCGTCCGGGTGGGTGGTGGCGCGGACCTGGTCGGCGAGCTGGCGGAAGAACAGGCCGTAACCGGGGGCGAGGGCGGTCAGCAACGACTCGTGCAGCGCGGTGAGTTCGAGCGGGAGCGGCGGCGGGAGCAGCAGCGGGGCGGAGTCGGCGAGATGCAGCGAGAGCCAGCCGTCCTTGCCGGGGAGGGCACCGGCGCCGGCCCACACCACCTCACCGGTGGCGGTGAGTTCGTCCAGCAGGGCGGGGGTGTAGCCGCCGACGCGGGACGGCAGCACCAGCTTCTCCAGGGCGGAGGCGGGCACCGGAGCGCCCTGGAGCTGCTCGATGGCGCGCACCAGGCCGTCGATGCCGCGCAGGCCGTGCGAGGCGCCGCCGGGCGGTGCCGGCATACCGCCGGCCCCTGCCGGGCGCGGGGCGCCGACATGCTGCCACTGGGGGAGGAAGGCGGCGAGCGCGGCGGGCGGGACCGGCTCCAGTTCCTCGCGCAGCGCGGCCAGGGAGCGGCGGCGCAGCCTGCGCAGCACCTGGGCGTCGCACCACTCCTGGCCGATGCCCGCGGGATGGAACTCGCCCTGGACCACCCGGCCGGCGGCGGCGAGACGCTGCAGCGCCCCGTCGGTGACGGCGGTGCCGAGGCCGAAGCGGGCGGCGGCCTGCTCGGAGGTGAACGGGCCGTGGGTGCGGGCGAAGCGGGACAGCAGATCGCCGAGCGGGTCCTTGACCGGTTCGGTGAACGACTCCGGGACGCCGACCGGCAGCGCCGTGCCCAGCGCGTCACGGAGCCGGCCGGCGTCCTCGACGGCGGCCCAGTGGTCAGCACCCGCGATCCGCACGGACAGGGCACGGCGGGCGGCGGCCAGCTCCCGCGGCCAGGCCGGGTCGGCGCCGCGCTCGGCCAGCTCGGCGTCGGTCAGCGGCCCCAGCAGCCGCAGGACGTCGGCGACGCCCTCGACGTCCTTGACCCGCCGGTCGTCCGTACGCCACTGCAGCTCGCGCTCCAGCTCGGCCAGTACCTCGGCGTCCAGCAGTTCGCGCAGTTCGGCCTGGCCCAGCAGCTCGGCGAGCAGCCGGGAGTCCAGGGAGAGGGCGGCGGCGCGGCGCTCGGCGAGCGGGGAGTCGCCCTCGTACAGGAACTGGGCGACATAGCCGAAGAGGAGCGAGCGGGCGAACGGGGACGGTTCGGGGGTGGTGACCTCCACCAGGCGGACCCGGCGGGCCTCGATGTCGCCCATCAGCTCCGTGAGGCCCGGGACGTCGAAGACGTCCTGGAGGCATTCGCGGACGGCTTCCAGCACGATCGGGAAGGAGCCGAACTCGCTCGCCACCTGGAGGAGCTGGGCGGCCCGCTGGCGCTGCTGCCACAGCGGGGTGCGCTTGCCGGGGCTGCGCCGCGGCAGCAGCAGGGCACGGGCGGCACACTCCCGGAACCGGGAGGCGAACAGCGCGGAGCCGCCGACCTGGTCCGTGACGAGCTGGTCCACCTCGCCCTTGTCGAAGACGGCATCGGCGGCGCCCACGGGGGACTGCTCGGGGTCGTACTCCGCGCCGCGGCCGAGCGGGCCGGCGGACGGGTCGAAGCCGTCGTCGCCGTCGAGGAGGTCGAGGCCCATCAGATCGGCGTCGGGCAGCCGCAGCACGATGCCGTCGTCGGCGTGCATCACCTGGGCGTCCATGCCGTGCCGCTCGGCGAGGCGGGCGCCGAGGGCCAGCGCCCAGGGGGCGTGGACCTGCGCGCCGAACGGGGAGTGGATGACCACCCGCCAGTCGCCGAGCTCGTCGCGGAAGCGCTCCACGACGATGGTGCGGTCATCGGGGACATGGCCGCAGGCCTGCTTCTGCTCGGCGAGATAGCTCAGCACATTGGACACCGCCCAGTCGTCCAGCCCGGCGGCGGCCAGCCGGGCGCCGGCGTCCTCCGGGGCGAGCGTGCCGATCTCGCGGAGGAACGCGCCGAGTGCACGGCCCAGTTCGAGGGGGCGGCCCAGCTGGTCGCCCTTCCAGAAGGGCAGCCGGCCCGGCACCCCGGGGGCGGGGGTGACCAGCACCCGGTCACGGGTGATGTCCTCGATGCGCCAGGACGTCGTGCCGAGCGTGAAGACATCGCCGACGCGGGACTCGTAGACCATCTCCTCGTCCAGCTCGCCCACCCGTCGCCCGCCACCGCCCTTGCCCGAGTCGCCGCCCGCCAGGAACACCCCGAACAGGCCGCGGTCGGGGATCGTGCCGCCGGAGGTGACGGCCAGCCGCTGGGCCCCGGGGCGGCCCGTGACGGTGTGCGCGACGCGGTCCCACACCAGGCGCGGCCGCAGCTCGGCGAAGGCGTCGGAGGGGTAGCGGCCGGCGAGCATGTCCAGCACGGCGGTGAACGCCGACTCGGGCAGGGCGGCGAACGGGGCGGCCCGCCGTACCAGCGCCAGCAGCTCCTCGACGTCCCAGGTGTCCATCGCGGTGATGGCGACGACCTGCTGGGCGAGGACGTCCAGCGGATTGGCCGGCACCCGCAGTGCCTCGATGGCGCCGGAGCGCATCCGTTCGGTGACCACGGCGGCCTGCACCAGATCACCGCGGTACTTGGGGAAGACGATGCCGGTCGAGACCGCGCCGACCTGATGCCCGGCCCGCCCGACGCGCTGCAGCCCGGAGGCGACCGACGGCGGCGACTCCACCTGGACGACCAGATCGACCGCGCCCATGTCGATGCCCAGCTCCAGACTGGAGGTGGCCACCACGGCGGGCAGCCGACCCGCCTTCAAGTCCTCCTCCACCTGGGCGCGTTGCTCCTTGGACACGGAGCCGTGGTGGGCACGGGCCAGCAGCGCCGGCGCTCCCTTGGCAGCCCCGGCCTCGGCCATCAGCTCCGCGGGGGAGTGGTGCTCGGGCAGCGCCTCACCGGTCCGGCGTTCGTAGGCGATCTCGTTGAGGCGGTTGCAGAGCCGCTCCGCCAGACGGCGGGAGTTGGCGAAGACGATCGTGGAGCGATGGGCCTGGACGAGGTCGGCGATCTTCTCCTCTACCTGCGGCCAGATGGACGGCTTCTCCCCGGTGTCGCCCTCCTGGACCGGCGAGCCGCCCAGCTCGCCCATGTCCTCCACCGGGACGACCACCGAGAGGTCGAAGCGCTTGCCGGACGGCGGCTGGACGATCTCCACCCGGCGCCGTGGGGACAGGTAGCGGGCCACCTCCTCCACGGGGCGGACCGTCGCCGACAGCCCGATCCGCCGCGCCGGGTGGTCCAGGAACTCGTCCAGCCGCTCCAGGGACAGCGCCAGATGCGCGCCGCGTTTCGTGCCGGCGACGGCGTGGACCTCGTCGAGGATCACGGTCTCGACGCCCGCCAGCGCCTCCCGGGCCGAGGACGTCAGCATCAGGAACAGGGACTCGGGGGTCGTGATGAGGATGTCCGGCGGGCGGTTGGCGAGCGAGCGGCGCTCGGCGGGCGGGGTGTCCCCGGAACGGATGCCGACCGTGACGTCCGGCTCCGGCATGCCCAGACGGACCGACTCCTGGCGGATGCCCGTCAGCGGACTGCGCAGATTGCGCTCGACGTCGACGGCCAGCGCCTTCAGCGGGGAGACGTACAGCACCCGGCAGCGCTTCTTCGGCTCGGCGGGCGGCGGGGTGCTCGCCAGTGCGTCCAGCGACGCGAGGAAGGCGGCCAGCGTCTTGCCGGAGCCCGTCGGCGCCACCACGAGGACGTCGGAGCCCTCGCCGATCGCCCGCCAGGCGCCCTCCTGCGCGGCCGTCGGTGCGCTGAAGGCCCCGGCGAACCAGCCGCGGGTCGCGGGGGAGAACGAGTCGAGCGCTGCCTTCGCCATGTCCCCCATCGTGCACCGGACCACTGACAACGCGGTCCCCGCGCGCCGCGGCCGTCGGCCCGGGTCCGCCCCGCCTTCCCCGGCCGTCCACGCCTCGGACGTGCGGGCCGGCGGCCGCCCGGCGGACGCAGAATGGCGGCATGGTCATGGTCAGCGGGGAGAGCGCCGCCGACGGCGGGACCGGGGCTGCCGTGGTGCCGCGGGCGCCCGGCGAGTGGGCGCGCCACTGGCGCTACGACGGACTGCCCGGCCTCGACCTGCTGCGCGCCCGCTACGTCCGGCACTCCTTTCCCCGCCACGCGCACGACGGCTATGTCGTCTGCGCGGTGACCTCCGGCATCGAGGAGGTCGGGCTCCGGCAGGGCACGGTCCGGGCCGGCCACGGCGGCATCATCATGATCAATCCGGAGGTCGCGCACACCGCGCGGGCGGGCGCCCCGGAGGGCTGGGCCTACGCCACGCTCTACCCCTCCCACGAGGTCGTCGCGGAGATCGCCGAGGAGACCACGGCGCTGCGCGGCACCCCGGGGTTCGACCGGACGACCGCCGAGGACCCGCAGCTCGGCCACCTGATCACCGAGATCCACCGGGCCGCCGAGACCGGCAACGCGCTGGCCGCCGACACCCTGCTGCGGAGCGTCGTGGCCCGGCTGCTGCGGCGTTACGGAGGCCCGCTCCCGGCACGGACGCCCCGCACCGCGGGCACTCGGACCGCCGCCCGCGCCCGTGCCGTCCTGGAGGAGCGGATGACCGACCCGCCCTCCCTGGAGAGACTGGCGCACGAACTCGGCACCAGCCCGTTCGCCCTGCTGCGGGCCTTCAAGGGCGCCTACGGCATGCCGCCGCACACCTGGCTCACCGACGCCCGGGTCCGCCGGGCCCGCGGACTCCTGGAAGCGGGCCGCACCCTCGCCGACACGGCCGTCGCCGTCGGCTTCACCGACCAGCCGCATCTGAACCGGCACTTCACCCGGATCGTCGGCGTACCGCCCGGCGCCTACCGGAGGGAGCGCGCGGCGTAGGGCGCCACGGGCGAGCCTCGCGGGCCCGGGGTCGGCCGTGCGTGCCGGGCGCAAGAACGTACAAGACCCCAGGTGGCGCCGGACCCTAGGGTCCGGGACGTGGCAGAACAGACAGACATACGCACCACGGAGCGGGCCGCGGCTCCGCCGGCTCCGCCCGCCGTGACCTCCGACGCCGCCGTCATCAGGGACGCGCTCGGCGTCGGCGTCGCGGTCGGCCTCTCCGGATTCGCCTTCGGCGTGACCGCGGCCGGCGCCGGGCTCGGCCTCCTGCAGACCTGCGCGCTCAGCCTGCTGGTGTTCACCGGCGCCTCGCAGTTCGCCCTGGTCGGCGCGCTGGCGGCGGGCGGCAACCCGCTCACCGCCGCGGCCGGCGCGTTCTTCCTGGGCGCCCGCAACGCCTTCTACGGACTGCGGCTGTCCGCCGTCCTCGGGTACCGGTCCACGGTCAAGCCCCTCGCCGCCCACTGGGTCATCGACGAAACCTCGGCCGTCACCCTGGCCCAGCCCGACCGGCGCACCGCCCGGCTGGGCTTCACCGTCACCGGGCTGACCCTCTACACCCTGTGGAACCTCACCACCCTCGCCGGTGCCCTGGGGGCCGAGGCGCTCGGCGACACCGAGGCCTGGGGCCTGGACGCGGCCGGCCCCGCGGTCTTCCTGGCGCTGCTCGCGCCGATGCTCAAGGACACCGTGGAACGGGTCGCGGCCGGTCTCGCCGTGGTGCTGGTGCTGGTGACGCTGCCGCTGCTGCCCACCGGCGTACCGGTGCTGGCCGCCGCGCTCGCCGCGCCCGCCGTCCTCCTCGTACAGGGCCGCCGTGAGCGGGCGCAGGAGGCCGGGACGGCGCGGGAGTCCGGCGCCGTCCCGTCCGGCACCGGCGGGACGACCGCGCGCCCGGACGGCACGCGCCCGCGCGGCACCGCCACCGGGGAGGACCGGGTATGAACGTCTGGATCGCGATCGCCGTCACCGCCGTCGGCTGCTACCTGGTCAAGTACCTCGGTCTGGCGGCGCCCGCCGGCCTGCTGGAGCGCCCGCTCGTCAAGCGGCTGGCCGCGCTGCTCCCGGTGGCCCTGCTGGCCGCGCTCACCGCCCAGCAGACCTTCAGCGACGGCCGGCACCTGATGCTCGACGCCAAGGCCGCGGGCGTGGCCGCCGCGGCCGTCGCGCTCGTGCTGCGGGCGCCGTTCCTCCTGGTCATCGGCGTCGCCGTAGGAGTCACCGCGGGGGTGCGGGCCCTGGGAGGGTGAGCGCCGGGCGGCGCCTAGAGGGGCCGCCCGTAAGCCCGGAGGGTCAGCAGCGCCTTGAGCGTCACCATCGGACGGCTCTCCAGCGCCGTGCCGGGTGCCCACACCCGCCAGTTGACCGGCCAGCCGCCGTCCTCCTCCTGGAGCGCGAAGAGATGGTCCAGTGCCCGCGCCATCTCCTCGTCGGTGAACCAGTCGCGGGCCAGCGAGCCGGGCGCGGGCGCGAAGTCGTAGGCCAGGTGGTGTTCCCCGGGGGCGTACCCGGGCGCCACCGGGACGTCCGCGGCCCGCTCCGGGTCCAGCAGCACCAGACCCCGGTCCCGTACGAGCCGGCCGAGCCGCTGCGCCGCCGCGGCGGCCCGCGGCCGGTCCGGGGCGCCGTCCAGGAAGGCCACCGCCGCCTCGACCTCGTACGGGTGGGTCTCCTCCATCGACTCCACCGCCGCCCAGCAGTAGTCCGTGGCCCGGAAGAGCCAGGCGTGCCACACCTCGTTGCGGTGCAGGACACCCACCACCGGGCCGGTGGCCAGCAGCGCGCTCGGCGGATTGTCGACCACCGGAATCCAGGGCGCGGCAGGGTAGCCGCGCTGTGAGGGGTGCAGCGCGGGCAGCGCGCCCTCCGGGGTGGAGATCTTCGTCAGATAGCGGCAGATCCGCTCCACCTGGCGGCCGTCGCACCGTCCGATCAGATCGAGGACCTTCAGGGCGTGCGCGGTGTGCAGCGGCTGGCTGACCGGGCCCCGGAGATCGGGCTCCAGGGCGTGGCCGAAGCCGTCGTCATCGTTGCGGTACGCGGCGAGCGCGGTCTCCACGGGGTCGGCCCCGCCGCCCAGGAAGTGGTACTCGAAGAGCCGCTGCTCGAGTACCCGGGCGGTCAGCCAGACGAATCGCTCGGCACGTGCCAGAGGAGTCGGAGGAGAGCTTACGTATTCGGCCATGCGCTGACCGTAGGGCGCAATTCTCCCGGTGGCACCGGCTCGCGTCCGCTGCCCTCCCAGGGCGGGATACTGAAGGCATGCGGTTGACGGTCTTCTGGCAGCGGATGGCGGATCACTTCGGTGCGGCGTACGCCGACTCCTTCGCGCGCGATCATGTGATGTCCGGCCTCGGCGGCCGGACCGTGCACGAGGCGCTGGACGCGGGATGGAGCGCCAAAGAGGTGTGGCGGGTGGTGACCTCGGTCATGGAGGTGCCGCCCGAAAAACGCTGACCAGGCCGTTCGCGCCGCGCTGACCTGCGGCGATGACGGCCCGACGGCCGGCTGCCGCGGACCGGGGCACGGACCGGGACCGGGAGTGTCATGGGCGTACGGGACACTTGGCCCCGTGCCCGAGTCAGAAGAGATCACCAGTAACGACGTCACACGCCCCGAGGGCCGGTCCGATGCGCGGATGCCGCGCTGGCTGCCGCGCGCCATGGTGCTCGCGCTCGCCCTGGTGGCCTGTTTCCAGCTCGCCACCTGGGGATTCCACCAGCTGATCAGCCTGCTGCTGAACGTGCTGATCGCGTTCTTCCTCGCGCTGGCCGTCGAACCGGCCGTCGACTGGATGGCGGCCCGGGGGGTGCGCCGCGGCATGGCCACCGGGCTCGTCTTCGTGAGCATCCTCGTCGTCGCTGCGGGCTTCTTCGCGCTGCTGGGCTCCATGCTCGCCGGGCAGATAGCCAACATGGTCGCGGAGTTCCCGCAGTATCTGGACTCCCTGATCAGCTGGATCAACAGCACCCTGCACACCCACCTCTCGCGGGTCGAGGTGCAGAACAACCTGCTCAAGTCGGACTGGCTGCAGAAGTACGTCACGGACGGCGCCAACAACGTGCTGGCTGTCTCCGCGACGGTGCTGGGCAGCCTGTTCAACCTCCTGACGGTGGCGCTGTTCTCGTTCTACTTCGCCGCCGACGGCCCCCGGCTGCGCCGCGCGCTGTGCTCCGTGCTGCCGCCGCACCGCCAGGCGGAGGTGCTGCGCGCCTGGGAGATCGCGGTCGCCAAGACCGGCGGATATCTCTACTCGCGCGGCCTGATGGCGCTGATCTCCGGCATGGCGCACTACGTGCTGCTGCAGATCCTGGGTGTGCCGTACGCCCCGGCGCTGGGCATGTGGGTGGGCCTGGTCTCCCAGTTCATCCCGACGATAGGGACCTATCTCGCGGGCGCCCTGCCCATCCTGATCGCGTTCACCGTCGACCCCTGGTACGCCCTGTGGGTCTTCGGCTTCGTCGTGATCTACCAGCAGTTCGAGAACTACCTGCTCCAGCCGCGGATCACCGCCAAGACGGTGGACATCCATCCCGCCGTCGCCTTCGGCTCGGTCGTCGCCGGTACCGCCCTGATGGGCGCGGTGGGCGCGCTGATCGCGATCCCGGCGACGGCGACCCTGCAGGCCTTCCTCGGTGCGTATGTGAAGCGGTACGAGGTCCCCGACGATCTGCGGGTCCACGGCAGGCGTGGGCACGGTGTCCGGGCCCTGGCCCGGATGCGGCGGAACCTGCACGGCGCGCAGCCGACGGCTCCGCTGGAGGACCGGAAGGCGGACGGCGCCACGGCGGAGGACCAGGACGTCCGCTGACGGAGGGCGCACCACCGGAAGACCGGGCGGCGTCGCCGGCGGACGGTTCCCGTCGGCGACATCCGGGCGGAAGCGCTTGACACTAAAATCGAACATCCATTCTCATGAGAGAACCGGCCTCCACTCTCGGGCTTTTCGCGGAGTTATCCACAGGCCGGAGCCGGGTCCGGGCGCATTGTCAGTGGCAGGCGTTAGCGTCATGGACGTGAAGCGATCGACTCAAGCAAATCGGGTGGAACCCATGGCAGGCACTGACCGCGAGAAGGCGCTGGACGCCGCACTCGCACAGATTGAACGGCAATTCGGCAAGGGCGCCGTGATGCGCATGGGGGAGCGGTCGAAGGAGCCCATCGAGGTCATCCCCACCGGGTCCACCGCACTCGACGTCGCACTCGGCGTCGGCGGCCTCCCCCGCGGCCGCGTCATCGAGGTCTACGGCCCGGAGTCCTCCGGTAAGACGACCCTGACCCTGCACGCCGTCGCGAACGCCCAGAAGGCCGGCGGCTCCGTCGCGTTCATCGACGCCGAGCACGCCCTCGACCCGGAGTACGCCAAGAAGCTCGGCGTCGACACCGACTCCCTGATCCTGTCCCAGCCGGACAACGGCGAGCAGGCGCTAGAGATCACGGACATGCTGGTCCGCTCCGGCGCGCTCGACCTCATCGTGATCGACTCCGTCGCCGCCCTGGTGCCGCGGGCCGAGATCGAGGGCGAGATGGGCGACTCCCATGTCGGCCTCCAGGCCCGGCTGATGAGCCAGGCACTGCGCAAGATCACCAGCGCGCTCAACCAGTCCAAGACCACCGCGATCTTCATCAACCAGCTCCGCGAGAAGATCGGCGTGATGTTCGGCTCGCCGGAGACCACGACCGGTGGCCGCGCGCTGAAGTTCTACGCCTCGGTCCGACTGGACATCCGCCGCATCGAAACCCTCAAGGACGGCACGGACGCGGTCGGCAACCGCACCCGCGTCAAGGTCGTCAAGAACAAGGTCTCCCCGCCCTTCAAGCAGGCCGAGTTCGACATCCTCTACGGCCAGGGCATCAGCCGCGAGGGCGGCCTGATCGACATGGGCGTGGACCACGGCTTCATCCGCAAGTCCGGTGCCTGGTACACCTACGAGGGCGACCAGCTCGGCCAGGGCAAGGAGAACGCCCGCAACTTCCTCAAGGACAACCCGGATCTCGCCAACGAGATCGAGAAGAAGATCAAGGAGAAGCTCGGCATCGGCGTGCAGCCGCAGGACCCGGCGGCGGAGCCCGGCACGGACGCCGCGGTGGCGGCCGAACCGGCAGCCGCGGCACCGGCGGCCAAGGGCGCCAAGGGCTCCAAGGCCGCCGCGGCCAAGAGCTAGCCCGCCATGACACGGCGAACGGAATGGCCGGGCGGCGCGGACGAGACGCACAGCGCCACCGGCGACGCCGAGACCCGTAGCGGCCGCAGGGGCCGTCATGGCAGTGAGGACAGCGGTGGTCCCTCCTCGTCGAGGGCCGAGTCGGGGCCACCGCGTACACCCGAGGAGCAGGCACGGGCCATCTGCCTGCGCCTGCTCACCGGGAATCCGCGCACCCGCAAGCAGCTTGAGGACGCCCTGCGCAAACGGGACATCCCCGAAGAGGTCGCGGACGAGGTGCTGTCCCGCTTCGAGGACGTCGGGCTGATCGACGACGCGGCCTTCGCCGACGCCTGGGTGGATTCCCGCCACCACGGGCGGGGCCTGGCCCGCCGTGCCCTGGCCCGCGAACTGCGCACCAAGGGCGTGGACTCCGCCCTCATCGAGGAGGCCGTCGGCCGCCTCGACTCCGAGCAGGAGGAGTCCACCGCCCGCGCACTGGTCGACCGCAAACTGCGCGCCACCCGGGGCCTGGACCGCGAGAAGCGCCTTCGCCGTCTGGCCGGAATGCTGGCCCGCAAGGGATACCCGGAAGGCCTCGCCCTCCGCGTGGTCAAACAGGCGCTGGAGGAGGAAGGCGAGGACCCGGATCTCCTGGAGGAGCACTTCCTGTCGGAGGGATGAGGGGCGGCGGCCGGAACGACCGTCGGCGTGTCCGGTCGGCGTGCACGGTGGGACCGGAGACCGGGCCGCACGCCGGACGGCCCGGTGATGCCCGGGGCGTGCAGCCCCTCAGTCCTCGACTGCCAGCCCCGCCGCACGCCAGGCCTGGAAGCCGCCGTCCAGGTCGGTCGCCCGGTACAGCCCCAACTGGCGCAGGGAGAGAGCGGCGAGGCTTGAGGCGTAGCCCTCGTTGCAGATGACCACGACCGGCAGATCATGACCGGTCGCTTCCGGGGCGCGGTGCTCGCCGGTCGGGTCGAGTCGCCACTCCAGTTCGTTGCGCTCGACGATCAGCGCGCCGGGGATGGTGCCGTCGCGCTCCCGCAGTTCCGCATAGCGGATGTCCACCAGCAGCCCGCCCGCCTCCTGGACGGCGGCCGCCTCCTGGGGACCGAGCCGGTGCCCCAGCTCGCTCCGGGCCTGCGCCAGCAGTGCGTCGACCGCGCTCATGTCCACTCCTCCGGCTGTTCCACCGCTTCGAGCCGCAGCACCGGCCCGGTGCGGCTGTAGCGGCGCATCAGCGGCAGCGGCGGGTAGTAGGCGTGCACCGACACCGCGTGGGTGTCCGCGGAGAGGTTGAGCACCTGGTGCACATGGTGCGGGCCGAACGCCCGGCCGCGCCCGTCGCTGAGCCGGCGCTCCCGGTCCACGTCATCGGCGAGCTCCAGGGTCCTCCAGCCCTCGGTGGGCAGCGCGGCGGCGAGCGACTGTTCCGTCAGCTCACCCGAGGCCGCGGCGAAGGCGCCCCGGGAGCCGCCGTGGTCGTGCCAGCCGGTGCCGGTGCCGGGCGGCCAGCCGATCAGCCAGGCCTCGGCGCCGCCCGGCCCGTCCAGCCGCAGCCAGGTGCGGCCCTCCGGGTCGAGCGGCAGCGAGGCGACGAGCGCCGGGTCGGCGGCGGCCCGGAGGGCGAAGTCGAGGAGTTCGGAGGCGCCGGGCCCGCCGTCATGGCCGGTGACAGGCGGGCGCGTAGGGGTACGTACGTCGGGCACGGAAACCGTCCTGAGTGATCGCGAAGAGGCGCGGCTGCCGGGCAGAGAAGGGCGGCCGCGCGGGGAGGGAACTGCGGATCAACAGGACGGGCGACACATGCAGCCCGCATAGCGGACCAGGTCGAGATGGACCCTCCGCCAGAATCGCGAGCTGTGGTCAGTCATCCTCGGAGTGAAGCACGGAGCTTCCCACAGGGTCAACCGCGGACGCCGCCCCCTCCCCGGCCCCGTCGCCCCCGGACGCCGCGGTCTCCCCGGAGTCCCCGGACCGCCGGGCCCGTCCGGCTCCGGTGACCGGCCCGTGCGCCCCGCCGCGTACCGCGTTCGCGCACGCCGCCATCTCGGCCGGGCGGACACCGGACAGCGCGGTGACCAGATGGCCGTCCGGCCGCACCAGCAGCACGGTGTGCGCGGCGGCGCCCGGATAGGCCTCGGTGACCAGGATCTCGGCGTCCATGGGCAGCGCGTCGACCGCGTCAGCCAGCCGGGGCATCAGGCCCGCCGACTGCCAGTGCCGACGGTCCCAGACACCGGTGCCGGGGGCGACCAGCACCACCAGCAGACCGTGCCCGAGCCGGTCGCGCAGCCGCACCACCGCACCGTCCGACGCGGTCACCGCCACATCCGTCACCGGCGCGCCGGGCGGCGTCTCGACGAGCGGGCCGCCGGTCTGCCCGGCGGGTGGCCCCAGCGGGGTGCGGGCGTAGACGGGCGGTGCGCCGAGCGGGCCGCGGCCCAGGTGGCCGTCGGTCAGCAGGGTGCTGCGGCCGCGCGCCGCACCCGGCAGGACGGTGCGCCAGCGGACCGCGCGGCCGTCCCGCAGCAGCGGCAGCGCCTGGTCGGCGGCGCGCAGCCGGGCCGCGACCGCGCCCCGGCGCTCGGCCTGGTAGCTGTCGAGCAGCAGGTCGGACGCGCCGTGATGCCAGGCCAGGCCGAGCTTCCAGGCGAGGTTCTCGGCGTCCCGCAGCCCCTCGTCCAGGCCCTGGGTGCCGAGTGCGCCCAGCAGATGCGCGGCGTCCCCGGCGAGGAAGGCACGGCCCCGCCGCCAGTCCCGGGCCAGCCGGTGGTGCACGGTGTGCACCCCGGTGTCGAGGAGTTCGTAGGGCGGGACCAGCCGGCCGTGGCCGCGCCCCCGGGGGAGCGCGCCGTCGCCCTCCGTCCCGGTCTCATCGGCCGGGCCCGCCGGGGACTCGCTGGTCCAGCCGGCCAGCGAGTCGCGGATGCGGGCGACCAGGGCGTCCGGGGTGACCAGTTCGCGTCCCGGCGGCAGCAGCCAGTCCAGCCGCCAGACATGGCCGGCCAGCGGGCGGGCGGAGACCTCGCTGCCCGGTCCGCCGCCCTGCCGGGGCGGGGAGCGATGCAGCAGGGCCTCGCCGGGCCAGGGCAGCTCGCAGCGCAGCGCGGCCACCGCGTGCCGTTCGACGGCCGTACGGCCCGGGAAACGGATGTCCAGCAGCTTGCGCACGGTCGACCGCGGGCCGTCGCAGCCGATCAGGTAACTCCCGTGCCACCACGTCCCGTTGGGGCCGCGGGTGTGGGCGCTGACGCCGTGCTCGTCCTGCTCCAGATCGGCCAGCCGGCTGTCGGTGACGACCTCGGCGAGCTTCTCGTCGGCGAGGGCGGCGCGCAGGGCGCGGGTGAGCGCGTGCTGCGGGAGATGGACCGGGGAGGCGGTCGTGGGGGCGGCGGCGCCGTCCGGGGTGCGCGGGGCGAAGGCGATGCGCTCCCGCAGGCGCCGGCGGCGCATCGTGCGCCAGGCCGTCCAGTGGGTGCCGGCGCTCTCCAGGGTGTCGGCGCAGCCGAGCCGGGCGACGAAGGCGGCGGTGTCCGGGCGGAGCACGACGGTGCGGGCGGGGCGGGGGTCCTCCTCGCCGGTGGTCTCGTCGAGGACGACGGTGGGGACACCGAGCCGGGTGAGGGCGAGGGCGAGGGAGAGGCCGACCGGGCCGGCCCCGACGACGATCACCGGGTCCACGGCGCAGCTCCCCGGGGCCGCTGGTACGTACGGGACATGCGGGAACTGGCAGTTGGAGCCCGGTGCGTGATCACACAGCGTATGCAACCCACTGCGACCGCTCGCGTCAAGTGACGGAGGCGGTGGCGGGGGTGCCACCGCCTCCGGGCGCGGGTACCAGCCCCGCGGCGCGGCTTTGGAGGGCGTCGTGGTTGGCGTCCAGCACCTACGAGGTTGAGACGCCCGGTCGTTCGGGACCTGCTTCCTGCGCGGTATCGGCGAAGGGAGTCCCTGGTCCCTGTCGTTGGCGCACGGAATGCACGCGCAAGGGAGGCGAAATGCAGAAGTGCGGTTGCAGTATTGACGTAAAGGTCCGCGCGCACGTCTGGGAGGGGAAGGCAGACGTGCATGGCCGCGCGAGGAAGAGTGAATCGCCGTGGTAAATGTGCACGGGGCTGCAGCCTGGTCTGGTCTGCAGCCCCGCGGTGACGTTGTCGGAACCTTAGCCACGCAGTTGCGATGCGTATGCCGAGGTAATCAGCAGGGGGTGGAATCCACCTTGCTGGACATTACTTGTACGTGTACCAGACCTTCGCGGCGGTGTTCTTGGGCCAGACCTCGTCGACATCCGTCGTTCCGCCGTTCGTGCCGTGGTAGCTCCAGCCTTTGTGGGCCTTCAGGGAGATCTTCTTGGATTTGCACGACTTGGCCATGTTGCAGCCCCTCAGTCCATGGATGTTTATGTCCTGGAGCTTCCCCTTCTTGTAGGAGGAGAGTGCTGCATCGGGGCGCAGGATCATCATGGCGTAGTCACAGGTCATCTTCCCCTGTGCGTAGACGTTGCCGCCGGAACGCCAGACCGTGACGGAGTTCACGCACCCCTTGTATTTCTTCCCGCTGCCCGAATTCGCCTGGGCGCCGGTTCCGGTCACCAGCACGCACGCCAGCGCAGTCGACCCGACGGCCAGAGCTCGCAGAGTTTTCTTCATGCCGCTACCCCCTTGTTTTGGAGGGCATCGACTTCCGCGCCGCATGGGCTCCCCGGGAAGCCGATTACCGAACCCTCTTGATCAAGAAGCTAGTTGGCGTTCGGCTGATGGGTCAACAGGTATCCAGGTGCGGCTTGATCATTTCCTCGTACGTCTGCACCCTCGACCGTTAGCCCGAGTGGCCGGACGTGTGAAATTCCACCTTCAGTGGATTTGTCCGGAGGTGAGGTATGGACAGTCATTGCCCTTGGCCGGCAAAAGGCGGCGGCATGGGAGTGCCGCCGCCTGTCGTGTGGAGGGCTTGCCGGCCGTCAGTTCTCCTTGCGTTCAGGAGCAGCGGGCACCGCGTCGTTGATGTCCATCGCATCGGTGGCCGTCACCGGCTCGGCGGCTGCCGCGACCACGATGCCGGTCTTGGCCCGACGACCGCGCTGCTCGATCCAGTTGGCGAGCGTGGACAGCGCCAGGCAGAGCGACACGTAGATGGTGCCGGTGACGATGATCACCGGGACGTATGTGTCCTCACCGTTGACGATGACGTTGGTGCTGATCCAACGGGCATTGAAGAGCAGTTCCTCGAAGGTGATGATGTAGCCGAGGGAGGTGTCCTTCAGGGTCACCACGAGCTGGCTGATGATCGTCGGCAGCATCGCCCGCACGGCCTGCGGGATCAGCACCGTCGTCATGACCTGCGTCTTGCTCATGCCCAGCGCGTACGCGGCCTCGCCCTGCCCCTTGGGCACGGAGTTGATGCCGGCCCGCAGCACCTCGGCCTGCACCGAGCCGTTGTAGACCGTCAGGCCGATGACCAGCGCCCAGAACTGCGGCTGGTCCCCGGCCAGACCGAGGCTCTCCCGGTTGCTGAGCAGCACCACCCACAGCGCGTAGATGGTGATCAGCAGCGGCACGGCGCGGAAGAGCTCGATGAAGCCGGTCGCCAGCCAGCGGACCGGCCGGTGGTCGGAGAGCCGCGCCACCGCGAGCAGCACGCCCAGCGCCAGCGACAGCACCGCCGCGACCGCGAAGACCTGGAGTGTGGTCAGCAGGCCGTCGCGGATGTTGGTCCGCACACCGGCGTTGTTGAAGATGTTCCACACCTCGGGTGCGAGCTGGCCCTCGGTGTTCAGCCGCATCACGACGAAGGCGACCAGCGCCAGCACCGTGAGCGCGCCGGCGACGGAGTAGACGCGGTTGCGCGCCTTCGCCTTCGGTCCTGGTACGTCGTAGAGAACGCTGGCGCCGCTCATGTCCTTACCTCGCTTTGTTCCGCCCCGCCTGCGCGCGGCACCCACGTCGTGCTGATCCGCTCCTCACGGCCGCTCATCGGGCGACCCCCATACGGCGCTCCAGCAGCCGGAAGAGGCCGCTGAGGGCGAAGGTGATGATGAGGTAGGCGAGCGCGGTCCACAGGAAGATCCAGGCGATCGCGTAGCCCTTGTCGTTCAGCAGCTTGGAGACGTTGAACAGCTCGCCGTAGCCGAACGCTCCGGCGATCGCGGAGTTCTTCGTCAGTGCGATGAAGATGCTGCTCAAGGGGGGCAGGACGGTGCGCGTCGCCTGCGGGAGGACGATCTGGCCCAGGGTCTGGGAGAACGTCATACCGAGGCTGCGTGCGGCCTCCGCCTGTCCCAGCGGAACGGTGTTGATACCGGACCGCACCGCCTCGCACACGAAGGAGGAGGTGTAGAAGCCGAGCGCCAGCGTGGCCAGCACGTAGGGGCTCGCTCCCTGGAAGAGGATCTGCGGTACGACGAAGAAGGCGACGAGGAAGAGCAGCGTCAGCGGTGTGTTGCGCAGCACCGTGACCCAGGCCGTCCCGAAGGCGCGCAGCGGCGGAATCGGAGAGACCCGGAAACCGGCTATGAGCACGCCGAGTACCAGCGCGAGCAGGGCGCTGGACGCGGTGATCGCCAGGGTTCCGAGGAATCCGTCCCGGAACTCGGGCAGATAATCGAGGAGTACGTTCATGGGGTCTCCGCGGTAGCGGTCATCGGGTCGGCGGCGGGGAGGAGTTCAGCGGCGGTCGAAGACACCGCCCCGTACGCCCGCCGCGGCGGGCGTACGGGGCGGCACGGTCTCCGGTGGGTTCGCGAGCGCCTCAGTAGCGGGGCAGCGGCGTCTCCGGGGCGACGAACTTCGACCCGGACTTGCCGAGCGTGCCGTTGTACGCCTTCTCGTAGTCATCGTTCTTGATGTGGCTCTCCAGCGCGTCGCTGATCGCGTCGCGCAGGGCCTTGTCGTCCTTGTTCATGCCGACGCCGTAGGGCTCCTTGGTGAAGGTCTTGCCGACCACCCGGAGCTTCTCCGGGCGCTGGGCGGCGTAGCCCTTGAGGATCGCGTCGTCGGTGGTGACCGCCTCGACCTGGCCGTCCAGCAGGGACTTCACACAGTCCGAGTACTTCGACTGCTCGCTGGTCTCGGCGCCGTACTTCTTCTTCTTGATCTCCTGCAGCGGAGTGGAGCCGACGATCGAGCAGACCTTCTTGCCCTTGACGGCGTCCGGTCCGGTGATGGACTTGTCGTCCTTGCGCACCAGGAGGTCCGCGCCGGCGGTGTAGTACGGGCCCGCGAAGCCGACCTGCTTCTTGCGCTCGTCGTTGATCGTGTAGGTACCGACGTAGTAGTCGACCTGCCCGTTGGAGATGGTGGTCTCACGGACGTTGGAGTCGATCGTCTTGAACTGGATCTGCTTCTCGGAGAAGCCGAGGTCGGCGGCGACCATCTTGGCGATCTCGATGTCGAAGCCGGAGTACTTGCCGGTGGTGTCCTTGAAGCCCAGGAACGGCTGGTCGGCCTTCACACCGATGACGATCTTCTTGGCCTTCTGCGCCTTCTTCAGCACCGGAGAGTCGATCTTCGGCGCCGAGGCGACCTTGTAGTCGCCGCTGAAGACGTCGCCGCCGGCCGGCTTGTCGCCCGCCGCGCCCTTCTCGCCGCCACACGCGGTCGCCGTCGCCGCCAGCGCGAGCACCATCGCACCGGCCGCAGCCGTCTTACGAATCCTCATGGTGAACATCCTTTGGTTCAACAGGTGTTGGCAATGATGGTGGCCCAACTGCGGCCTCAGTGATGGAGGATCTTCGACAGGAAGTCCTTGGCGCGGTCGCTGCGTGGGTTGTTGAAGAACTGGTTCGGCTCGGCCTCTTCGATGATGCGGCCGTCCGCCATGAAGACGACCCGGTTCGCCGCGGAGCGCGCGAACCCCATCTCATGGGTGACCACGACCATCGTCATGCCGTCCCGGGCGAGCTGCTGCATCACGTCCAGCACCTCGTTGATCATTTCCGGGTCGAGCGCGGAGGTCGGCTCGTCGAACAGCATCACCTTCGGGTCCATCGCCAGCGCACGGGCGATCGCCACCCGCTGCTGCTGACCACCGGAGAGCTGTGCGGGGTACTTGTCCGCCTGAGTGCCGACACCGACCCGGTCGAGCAGGGCGCGGGCCTTCTTCGCGGCCTCTGCCTTGTCCGTTTTGCGAACCTTGGTCTGGCCCAGCATCACGTTCTCGAGCACGGTCTTGTGCGCGAACAGGTTGAAGGACTGGAAGACCATGCCCACGTCGGCGCGCAGCCGGGCCAGTTCGCGGCCCTCCTGCGGCAGCGGCTTCCCGTCGATCGAGATGCTGCCGCTGTCGACGGTCTCCAGGCGGTTGATCGTGCGGCAGAGCGTCGACTTGCCGGAGCCCGAGGGCCCGATCACGACGACGACCTCACCGCGGTTGATCGTCAGGTCGATGTCCTGGAGCACGTGCAGCGCGCCGAAGTGCTTGTTCACGTTGTCCAGCACGACCAGCTGGTCCCCCGTCGGTGCGGGGCCCTCGGCGTTCTTGGTCACCGATACTTCGCTCATCGGCGTGTAGCTCCGTCCTCCTCGGTTGGGGAGGAATCTAGGACGCCCCGCTACCAGCGTCATTACATCTGAGGGGAACTTGAGGATAACGATCCGGCCGCGGCGGGACGCAGGGTGAGCAGCGGGGGCGCCGGGGGCGCGGACACCGCGAGGGTGGTGTCGTGGGCGTACCGGCTGGGTAACGGATGGCGGCGCGGAGGTGACCACCTCTTGACGCACAGGCCTCCCATCGCCGTAGATGCCCTGTGGCCCGTACGCACGCACCCGGGAGGAGGGCCTGATGAGACTGCTGCTCGTCGAGGACGACGATCATGTCGCCGCGGCCCTGTCCGCGGTGCTCGCCAAGCACGGCCTGGCCGTGGTGCACGCCCGCAACGGCGAGGACGCGCTCAAGGCCCTGCTCCCCGACGACGCGGAGCCGTTCGCGGTGGTGCTGCTCGACCTCGGGCTGCCCGACCAGGACGGCTTCGAGGTGTGCGGCCGGATACGCAAGCTCTGCGCCACCCCGGTCATCATGGTCACCGCGCGCTCCGATGTGCGCTCCCGCATCCACGGGCTCAACCTCGGCGCCGACGACTACGTGGTCAAGCCGTACGACACCGGTGAGCTGCTGGCCCGTATCCACGCGGTGAGCCGGCGCAACGCACCGGGCGGCGCCGAGCAGCCCGTCGAGGAGGGCGCCGCCGACGAGTCGCTGCGGCTCGGTGCGGTCACCGTCGAACTCGCCACCCGCCAGGTCTCCGTGGACGGCACCGGCGTCCCGCTCACCCGCAAGGAGTTCGACCTGCTCGCGCTGCTCGCCCAGCGCCCCGGGGTGGTCTTCCGCCGGGAGCAGATCATCAGCGAGGTGTGGCGCACGAGCTGGGAGGGCACCGGCCGGACCCTGGAGGTGCACATCGCCTCCCTGCGCGCCAAGCTCCGCATGCCCGCGCTGATCGAGACGGTGCGCGGCGTCGGCTACCGCCTGGTCGTCCCGGCCGCCGGCCCGGGGGTGCGGACGTCCGCCGCCCCGGCCTCCTGAAGGCCGCCGCGACCAGGTGCGCACCCGACTCCTCCCGCTCCTCATCGTCCTCATGGCCGGTGTCCTGCTCGCGCTCGGCATCCCGCTCGGCGTGATCACGGCCGGGGTCGAGCAGCAGCGGGTGGTCGTCGACCGGATCGACGACGCCGCCCGCTTCGCCTCCCTCGCCCAGTTCGTCACCGCCCGACCCGGCGCGGAGGCCGGGGACAAGACCCCGGAGGAGGACGAGCGGCGCGCCACCCTCCGTACCGAACTCGCCCGGTACTACGACCTCTACGGCATACGTGCCGGGGTCTTCTACCGCGATCGCACTCCCATGGCCGCCGCCCCCGCCGGCCTGCCGGTACCCCGGGACGGTGAGGCCGCACGGGCGTTCAGCGAGGCGCTGGCCGGCCGCCGCAGCCACGACCCGCACCAGGTCTGGCCCTGGGACGACACCGGCCGCATCCCGGTCGCCTCCCCTGTGATCCGCGACGGCGACGTGGTCGCCGTCGTCATGACCGACTCGCCCACGGGGCAGCTGCGCACGCACGTCCTGCGCGGCTGGCTGCTGATCGCCGCCGGTGAGTGCGCGGCGATGCTCGTCGCGGTCGCCGCCGCCTTCCGCCTCACCGGCTGGGTGCTGCGGCCCGTACGGGTCCTGGACACGGCCAGCCACGACATCGCCACCGGCCGGATGAACGCCCGGGTCGCCGCCACCGCGGGCCCGCCCGAACTGCGCCGGCTGGCCCGCTCGTTCAACGAGATGGCCGACCACGTCGAGGACGTCCTGGAACAGCAGCGCGCCTTTGTCGCCGACGCCTCCCACCAGCTGCGCAACCCGCTGTCCGCACTGCTGCTGCGGATCGAGCTGCTGGCCCTCGAACTCCCCGACGGCAACGCGGAGATCGCCTCGGTCCGCACCGAGGGCAAGCGGCTCGCCCGGGTCCTGGACGACCTGCTCGGCCTCGCCCTCGCCGAGCACACCGCCGCCGACCTCCAGCTCACCGATGTCGCGGAGCTGGCCGCCGAGCGCGTCGACTCCTGGCGCCCGCTGGCCGACGACAAGGGGGTCGTCCTCACCTACGAGGGGCACAGCGCCGTCACCGGCTGGGCCGACCCGGTGGCCCTCTCCAGCGCACTGGACGCGGTGATCGACAACGCGCTGAAGTTCACCCCGGAGGACCGCCCGGTCACCGTCGGCGTCGCCCCGGCCGGCGAGCGCGTCGACATCACCGTCACCGACCGCGGCCCCGGCCTCACCGACGACGAGCTCGCCCGGGTCGGCGACCGCTTCTGGCGCAGCAGCCGCCACCAGAACGTCTCCGGCTCCGGACTCGGCCTGTCCATCACCCGCGCCCTGCTCGCCGCGGGCGGCGCGACCATCGCCTACGCCCCGCATCCGCCGCACGGGCTGAAGGTCACCGTGACCGTGCCGCGCACCGAGCCGTGAGGCGGGCGCCGCGCGGGACGCTGGACAACCGCACCGGCTGTGCTACCGTCGACGACGTTGCAGTTGTGGTACCCATGAACTTTGTGCGCGCCCGGAGGCTGAAGCCCCGGGCGTTCCTTGTTATCCGGACCTGTTCCGGTGTGGGGCGATCATCTCGGCGACAAGGAGGCCGCGCAGTGTGGTCTCCCGTTTGCCCCATGAAGGAGAAAAACATGGCTTCCGGCACCGTCAAGTGGTTCAACTCGGAAAAGGGCTTCGGCTTCATCGAGCAGGACGGCGGCGGCCCCGACGTCTTCGCCCACTACTCGAACATCGCCGCGCAGGGCTTCCGTGAGCTCCTCGAGGGCCAGAAGGTCACCTTCGACGTGACCCAGGGCCCCAAGGGCCCGCAGGCGGAGAACATCGTCGCCGCCTGACGCCTTCCGCGTCCTGTGAGCGGGGCCCGCACCGGTACGTCCGGTGCGGGCCCCGGTCCGTTCTTCCGGCGCCTCTCCCGGCCCCCGGGCCGCCCTCAGGGCTTCTGGGACACGTAATAGCGCCGGGCGCCCGTGTGCAGCTCCAGCGGATCGGTGAACACCGCCGTCCGCAGATCCACCTTCTGCGCGGCATGCACCTGGCGGCCGATCCGGTCCCGGCTGTCGATGACGGTCCGGGTGATGCCCTCGGTCAGCGCGGCGTCCGCCCGGTCCGTCGTCACCAGCAGGTTCGCCACCGCGATCGTCTTCACCGCCTTCCCGCCCTGGGCCATCGGATAGGCGTCGGCGGGCATCACCGCGGCCCGGTAGTAGCGGGTGCGCTCCCCCTGCCGGTGCAGCGCCTCACTCAGGTCCCCGAGCTGGACCAGCCGCACCGGGAAGCGCCGCGCCAGGTGCTGCACCGCCGTCGTCGGCAGCCCGCCGGACCAGAAGAACGCGTCGAGCTTGTGCTGCTCCAGCAGCTTCGGCATCCGGTCGATGCCGACCCGCACCGGCTCGATGTCCTGGTTGAAGTCCAGCCCGGCCGCCTCCAGCAGCCGCCGGGTGATCAGCTGGACGCCGGAGCCGTCCGCCCCGACGCCCACCCGCAGCCGCCGCAGATCCTTCGTCGAGCGCACCGCGGAACCCTTCGGCACCACCAGCTGCGCGTAGTCGTCGTACAGCCGCGCACAGGCCCGCAGCCGGTCCGCGCCGGCCTCGCCCCTGATCTTGTACGTGGCGACCGCGTCCGCCGTCGCGATGGTGAACTTCGCGCGCCCCGCGACCAGCTGCCGCAGATTGTCGATCGAGCCCTCGCTGCGGGTCAGCCGGAGATCCACATCCGGCAGGTCACGGGCCAGATCCTGCTGCAGCAGCTCCCCGTAGCGCGCGTAGACACCGGTCGGGACGCCGGTCGCCATCGTCACCTGCCCCCGGGGAACGGGCGCAGCGCCCGTCGACATCAGCCACCACAGCCCCAGCCCGAGGGCGACCAGCGCCGCGATCGCCGCCTGGACGGCCCGCCGGCCGGTACGGGGGAGTGCTGTGACCATGGGCGGGATACTGCCAGGAGCACGGCGGGAACGGGAGGGGTGAGGCCCGGTCGTGACCTCACCGGAGCCGTACCGGACCGCGGTTGCACCCGGAACACCAGGCGATACGGTGGCGACGTGGCGCCCGTACCGCTCCGGCGGCAGAGGGCGGCCCCTCACCTGGTGACACAGCGGGGACCCGGCACGTCCCCACCCGCGCGCCCGGCGGCGCGCACCCAAGAGCATCCCTCCAGCCCGAGCGCACCGGCGCCGGTACCCCACAGCGGCCCTCTGACGCGCCGGTGCGGGAAGCGACACCTCATGAAACCGCCCACCGCACTGCGGCCCGACACCCGTGCCCGGTCCGAAACCGTCCGCCCGCCTCCCGCGGCCGCCGATCTCGGACTGCTCCTCCTGCGGCTGACCGTGGGGCTCATCCTGGCCGGCCACGGCGCCCAGAAGCTCTTCGGCTTCTTCGGCGGCCGCGGACTCGACACCACCGCCCAGGGCTTCGAAGCCCTCGGCTACCGCCCCGGCACCTTCTTCGCCGGCCTCGCCGGAGCCACGGAAGTCCTCGGCGGCCTCGGCCTCGCCCTCGGCCTGCTCACCCCGCTGGCAGCCGCCGCATTGATCGGCGTGATGATCAACGCCATGGTCCTCGCGGCGCCCAAAGGGCTCTGGGCGGAGACCGGCGGCCTCGAATACCCGCTGACCATCGCCGTCGTCGCGCTGGCCGTAGCGGCCACCGGCCCCGGCCGCTACGCCCTCGACCGGCCCTTCCGCTGGGGCCACGGCGGCTGGCGCAGCGCGGCTTTCGCCCTGGGGGTCGGCGGCCTCGTCGCCGCGGTCGTGCTCGCCCTCTGAGCGGACGCCCGCCCTCCTGCGCCGGACGGTCCCGACCGGGCCTCCGGCGTCGGGAGGCACTCCCGGCACCGCCTACCCTTGAGACATGACCAGCAGCGACCGGAGCCAGGCAGTGGGCGTCGACAAGAGTTACGAGATCCGCACCTACGGGTGCCAGATGAACGTCCACGACTCCGAGCGGCTGTCCGGCCTGCTGGAAGAGGCCGGATACGTACCCGCTCCCAAGGACGGCGACGGCGCCGACGTCGTGGTCTTCAACACCTGCGCGGTGCGGGAGAACGCCGACAACCGGCTCTACGGCAACCTCGGTCAGCTCGCCCCGAAGAAGGCCGCGCGCCCCGGCATGCAGATCGCCGTGGGCGGCTGCCTCGCCCAGAAGGACCGCGACACCATCGTCAAGAAGGCCCCCTGGGTCGACGTGGTCTTCGGGACGCACAACATCGGCAAGCTGCCGGTGCTGCTGGAGCGCGCCCGCGTCCAGGAAGAGGCGCAGGTCGAGATCGCCGAGTCGCTGGAGGCCTTCCCCTCGACCCTGCCCACCCGGCGGGAGAGCGCCTACGCGGCCTGGGTCTCCATCTCCGTCGGCTGCAACAACACCTGCACCTTCTGCATCGTGCCCGCGCTGCGCGGCAAGGAGAAGGACCGCCGGCCCGGCGACATCCTCGCCGAGATCGAGGCGCTGGTCTCCGAGGGCGTCAGCGAGATCACCCTGCTCGGCCAGAACGTCAACGCCTACGGCTCCGACATCGGCGACCGCGAGGCCTTCAGCAAGCTGCTGCGTGCCTGCGGGAAGATCGAGGGCCTGGAGCGGGTCCGCTTCACCTCCCCGCACCCCCGTGACTTCACCGACGACGTCATCGCCGCCATGGCCGAGACGCCGAACGTCATGCCGCAGCTCCACATGCCGCTCCAGTCCGGCTCGGACACCGTCCTGAAGGCGATGCGCCGCTCGTACCGCCAGGAGCGCTTCCTCGGCATCATCGAGAAGGTGCGCGCCGCCATGCCGGACGCCGCGATCTCCACCGACATCATCGTCGGCTTCCCGGGCGAGACCGAGGAGGACTTCGAGCAGACCCTGCACACGGTCCGCGAGTCCCGCTTCGCCCAGGCCTTCACCTTCCAGTACTCCAAGCGCCCCGGAACCCCGGCCGCCGACATGGAGGGCCAGATCCCCAAGGCCGTCGTCCAGGAACGCTACGAGCGCCTGGTCGCCCTCCAGGAGGAGATCTCCTGGTCGGAGAACAAGAAGCAGGTCGGCCGCACGCTGGAGGTCCTGGTCGCCGAGGGCGAGGGCCGCAAGGACGACGCGACCCGCCGCCTGTCCGGCCGCGCCCCCGACAACCGCCTCGTCCACTTCACCCGCCCCGACGAGCCGGTCCGCCCCGGCGACGTGGTCACCGTCGAGATCACCTACGCCGCTCCGCACCACCTCCTGGCCGAAGGCGCGGCCCAGGCGGTGCGCCGTACCCGGGCCGGGGACGCCTGGGAGAAGCGCAACGCCGCCCCGGCGCAGAAGCCCCAGGGCGTGCTGCTGGGTCTGCCCACCATCGGGGCCCCGGCGCCGAGCCCGGCGCCCGCCGCCGGCTGCGGCTGCGACTGACCGGGCGCTCCCAGGGCGCGGCGAACGGCCCCGCACCAGGGGCGTTACGCTGCGTGTCATGCTCGTAGCCGCCGCCCTCTGCCCCTGCCCGCCGCTGCTCGTCCCGGAGGTGGCCGCCGGGGCGGCGCCCGAACTCGACGCGCTGCGCGCCGCCTGTCTCGACGCGGTCGGCGTGCTCGGCGCCGCCCGCCCCGACCGGCTGATCGTCCTCGGCCCGGCCGACGAGGCCGGGCAGGGACGGTACCCCCAGGGCTCCGTCGGTTCCTTCCGCGGCTTCGGGGTGGACCTCGAGGTGTCGCTGGGCGCCGCGGAGACCGCCCCGGACCGGGAACTCCCGCCGTCGCTGTCCGTCGGCGCCTGGCTGCTGTCCCGTACGGACTGGGACGACGCTCCCGTGGAGGCGCTGGGGGTGGACCCGTCCCTGCCCCGCGACCGCTGTCTGGAACTGGGCCGGGAGACCGCCGCGGGCGCTCCCCGGGTCGCGCTGCTGGTGCTGGGCGACGGCAGCGCCTGCCGGACGGTGAAGGCGCCCGGCTACTTCGACGAGCGGGCCGAGGCTTTCGACGCCGGGACGGCCCGCGCCCTGGGCGAGGCCGACACCGCCGCACTGGCCGCGCTCGACGCGGAGCCGGCCGCCGGCCTCCAGGTGTCCGGGCGGGCCTGCTGGCAGGTCCTCGCGGGGGCGGCGGAGGGCGCGGGCCTCAGCGGCCGGCTGCTCCGCGAGGAGGCTCCCTACGGCGTGGGCTACTTCGTGGCGGCCTGGTCGTAGGGCGGCCGCCCGGCGTACGGCGAGGGCCACGCGGCCCCGTGGCCCGCGGCCGTTGTGGCGGTGCCGCGGTCAGCGCGTCCGGTGCTGCGCGCTCTCGCTGTCCGCGGCGGCCTCCGCCGACTGCTGCCGCGGGATACCGGCGCTCTCACCGGCCTGCTCGGCCCGCGGCGCCCCGGTGTCCGCCGTCTCCTCCGTCTCGGCCGCCGCGTCGCCGGACGCTTCCGGGGGTGCCGCGTCCGCCTTCTCAGCCGCCGGGCGCTCGGCGGCGTCCGCGACCTCCCCGGTGCCCCCGGCGTCCGACGGAGCCTCCTGCGGCTCCTCCGCCCCGGCCGCCACCGCCGTCGTGGCACTCTCCTCCGTCACCGCTCCGGACTTACGGCGGCGAAACCGCGAAAACACGCCCATAACTGCTCCTACGCTCTTCCTGTGGTGACATCCCCGGCCACATCCCTGGCCCTCCGGGAGCGGACCGTTACGCCGCCCGCGGGCGCCGGTGCTGCTTCCGGCTCTCGGGACCTCGCAACAGGCAACGAGATCATCGGTGGCCCGTCACGTCGCTCGTTCGAGATGGGGCCGGGAGGTTTGCGAGACTGACGGGGTGAACACCGCCGTTCCCGCTCCGCGGGTCATCGCCGTCGTCGGCCCCACCGCGGCCGGAAAGTCCGATCTGGGCGTCGCGCTCGCGCAGCACCTGGGGGGCGAGGTCATCAACGCCGATTCCATGCAGCTCTACCGCGGTATGGACATCGGCACCGCCAAGCTCACCCCCGAGGAGCAGCAGGGCGTCCCGCACTGCCTCCTGGACATCTGGGACGTCACCTGCGCCGCCAGCGTCGCCGAGTACCAGCGGCTGGCCCGCGCCGAGATCGACCGGCTGCTCGCCGAGGGCCGCACCCCGGTCCTGGTCGGCGGCTCCGGCCTCTATGTGCGCGGCGCCATCGACGTACTCGAGTTCCCCGGCACCGACCCGGAGGTGCGCGCCCGCCTGGAGGCCGAACTGGCCGCGTCGGGCAGCGGCGCCCTGCACGCCCGGCTGGCCGCCGCCGACCCCGAGGCCGGCCGCGCGATCCTGCCGAGCAACGGCCGCCGTATCGTGCGCGCCCTGGAGGTCATCGAGATCACCGGCCGCCCCTTCACCGCCAACCTCCCGGGCCACGAAGCGGTCTACGACACCCTGCAGATCGGTGTCGACGTCGCGCGCCCCGAACTCGACGAGCGGATCGCGCGGCGCGTCGACCGCATGTGGGAGGCGGGCCTGGTCGACGAGGTGCGCCGGCTGGAGGGCGAGGGACTGCGCGAGGGCCGTACGGCCTCCCGGGCGCTGGGCTACCAGCAGGTGCTCGCCCAGCTCGCGGGGGAGTGCACCGAGCAGGAAGCGCGCGACGAGACGGTGCGCGCCACCAAGCGCTTCGCGCGCCGCCAGGACTCGTGGTTCCGCCGGGACCCGCGCGTCCACTGGCTCAACGGCGCGGCCGAGCACCGGGAGGAACTTCCGGGGCAGGCACTGGCGTTGCTCGAACGACCGGTCACAGCCTGATCACGTCATGGCATCGGGACGCTCCGGCCGTCATCCGGGCCCCTGAGGGCGTGTCATCATCGACCTTCGATCGAGGCATGCAGTCTGGAGTGGGGAGGGCGCGTGGCAATGGAGGCCGGCCCTCGCGACGGAGCGCAGCAACCGGACAGCGGCGCCGACACGGCTCCCCTCGCCGATGACGGCCCGGACACCGGCGACGGCCTGACGGGTCCCGACGGCGGCGTCGGCCGCCCGCGCACCGACCCCGACACCCTGGACGACTCCGACGCCCCGGGCTCCGGAGCCGACCGCCCCGGCGAGGGCGGCGAGTCCTTCCGCGAGCTGCGCCCGCCGCGCCGGCTGCGGCTGTGGCAGCTGGCGCCGATCGTGGCGCTCGCCGCCCTCGGTTCGCTGATGTTCGCCTTCCCGCTCGCCTTCGAGTTCGGCGGCGACGGCGGCGCCATGATCGCGATGCTCGGTCTGCTGCTGTGCTGCTGCGCCGCGGGCTGGGGCATGATGGCCGCCCGCCGCGTCGGCCACACCTGGCCCGGCCTCCCGGCGCCGGGCTCCGGCCGCCGCGCCTGCTGGCGCGTGGTGCTGATCTACACCGTCCTGGTGGCCCTCCCGGCCTCGCTGGCCATCTGGCGCGTGGCGCGGCTGCGCTGACCAGCGGGTGCGGTGCGGGCGGGTGTGCTGCGGGTGGGGTGCTGGGACGGGGGCCATCGCGCGCGGCTCGTTATTTTTCCCCGCCGCCCACCCCCCTTCGGGGGGTGGGCGGGTGTAGTCAGCACCCCTGAGGCCCCGCCCCGCCCCGCACCCCCCTTCCCGCCGCCCTCCCCGTACGATGCAGGGGTGACCAGCACGCAGCGCCTCGCCTTCCTCAAGGGCCACGGCACCGAGAACGACTTCGTGATCGTCCCCGACCCGGACGGGCGCCTCGACCTGTCCGCGGCCGCCGTCGCCAGGATCTGCGACCGCCGGGCCGGCCTCGGCGGCGACGGCCTGCTGCGCGTCGTACGCTCCGCCGCGCACCCGGAGGCGCGCGACCTGGCCGACGAGGCCGAGTGGTTCATGGACTACCGCAACGGCGACGGCTCGATCGCCGAGATGTGCGGCAACGGCGTCCGCGTCTTCGCGCGTTATCTGCTGCACGCCGGCCTGGTCGAGGCCGGCGACCTCGCCATCGCCACCCGCGCCGGCGTACGCCGCGTCCACCTCGCCAAGACCGGCGATGTCACGGTCTCCATGGGCCGGGCCGAACTCCCCGAGGACGGCGTCGTCGTCACCCTCGACGGCCGCAGCTGGCCGGCCCGCAACGTGAACATGGGCAATCCGCACGCGGTCGCCTTCGTCGAGGACCTGGCCCACGCCGGCGAACTGCGGGACGTACCGCCGTTCAGCCCCGCGTCGGTTTATCCCGACGGCGTGAACATCGAGTTCGTCGTCGACCGCGGTCCGCGCCATGTGGCGATGCGGGTCCACGAGCGCGGCTCGGGTGAGACCCGCTCCTGCGGCACCGGCGCCTGCGCGGTCGCCGTCGCCACCGCCCGCCGGGACGGCCTGGACCCCGCCGCGACCGGAGCGCCCGTCACGTACACGGTCGAGGTGCTCGGCGGCCGCCTCTCGATCACCGAGCGGCCCGACGGCACGGTCGAGATGACCGGCCCGGCCGAGATCGTCGCCGAGGGCACCTTCGACCCCGCCTGGCTGACCGCCGCGCTCGGCTGACCCGGCCCACGGCGTACCGGGCCCCGGGCCCGCCCCGAGAGGGGTTCCGGCCAAAAGATTCGCTCGAACGGGTGGTCCGCATCACGCTGAGCGAGAGGCGGGAAGCGGTGCGTGATGGGCTCGGTAGCATCAAGCACCGGCCCGGGCGCCCGATCTGACGCGTCACACCGCCGGTCGACGCTGCCGGAGGTGCCCATGAGCGCAGAGGCCACTAACCCTGGTAATCCTGGAGCAGCGGGCCGCAGGCGCGGCCGCCGCCGACTGGAACTCACCGGGCTGCGCCGCATCGGCCGCGCCGCGCTCCTCGGCCCGGCCCCGCGCGACGGCCTCCCGCACGCCCTCGAACACGTCGCCAAGGTGCACCGCGGCCACCACCCCGACGCCGACCTGGACACCCTCACCCGGGCCTACCTGCTCGCCGAGACCTCGCACCGGGGCCAGCTCCGCAAGAGCGGCGAGCCGTACATCACCCACCCCCTCGCGGTGACCCTGATCCTCGCCGAACTCGGCGCCGAGACCACGACGTTGACCGCCTCCCTGCTCCACGACACCGTCGAGGACACGGATGTGACACTGGATCAGGTACAGGACCTGTTCGGCGCCGAGGTCAGTTACCTCGTCGACGGCGTCACCAAGCTGGAGAAGGTCGACTACGGTGCGGCCGCCGAGCCGGAGACCTTCCGCAAGATGCTGGTGGCGACCGGCAACGACGTCCGGGTGATGTCCATCAAGCTCGCCGACCGGCTGCACAACATGCGCACCCTCGGCGTGATGCGCCCCGAGAAGCAGGCGCGGATCGCCAAGGTGACCCGCGACGTGCTGATCCCGCTCGCCGAACGCCTCGGCGTCCAGGCGCTGAAGGCCGAGCTGGAGGACCTGGTCTTCGCCATCCTGCACCCGGAGGAGTACGCCACCACCCGGGCCTTGGTCCTGGAGCACGCCTCCCGGCCCGACCCGCTCACCGCACTGGCCCGGCGGGTGCGCACGGTGCTCGACGAGGCCGGTATCGACGCCCAAGTCCTCGTCCAGCCACGGCACTTCGTCTCCGTGCACCGGGTACGCCTCGCGCACCGTGAGCTGACCGGCGCGGCCCTGGGCCGGCTGCTGGTGCTGGTGGCCGAGGACGCCGACTGTTATGCCGTCCTCGGTGAACTGCACACCTGCTTCACCCCGGTGATCTCCGAGTTCAAGGACTTCATCGCGGCTCCCAAGTTCAACCTCTACCAGTCGCTGCACACCGCGGTCACCTGCCCGTCCGGGGAGATCGCGGAGACGCTGATCCGTACGCACCAGATGCACCGGGTCGCCGAGGCCGGGGTGATCGCCCTCGGCAACCCCTACGCACCCACCGACGACGTGGACGCCCCCGAGGGCGAGCGGGCCGACCCGACTCGCCCCGGATGGCTCTCCCGCCTGCTGGAGTGGCAGCGCACCACCCCCGACCCGGACACGTTCTGGACCTCGCTGCGCGACGACCTCGCCCAGGACCGCGAGATCACCGTCTTCTGCACCGGCGCCCCGCCGGACGGCTCGTCCGGCGGCACCGGCGGCGTCATCGGTCTGCCCGCCGGGTCGAGTTGTGTGGACGCCGCCTACGAGCGGCACGGCGAGGGGGCGCACTGCTGCATCGGCGCCCGCGTCAACGGACGGCTCGCCACCCTCTCCACGGTCCTGCACGACGGTGACAGCCTGCAGCTGCTGATGGCACCGGACCCCACGGCCGGCCCCTCTCCCGAGTGGCTCGACCACGCCCGTACCCCCGCCGCCCGGCTCGCCATCGCCCGGTGGCTGGCCGGGTCACGGGAGTCCTGCGCCCGCCCCTCGGGCCCTGGCGAGGGGCTCCCCGGTGAGCCGTCCGCCGGCCGCCGCGCCGAGGAGCCCGACGGCCCCGCGGCGGACCCGGTCGTTCCCGCCTCGGTCCTCGCGGTCGCGGACCTGCCCGGCGCCGCGGTCCGGCTGGCGGGCTGCTGCACCCCGGTGCCGCCGGACGCCGTCACCGGCTTCGCCGTGCGTGGCGGCACGGTCACCGTGCACCGCGCCCTGTGCCCCGTCGTGGCCCGGATGGCGGCCACCGGCCGGCCGCCGGTCGGGGTGCGCTGGCGCGGCGCCGCCCAGGGAGGCCACGGCTGCCGGGTCACCCTCCTGGCCGAGGCCTTCAGCCGGCCGCAGCTCCTGGCCGATCTCACCGAGGCCATCGCCTCCCAGGGCGCCGCCGTGGTGTCGGCCGCCGTCGAACCCCCGCACGAACAGCGGGTCCGCCACACCTACACGCTGCATCTGCCCAACCCCGCCGGGCTGCCGTCCCTGATGCGCGCGATGCGTCAAGTGCCCGGCGTCTTCGATGTGTTGCGGGCGGGCAAGGCCCGGCAGCCCGCGGCCCTGCAGCCCTGAGCGCCCGGTACGTCCGCCGGCTGACGCCCCGTCGGGAGCCGCTCCGCCCGGCGGCGTAAAACGGGTGCCCGATCCGCCGCCCGTTCGGGTGCCGTTTGCCCCGTGACCCGCGGGGGACGGGGCCGCGTTGGTAGCCGTAGTGCATGTCCCTTCCCTTGCGCCGCCCGTCCCGCGATCCCGACCGCCCTGTCCCCGCCCTGTCCCGTGGCCCGAGCGGCCGGGGCCGCCGGACCGGGGTGCGGGCCGCCGCCCTCGGGCTGGCCGCCCTGGCCACCCTCGGGGTGGCCGAGCCGCCGGCCGGGCCGCAGGGCCTGGGCGACCGGCTCTTCCCCACCCTCGGCAACACCGGCTACGACGTCACGTCCTATGACATCTCCCTGGAGTATTCCGGCCACAACGACCGGCCGATGAACGCCACCACTGAGATCACCGCCCGCGCGACCAGCGAGCTCGACCAGCTCAACCTCGACTTCGCCCGCGGCGCCGTACGCTCCGTGAAGATCGGCGGCCTGGCCGCCCGGTACGAGCAGCACGGCGAGGACCTGGTGCTGACCCCGGCCTTCCACGTCTCCCGTGGACAGGAACTGAAGATCGCCGTCGAACACACCAGCAACCCCGCCGGCGCCGGCAACGGCGGCTGGATTCGTACCGCCGACGGGCTGGCGATGGCCAACCAGGCCGACGCCGCCCACCGGGTCTTCCCCTGCAACGACCACCCCTCCGACAAGGCGCTCTTCACCTTCCGCATCACCGCGCCGCAGCAGCTGACCGCCGTCGCCAACGGGCTGCCGCTGCGCCCCGGCACCCGGGGCGGGACCCGCACCTGGACCTACCGGACAGACCACCCCATGGCCACCGAGCTGGCCCAGGTCTCCATCGGGAAGTCCAGCGTGCTGCTGCGCCACGGGCCGCACGGCCTGCCGGTGCGCGACGTCGTCCCGACCGCCCACCGAGCCGCCCTGGCCCCCTGGGTGGCCAAGACACCGGGCCATCTGACCTGGCTGGAGCGCAAGCTCGGTCCCTACCCCTTCGAGGCGTACGGGGTGCTGATCGCCGACGCCCGGACCGGCTTCGAGCTGGAGACCCAGACGCTGTCGCTGTTCGAGAAGGCCCTGTTCACCACCCACCAGCTGCCCGACTGGTACGTCGAGTCCGTGATGGTGCACGAGCTGGCCCACCAGTGGTTCGGCGACAGCGTCAGCCCGCGCCGCTGGTCCGACGTCTGGCTCAACGAGGCCCATGCCACCTGGTACGAGGCCCTCTACGCCCAGGAGAAGGGCGGCACCCGGGCCTCTCTGGAGGCCCGTATGCGCCACGCGTACGAGCAGTCCGACGGCTGGCGCGCCGAGGGCGGACCGCCCGCCCGGCCCAAGGCCCCCAGCCCGGGGCAGAAGATCAGCATCTTCCGCCCGATCGTCTACGACGGCAGCGCGCTGGTCCTCTACGCCCTGCGGCAGAAGATCGGTCCGGCGGCCTTCGACCGGATCGAGCGCGAGTGGGTGTCCCGGCACCGCGACGGAGTCGCCGACACCGCCGACTTCGTCCAGCTGGCCTCCCAGGTGTCCGGGCAGGACCTCACCGGCTTCTTCCAGGCATGGCTCTACGGCGACCGGACCCCGCCGATGCCCGGTCATGCGCAGTGGAAGCCCCGGAAGAGCCCGGCCAAGCCCGGCCCGAAGGCGACCGCCCCCGGCCCCGGGGCCAAGGTGGCCGCCCCGACGCCCGGGGGTCCCAAGGGAGCCGCCCGAACCCCCGGGAAACCCGCGTGACGGCCCTCCCGGGGCGTGGGACCATCGTCAGGTCGGCACTGGCCGGCCCGGGAATCTCCGGGACGGCTCGGACGTTGACACCAGCGACGGCCGCGGGAGTCCCGCGACGGTCGCCCTGACGACAGTCCCGGTGGGGCCGCGAGGTCCCCGTGCGGGCTTCCCAACGACGCGAAGGATCAAATGACCTCCTCTTCTTCCCTTCCGCAGGACCGGCAGCGCCTCCCCGAGAGCCTTCGGGCGAACGCCCTGATGGAAGAGGACGTCGCCTGGAGCCACGAGATCGACGGGGAGCGTGACGGCGACCAGTACGACCGCTCCGCACGTGCCGCACTACGCCGTGTAGCGGGCCTCTCCACCGAACTCGAGGACGTCACCGAGGTCGAGTACCGCCAGCTCCGCCTGGAGCGGGTGGTGCTCGTCGGTGTCTGGACCACCGGCACGGTCCAGGAGGCGGAGAACTCCCTCGCGGAGCTCGCCGCCCTCGCCGAGACCGCCGGCGCCCTGGTGCTCGACGGCGTCATCCAGCGCCGCGACAAGCCCGACCCGGCCACCTACATCGGCTCGGGCAAGGCCCTGGAGCTGCGGGACATCGTGCTCGAATCCGGGGCGGACACCGTGGTGTGTGACGGTGAGCTGTCCCCGGGCCAGCTGATCCACCTCGAGGACGTCGTCAAGGTCAAGGTGGTCGACCGGACCGCCCTGATCCTCGACATCTTCGCCCAGCACGCCAAGTCCCGGGAGGGCAAGGCACAGGTCGCGCTGGCGCAGATGCAGTACATGCTCCCCAGGCTCCGTGGCTGGGGCCAGTCGCTCTCCCGGCAGATGGGTGGCGGTGGCTCCGGTTCGGCGGGCGGCGGTATGGCCACCCGTGGTCCCGGTGAGACCAAGATCGAGACCGACCGGCGGCGGATTCGCGAGAAGATGGCGAAGATGCGCCGGGAGATCGCGGAGATGAAGACCGGCCGGGACATCAAGCGCCAGGAGCGCCGGCGCAAGAAGGTCCCCTCGGTCGCCATCGCCGGCTACACCAACGCCGGTAAGTCATCCCTGCTCAACCGCCTGACCGGCGCCGGTGTCCTGGTGGAGAACGCCCTGTTCGCCACCCTGGACCCGACCGTCCGGCGGGCCGAGACACCCAGCGGACGCCTCTACACCCTCGCCGACACCGTCGGCTTCGTCCGCCACCTCCCGCACCACCTCGTCGAGGCGTTCCGTTCCACGATGGAGGAGGTCGGCGAGTCCGACCTCATCCTGCACGTGGTCGACGGCTCGCACCCGGTGCCGGAGGAGCAGCTGGCCGCGGTACGCGAGGTGATCCGCGAGGTCGGCGCGACGGACGTGCCCGAGATCGTGGTCGTCAACAAGGCCGACGCGGCCGATCCGCTGGTGCTCCAGCGACTGCTGCGCCAGGAGAAGCACGCGCTCGCCGTCTCGGCCCGTACCGGCCAGGGCATGGCGGAGCTGCTGGCCCTGCTCGACGAGGAACTGCCCCGGCCGAAGGTCGAGATCGAGGTGCTGGTGCCCTACACCCAGGGCGCCCTGGTCTCGCGGGCCCACGCCGAGGGCGAGGTCATCTCCGAGGAGCACACCGCCGAGGGCACGGTCCTCAAGGCGCGGGTGCACGAGGAACTGGCCGCGGAGTTCCAGCCGTTCGCGCCGGCGGCCTGACCGCCCCGTAGTACAGCGAAGCGAAAGGCCCGCCCCCGGGAGACCGGGGGCGGGCCTTCGTTCCGTTCAGGGGCGGGCGGTGCCGGCCGGGCACCACCCGCCCCGGGCGGCTACTGCTTGGCCGCCCACTTCTTGCTCATGTTGTCGAAGAGCGTCTTGGCCTCGGGACCCAGGTGCGGTCCGGCCGACCAGCGGGCCGGACGCGGGCCCATCGACATGTTGGAGATCAGCACCTGCTTGCCGTCCGAGCCCTTGGCGAACCAGGGGCCACCGGAGGAACCGCCGGTCATGGTGCAGCCGATCCGGTACATGGTCGGCTTCTGGGCGTCCATCGACAGCCGGGTCGGCTTGTCGGTGCACTGCTGCTGCGCCGCACCGTCGAACGGCGCCTCGGCCGGGTAGCCCTGTGCGGTCAGGCTCGGGATCTTCGCCATCGCCGGGGCGTTGAAGTCGACCTCGTAGGCGCCGCCGGCCATCTCCTCCAGCGACTTGCCGCCGGTGCCCTGCTCCGGCTTCACATGCATCAGCGCGTAGTCGTACGGAGCCATCGGGACACCCGGGACGGCGCCGCCGGCCTTGATCCACTGCTGGGACGTCGCCATGTCGTCCGCCCACCACTTGCCCGACGGGACCCGGTCCTCGAAGGGCTTACTCTTCAACTGGCCGGCGGTGCCGCCGGTCTTGTTGAAGTTCGGCACGAACATCATGTTGCGGTACCAGCCGCCGTTCTTGCCGGCGTGCACACAGTGCGCCGCGGTCCACACCAGGTTGGACTTACCGGGGTGCGCCGGGTCCTTGACGACGGTGGCGGAGCACCGCGAATCGCCCTCGGGGGTGCTGAACAGCAGCAGACCCACGCCGGGGGCGGTGGAGGTGTACGGGGTCTTCACGGCCCGGGCGGGGACGGCGGCGGGCTCAGGGTCGGTCTTGCCCTGGTCCTCGGAGATGTCCTCGGGCTTGCTGGGGTCCTGGGGCGGCTTGACCTTGTCGATCTTGTCCTTGTCCCAGAAGTCCTTGATGATCGGGTTGATGAACTCACCGGCCTCGCGGAGCCACTTGTCCCGGTCCCAGTTCTTCCACTCGCCGTTCTTCCAGTTGTCCAGGTTGACGCCGTGTTCCTTGAGCTTGTCCTGGATGTCCTGGGGAATCTTGAAGTCACCCCCGCCCGTGGAGTCCTGGGCCGCGGACTGGCTGGGCTGGGCGTCCGCGTTGCCGCCCTCCGGCCCGCAGCCGGTGGCAGTCAGCGCCATGACGGCGGTGAGAGCGGCGGCGGCCAGGACTGGCCGACGTATGGATCGCATGGGTGAGTTCCCCCTGATGAATCGGACTGAGCCGGGATGACACGGGCTGCTGGACACCGGACCCGTTCTTTGTCATGAACCTCAAGATCCCGGTGCAACACCCCACTATGCCGGTGACGATGGGGACGGCGGTACTCGGGTCCCCGGTTCCAGGCAGCCAAGGATCTTGCCGGCAACCGTGATCTCGCGTCGCCGCCGTCGTTGGTACGGACGGGGGACGGCCGGGCCCTTCGCGGGGCCCGCGGCCTTCCGCAGCTCACCAGCAGGAGGACACAACTGCCGTGGCGTTGACCGAAACCGTGCCGGCGGCGCCGGCCCACGAGGGGATTCTGCGCCGTCAGTCCCTGCGTGAGTCCGCCGCCCGCACCTATGCGCGCTCGCTGCCCATCGTCCCGGTGCGCGCCCGCGGGCTCACCATCGAGGGCGCCGACGGACGGCGCTATCTCGACTGCCTCTCCGGCGCCGGCACGCTGGCGCTCGGCCACAACCATCCGGTGGTGCTCGAAGCGATCCGCAGGGTCCTCGACTCCGGTGCGCCGCTGCACGTCCTCGACCTGGCCACGCCCGTCAAGGACGCCTTCACCACCGAGCTGTTCGCCACGCTGCCCGCGGAGTTGGCCGAAAACGCGCGCATCCAGTTCTGCGGCCCGGCCGGCACGGACGCCGTCGAGGCCGCCTTCAAACTCGTCCGCACCGCGACCGGACGGGACGGCCTGATGGCCTTCTCCGGCGCCTACCACGGCATGACCTCGGAGGCGCTCGCCGCCTCCGGGGGAGCGCGGCACACCAGCGTCGTCCGGCTGCCCTACCCGTACGACTACCGCTGCCCCTTCGGGACCGGCGGCGAGCGCGGCGCCGAACTCGCCGCGCGCTGGACCCGGAGCCTGCTCGACGACCACAAGAGCGGGGTGTCCCGCCCGGCCGGGATGATCCTGGAACCCGTCCAGGGCGAGGGCGGCGTGATCCCCGCACCGGACAGCTGGCTGCGGCGGATGCGGGAGATCACCGCGGAACGGCAGATCCCGCTGATCGTCGACGAGGTACAGACCGGGGTCGGCCGCACCGGCGCCTTCTGGGCGGTCGACCACAGCGGCATCGTGCCCGACGTGATCGTGCTGTCGAAGGCGATCGGCGGCAGCCTGCCGCTCGCCGTGATCGTCTACCGCGAGGAGCTGGACGCCTGGCAGCCCGGCGCGCACGCCGGCACCTTCCGCGGAAACCAGCTCGCCATGGCCGCCGGCGCCGCCACCCTCGCCCATGTCCGGGCCAACGGCCTCGACCGGCGGGCCGGGGAGCTGGGCGCCCGGATGCTCGACCGGCTCACCTCCCTCGCCACCGCCCACGACTGCATCGGCGACGTCCGCGGCCGCGGCCTGATGCTCGGCGTCGAACTCGTCGACCGCGACGCCGACGCCGATGCCACCGGCGCCCGCCCCGCCGCCCCCGAACTCGCCGTCGCCGTCCGCGACGCCTGCCTGGACCGCGGCCTGATCGTCGAACTGGGCGGCCGGCACTCCGCCGTCGTCCGGCTGCTGCCGCCCCTGACCATCACCGACGAACAGGCGGACGCGATCCTCGACCGCCTCGCCGACGCCATCGCGGCGGCGGTCCGCACCACCCCCGGGCCGACGGGCTCGTCCCCCACGACCATGCGAGGCACCACCCCATGAACGAACACCTCGGCCCCGACGCCGGCCAGCCCGCCGAGCGGGTCCCCGCCCACCAGGGCGCGGGCACCATCGAGTCGGTACCGCGCCAGCAGCGCCGCGCCCCGGACGAGACCTGCCACCAGCAGCCCCATGAGCACCCGGACCGGTCCGTCCCCGGCCCGCACGACCGCACCCGCACCGGCGACCACGACCCGCTCGACCACCCGGACCCGGCCGTCGCCGCCGACGCCGCCGGCATCGAGCACCTGCTGCGCTGCTGGATCAGGGAGAGCGGCACCCACCACCCCGCCGAAGGACGGCTCCGCCTCCCGCTGCAGGCCGCGGCGAGCGCCCTGCTCGTCCCGGTCCGCTACTGGTCACCCACCGGCTGGCACCGCCTGGGCGCCCCCACCCTCGAAGGCGCCCCCGCCGGCGCCGCCCCGCTGGACGCCGTCACCCTCGCCGCACTGCTGCGCCGGGAGGCCGCGCACGGCGACCGGCGGGCCTCCGACGGCGGTGAGCACCGCGTGGCGGACGGCGGTGAACAGCCGGAGCCGGACGGCGCTCCGCAGCAGTCACCGGACGGCGACGGCGCCGAACTCGTCGGCCGGGTCGCCAACTCCGTCCGCAACGTCGCCGCCTTCCTCACCGACCGGCGCGCCCGGCCCGCCGACGACCACGGCGCCCTCTTCCTCGAAGCCGAACAGTCCCTCCTCCTCGGGCACCCGCTGCACCCCACACCCAAGAGCCGCGAAGGCCTCTCCGACGCCGAGACCCGCGCCTATTCGCCCGAACTCCGCGGCGCCTTCCCGCTGCACTGGACGGCCGTGCACCGCTCGGTGCTGGCCGCGGACTCCGCCTGGACCGAACGCGGCAAGCCCGTGGCGGCCGGGCAGCTCACCGCGGACCTCGCGGGGAGCGGCTGCCGGGTCCCCGACGGCACCGTGGCGCTGCCGCTGCACCCCTGGCAGGCCAGGGAACTCGCCGACCGCCCCGACGTCCTCGCCCTCCGCGAGGCCGGTCTGCTGCACGACCTCGGCGCCCACGGCCCGCTGTGGCACCCCACCTCCTCCGTCCGCACGGTCTACCGCCCCGGCGCGGACGCCATGCTCAAGCTCTCCCTCGGGCTGCGCATCACCAACTCCCGCCGGGAGAACCTCCGTAAGGAACTGGCCCGCGGGGTCGAGGTGCACCGGCTGCTGCGCACCGGCCTCGCCAAGCAGTGGCAGACCGTCCACCCCGGCTTCGACATCGTCCGGGACCCGGCCTATCTTGCCGTCGACGGACTCGACGGCGCACCCGTCCAGGGCTTCGACGTCGTCATCCGCCACAACCCCTTCAGCACCACCGACGACGCCGTCTGCGTCGCCGGCCTCACCTCCCCCCGGCCCTGGCCCGGCCGCTCCGGAGTGCGCTCCCGACTCGAGGACCTCGTGCTGACACTCGGGGCCCGCACCGGCCGTCCCCTGGGGGCGGTGGCCACCGAGTGGTTCCTGCGCTACCTCGAAGCGGTCGTCCGGCCCGTGCTGTGGCTCGACGGCACGGCCGGCGTCGTGCTGGAGGCCCACCAGCAGAACACCGTGGTCCTGCTGGACCCCGACGGCTGGCCGGTCGGCGGCCGCTACCGCGACAACCAGGGCTACTACTTCCGCACCTCGCGCCGCGCCGAACTGGAACGACGGCTGCCCGGCATCGGCGTGGCCAGCGACACCTTCGTGCCCGACGACGTCACCGACGAACGCTTCGCCTACTACCTCGGCATCAACAACGTCCTCGGCCTCATCGGCGCCTTCGGCTCCCAGTGCCTGGTCCGCGAGGAGATCCTGCTCGCCGCCTTCCGCCGGTTCCTCGCCGACGCCGCCGCGGCCCCGCGGGAGCACCGCTCGCCGCTCCCGGAACAGCTCCTGGCCGCCCGCACCCTGCGCTGCAAGGCCAACCTGGCGACCCGGCTGCACGGCCTGGACGAACTCGTCGGCCCGGTCGAGACCCAGTCCGTCTACGTCACCCTGACCAACCCCCTCGCCCCCTAGCCGCCCACCGCGAACCCCGACAGCAGACCCCCGCCCCCAGCCCCCGGCGCCGGCGCCCCGCGACCCATACGGCCACGCGGCACGCGGCCACGAGAGGAGAGCGTCGCCGTGCCACCCACCGAACCCGGCCGCAGCCTCGGCTCCGACGGCCCCCTCGGCCTGCAGGCCCCGCCCCCGGAATGCCGCGCGGCGTCCGACGACGGCCCGCCGCCGGGGTCCCCGGGCGCCCCGGCCGACGGACTCCTCGACAACCCGGCGGGCTGGGGCGCGGCCGACACCCCCGCCGGGCCGTTCGCGCTGGTGCCCGTCCGGCCGGACCGCGATCTCGACCGGATCGTGGGCTGGATGAACGACCCGGCCGTGGCGGCCTTCTGGGAGCTGGCGGGCCCGCCGGAGACCACCGCCGCCCATCTGCGCGAGCAGCTCGACGGCGACGGGCGCAGCGTGCCCTGCCTGGGGGTGCTGGCCGGGGTCCCGATGAGCTACTGGGAGATCTACCGCGCCGACCTCGACCCCCTCGCCCGCCACTACGCCGCCCGGCCCCACGACACCGGCATCCATCTGCTCATCGGCGGGTCCGGCGACCGGGGGCGCGGGCTGGGCAGCACCCTGCTGCGCGCCACCGCCGACCTCGTCCTCGACCACCGCCCGCGCTGCACACGGGTCGTCGCCGAGCCCGATCTGCGCAACACCGCCTCCGTCGCGGCCTTCCTGAGCGCCGGCTTCCACTACGCCGAGGAGATCGAACTTCCTTCGAAACGGGCGGCGTTGATGGTCCGCGACCGCGCCCGCCGCCACCTGCTCTGACGCCGCGGCCGTCCGCCGACGGTCCCGCTCCGGTCCGCCGTCCACCGCGCTGCCCCGGTTGTCCCCCGTACGAGCCGGGGCGGTCCCGCTTCGAGGAGTCCCGCCTTGTCTCCTGAGCCCCAGCCCTCGCACCGCGCCTGGCAGCACGCCGCGCGCCGACTGTTCGCCAAGACCCTGGCGGAGTTCGCCTACGAGGAGATCCTCAGCCCCGAGCCCGACGGCACCGCCCCCGACGGCACCCCGCAGTACCGCCTGCCGGTCTCCGACACCCTCGTCTACCGCTTCCGGGCCCGGCGCGGCGCCTACGGCCACTGGCGCGTCGACCCCGCTTCGATCACCCCGGACACGGACCCCTTCCGCTTCCTCACGCACGCCCACGACACCGTGCTGGGCCTGTCCGGCGACACCACCGGCCACCTCATCCGCGAGCTGACCGCCACCCTCGCCGCCGACACCCGCCTCGATGCCACCGCGCTCAGCGCCGCCGAACTCGCCGACCTGGACTACGCCTCCCTCGAAGGCCACCAGACCGGCCACCCCTGGCTCGTCGCGAACAAGGGCCGGCTCGGATTCTCCGCCGCCGACGCCGCGACCTGGGCCCCTGAGGCCCGCACCGCCCGGCGCCTGCCCTGGCTCGCCGCGCACCACGGCATCGCCCATTACCGCGGTATTCCCACCCTCGCCACCCCCGACCGTCTCTACGGCGAGGAACTCGACCCCGCCACCCGTCACGCCTTCGCCCGCACCATCGCCGACGAGGGCCTCGACCCCGCCGACTACCTCTATCTCCCCGTGCACCCCTGGCAATGGGACGAGACCATCGCCCCGCTCTTCGCCCCGCAACTCGCGGACAGATCCATCATCGCGCTGCCCACTGACAACGACCTCCGTCTGCCGCAGCAGTCCATCCGCACCTTCCTCAACCTCAGCCGGCCCGAGGCCCGCACGGTCAAGCTGCCGCTCTCCATCCTCAACACCCTCGTCTGGCGCGGCCTGCCCACCGAGCGCACCCTCGCCGCGCCCGCCGTCACCCGCTGGGTCCACGGCCTGCGCGACGCCGACCCCTATCTGCGCGACGAGACCCGGGTCATCCTGCTCGGCGAGACCGCGTCCGTCACCGTCGAGCACCCCCTCTACGACCGGCTGCCCGGCGTCCCGTACCAGTTCAAGGAGCTGCTCGGCTGTATCTGGCGGGAGCCGGTCAGCCGCCACCTGGACCCCGGCGAACGCGCCCGCACCCTGGCCGCACTGCTGCAGACCGACCCCCGGGGCCGCGCCCTGACCGCGGAGCTGGTGCGCCGCTCGGGGCTGGCCCCGCGCGCCTGGCTGGCCCGGCTGTTCGCCGCGCTGCTGCCGCCGCTGCTGCACTTCCTCTACCGCTACGGCACGGTCTTCTCCCCGCACGGCGAGAACGCCATCGTCGTCTTCGACGAGCACGACGTCCCCACCCGCCTCGCGGTGAAGGACTTCGTCGACGACGTCAACACCAGCTCCCGCCCGCTCCCGGAGCACGACTCCATGCCGGACGACGTACGGGCGGTGCTGCTGACCGAACCGCCCGCCTTCCTCACCCAGTTCATCCACTCCGGCCTGTTCGTCGGCGTCTTCCGCTACCTCGCACCGCTGTGCGCGGACCAACTGGGTGTGCCCGAGGCCGAGTTCTGGTCACTCGTCCGGGCGGAGATCCTGCGCCACCACGAACGCTTCCCCGCTCTCAAGGAGCGGTACGAGACCTTCGACCTGCTCACCCCGCGGATCGCGCGGCTGTGCCTGAACCGCAACCGTCTGCACGTGGACGGCTACCGGGACCGCACCGACCGGCCGCACGCGGCGGTCCACGGCACCGTCCCCAATCCGCTCCACATGCCGTGACGGACCCGGCTGTCAGTGGTCCCGCGTAGGCTTGCCACGCTATGACGAAGCCCTCCCTCCCCGATCTCCTGCACGCCGCCGTGACCGCCGTCGGCGGCACCGAGCGCCCCGGCCAGGTGGCGATGGCCGAGGCCGTCGCCGAGGCCGTGGACGACCAGGCCCATCTGCTGGTGCAGGCCGGCACCGGCACCGGCAAATCCCTCGGCTATCTGGTCCCGGCGCTCGCGCACGGCGAGAGAGTGGTCGTCGCCACCGCCACCCTGGCGCTCCAGCGCCAGCTCGTTGAGCGTGATCTGCCGCGGACGGTCGAGGCCCTGCATCCGCTGCTGCGCCGCCGCCCCGAGTTCGCGATGCTCAAGGGCCGCTCGAACTACCTGTGCCTGCACCGCCTCCACGAGGGCGTCCCGCAGGAAGAGGAGGACGGCCTCTTCGACGTCTTCGAGCAGGCGACACCGACCAGCAAGCTCGGCAAGGACCTGTTGCGGCTGCGCGACTGGGCGGACGAGACCGAGACCGGCGACCGTGACGCGCTGACCCCCGGGGTCTCCGACCGTGCCTGGGGCCAGGTCTCGGTCTCCTCCCGGGAGTGTCTGGGCGCCTCGAAGTGCGCGTACGGGGCGGAGTGCTTCGCCGAGGCCGCCAGGGAGCGCGCCAAGCTCGCCGACGTGGTCGTCACCAACCACGCGCTGCTCGCCATCGACGCGATCGAGGGCGCCCCGATCCTCCCGCAGCACGAGGTCCTGATCATCGACGAGGCCCATGAGCTGGTCTCCCGGGTCACCGGCGTCGCCACCGGCGAGCTCACCCCCGGCCAGGTCAACCGCGCCGTCCGCCGCGCCGCCAAGCTCGTCAACGAGAAGGCCGCCGATCAGCTCCAGACGGCCTCGGAGACCTTCGAGCGCCTCATGGAGCTGGCCCTGCCCGGCCGCCTCGAAGAGATCCCCGAGGATCTCGGCTACTGCCTGATGGCGCTGCGGGACGCGGCCCGTACGGTCATCTCGGCGCTCGGCTCCACCCGCGACAAGTCGGTCCAGGACGAGGACGCCGTCCGCAAGCAGGCCCTCGCCTCGGTGGAGAACGTCCACGCCGTCGCCGAGCGCATCGCCAACGGCTCCGAGTACGACGTGGTCTGGTACGAGCGCCATGACCGCTTCGGCGCCTCGCTCCGCGTGGCTCCGCTGTCCGTCTCGGGCCTGCTGCGCGAAAAGCTCTTCGAGGACCGCTCGGTGACCCTGACCTCCGCCACCCTCAAGCTGGGCGGCGACTTCAACGGGGTCGCCGCCTCCCTGGGCCTGGCTCCCGAGGGCACGGAGGGCGAGGACGCCCCGCCCTGGAAGGGCCTGGACGTCGGCTCCCCGTTCGACTACTCGAAGCAGGGCATCCTGTACGTCGCCAAGCATCTGGCCCAGCCGGGCCGGGAGGGCAGCCGTACGGACATGCTCGATGAGCTCACCGAGCTGATCGAGGCGGCGGGCGGCCGCACCCTCGGCCTCTTCTCCTCGATGCGCGCCGCCCAGGGCGCCGCCGAGGAGCTGCGAGGCCGGCTGGACGTGCCGATTCTCCTCCAGGGCGAGGAGACCCTCGGCGAGCTGATCCGCGCCTTCGCCGACGACGCCCGTACCTGCCTGTTCGGCACCCTCTCCCTCTGGCAGGGCGTCGATGTGCCGGGGGCGAACTGCCAGCTGGTGGTGATGGACCGGGTGCCGTTCCCGCGTCCGGACGACCCGCTGATGAGCGCCCGGCAGAAGGCCGTGGAGGAGAACGGCGGCAATGGCTTCATGGCGGTCGCGGCGACGCATGCGGCCCTGCTGATGGCCCAGGGCGCCGGCCGGCTGGTGCGCGCCACGGGCGACCGGGGTGTGGTTGCGGTCCTCGATCCCCGGGTGGAGCGGGCCCGCTACGGCTCCTTCCTCCGCAAGTCGATGCCCGAGTTCTGGTACACCACCGACCGCAACCAGGTCCGCCGCTCGCTGGCCGCCATCGACGCGGCGGCAAAGGCTTCACAGACAGACGCCTAGGGCTTGTCCGGCCGATCATGTGACTGTGCTGTGTCCGGGTCGTTGTTGTGGGCATGGGGCGGGGTGATCTGAGCGATGCGGAGTGGGAACGGCTGCGTCCGTTCTTGCCGGTGAGCAACAGGCGTTGTGGCCGGTGGCGGGATCACCGGCAGGTCATCGACGGGATTCTCCATCGGGTGCGGACCGGTGTGCAGTGGCGTGACCTGCCCGAACGGTTCGGCCCGTGGAAGACCGTCTATGAACGGCACCGATTGTGGTCGGCCGATGGCACCTGGGAACGGCTGTTGCAGCAGGTCCAGGCCGAGGCTCATGCCGCGGGTGAGATCGACTGGGACATCTCGGTCGACTCCACGATCATGCGCGCGCACCAGCACGCGGCCGGTGCTCGCACCTGCCCGCCGCCGGCCCCCGCTTCAAAGGGGGCCGAAACGGCAGAACACCAGGACGAGAGGCCGTGGCAGAGCCTTCACGGCCGGCTGGCGGAGGTGGTGAGGGAGGTGAGGGCCTGGGCCGCTCGCGTGGCGGGTTCACCACCAAGCTCCACCTGAGCGCGGACGGCCGCTGCCGTCCGCTGTCCCTGCTCCTCACACCCGGACAGTGGGCGGACTGCACGCAGTTCAAGCCCGTTCTGGAGAAGATCCGTGTCCCCCTGGCGGGGCCGGGCAGGCCACGGAAGAAGCCTGACAGCGTCGCGGCCGACAAGGCATACAGCAACGGCCCGTGCCGCCAGTACCTGCGGCGAAGGGCCATCCGGCACACGATCCCGGAGAAGACCGACAGCCAGGCCGCCCGCCTGCGCAAAGGCTCACGCGGCGGACGGCCACCCGGCTTCGGCGAAGAGCGCTACAAGAAGCGCAACACCGTCGAACGGGCAATCAACAGGCTCAAGCAGTCCAGAGCGGTGGCCACCCGGTACGACAAGCGCGGCTACGTCTTTCTCGACACCGCAACAGCAGCAGCCCTCGCCATCTGGCTCCGAACATGATCGCCCGGACACGCCCTAGGCGGCGCACCACCCGCTCTTGCGCCGCAGCCCTCAATGGAGCACCCCCACCGGACCGCGACCACCTCCGCGAGAGCGGCGCCGGCTCAGGCGCGACAAGCAGAGCCCCGGAACCGGCGCAGTGGTTCCGGGGCTCGGTCGTGAGCGGTGGGTCAGACGCGGCGCAGTACCGCCACCACCTTGCCGAGGATGGTCGCCTCGTCCCCGGGGATCGGCTGGTACGCGGAGTTGTGCGGCAGCAGCCACACATGGCCGTCCTCGCGCTTGAAGCGCTTGACGGTGGCCTCGCCGTCCAGCATGGCGGCGACGATGTCCCCGTTCTCGGCGACCGGCTGGCGGCGGACCGTGACCCAGTCGCCGTCACAGATGGCGGCTTCGATCATGGAGTCGCCGACGACCTTCAGCACGAAGAGTTCGCCGTCGCCGACGAGCTGGCGGGGGAGCGGGAAGACGTCCTCGACCGACTCCTCGGCGAGGATCGGGCCGCCGGCGGCGATCCGGCCGACCAGCGGAACGTAGGACGCGGCGGGCTTGCCCGCGGTCTCCGTCGCGGCGGTGCTGGTCTGGTCCGAGCCGCGTACCTCGTACGCCCGGGGGCGGTGCGGGTCGCGGCGCAGGAAGCCCTTGCGTTCGAGCGCCATGAGCTGGTGGGCGACGGACGAGGTGCTGGACAGGCCGACGGCCTGGCCGATCTCGCGCATGGACGGCGGGTAGCCCCGCCGCTGCACGGAATCGCGGATCACCTCGATCACCCGGCGCTGGCGGTCGGTGAGTCCGGAGCTGTCGGCCCGGATGCCCGGTGGCCTGCCGGGCAGGGCGCGGGCGGGCTTCTGCTCTTCGGAATCCGACGTGGCGTCGTCCATCGGCCGCTGTGCCTTCTGCGGGTGCTCGAACCGGCTCTGGGAGTGGCTTTGTGCGGTGATGGTCGCGGTGTCTGCGGTGGTGGTCACGTCGGCCCCTCTCGAAATGTTCTCCCTAGTTAGCCAACGGTAGTTGCTTTCGAAAGGTTGCGCCAAACACACGTTCGAGTGAAATATTCGCCGATTGCTACCCGGATCAAGAGGCTGGGTGTATGGCCGAGTGACTTTTCGAGTCCCCGGCGGGGCGCGTCGGCCCGGATTCCTGGTCGCACGGCGAGCCGTGCCGCCGTCGTACGGAGACTCGTGGACCGCCTGTCCCGACCCGGCCGATTCTGTCATCCCGGCCCCGCCGCGCCGCCCGCCGGGTGGCTTCCCGTACTCTCGTGGGCGACCGCCCGGCCCGCCTCCGCCACGACACGCGGTAGGCAGATGTAAGCGGCCCGACACCACATCTAGTGGTTAGATGCGTTCGGTCACCCAGAAGTTGTGGTGCCTGGTCCCTGAGGGGGTCGGGAATCGCCTATGCTGGTGGCTGCTCCGAAGGGCCCGTACGGACCGGCCGGAGGTCTGTCGCCGTACGCCGGGCTCGTTGGCGTACGTACGTCCGTATATCACAGGGTGAGGAGGGTGGAGCCATGCACTGCCCCTTCTGCAGGCACCCGGACAGCCGCGTCGTCGACAGCCGCACCACGGATGACGGGACGGCGATCCGCCGGCGCCGCCAGTGCCCCGACTGCTCCCGCCGTTTCACGACCATCGAGACGGCGTCACTGATGGTGATCAAGCGGAGCGGGGTCACCGAGCCCTTCAGCCGCAACAAGGTCATCGCGGGAGTGCGCAAGGCGTGCCAGGGCCGACCGGTCACCGAGGACGCCCTCGCCAAGCTCGGCCAGCGGGTCGAGGAGGCGGTGCGCGCCACCGGCAGTGCCGAGCTGTCCACCCATGACGTCGGGCTCGCCATACTGGGTCCGCTGCAGGAACTCGACCTGGTCGCGTACCTGCGCTTCGCGTCCGTCTACCGGGCGTTCGATTCGCTTGAGGACTTCGAGGCGGCCATCGCCGAGCTGCGGGAGCAGCGCGAGCAGGGGCCGCCCGGGCAGGAATGCGGGACCGAGGGGGAGGCCGGCGGCCCGGCCGTCCCCGTGCCCGCCACCACCGCCGACTGAGCTCGGCGCACATCCAGGACCTGTACCGGGGCGAGAGCAGGGCGTCCCGGGATCAGAAAGACATACACCGTGCCACGGAATGCGTGCGCACATATGGGCGTTTGCCCGTATACAGGGAGGCGGCATGACAGAGACGACGAGCGGCCCGGCACGAGGCTCCCGCGCCAAGGGCAGCAAGGCGAGCAAGGGTCTGCGTATCGAGCGCATCCACACCACACCCGGCGTGCATCCGTACGACGAGGTGGAGTGGGCGTCTCGTGACGTCGTCATGACCAACTGGCGCGACGGCTCGGTCAACTTCGAGCAGCGTGGCGTCGAGTTCCCCGGCTTCTGGTCGGTGAACGCGGTCAACATCGTCACGAGCAAGTACTTCCGTGGCGCGGTGGGTTCCCCGACCCGTGAGTCCAGCCTCAAGCAGCTCATCGACCGAGTGGTCAAGACCTACCGCAAGAGCGGCGAGGAGAACGGCTACTTCGCCTCCCCGGCGGACGCCGAGATCTTCGAGCACGAGCTGGCCTACGCCCTGCTCCACCAGGTCTTCAGCTTCAACTCGCCGGTGTGGTTCAACGTCGGCACCCAGCAGCCGCAGCAGGTCAGCGCCTGCTTCATCCTCTCCGTCGACGACTCCATGGAGTCGATCCTCGACTGGTACAAGGAAGAGGGGATGATCTTCAAGGGCGGCTCCGGCGCCGGCCTGAACCTCTCCCGTATCCGCTCCTCCAAGGAGCTGCTCTCCTCCGGCGGCAACGCCTCCGGCCCGGTCTCCTTCATGCGCGGCGCCGACGCGTCCGCCGGAACGATCAAGTCGGGCGGCGCCACCCGCCGTGCGGCCAAGATGGTCGTCCTGGACGTGGACCACCCGGACGTCGAGGCCTTCATCGAGACCAAGGTGAAGGAGGAGGAGAAGGTCCGCGCCCTGCGCGACGCCGGCTTCGACATGGACCTGGGCGGCGACGACATCACGTCCGTCCAGTACCAGAACGCCAACAACTCGGTCCGTGTGAACGACGAGTTCATGAAGGCCGTCGAGTCCGGCTCGCAGTTCGGGCTGCGCGGCCGGATGACCGGTGAGGTCATCGAGCAGGTCGACGCCAAGGGTCTCTTCCGCAAGATGGCGGAGGCCGCCTGGGCGTGTGCCGACCCCGGCATCCAGTACGACGACACCATCAACCACTGGCACACCTCGCCGGAGTCGGGCCGGATCACCGCGTCCAACCCGTGCAGCGAGTACATGCACCTGGACAACTCCTCGTGCAACCTCGCCTCGCTCAACCTCCTGAAGTTCCTGCGCGACGACGACCTGGGCAACCAGTCCTTCGACGCCGAGCGCTTCGCCAAGGTCGTCGAGCTGGTCATCACGGCGATGGACATCTCCATCTGCTTCGCCGACTTCCCCACCGAGAAGATCGGCGAGACCACCCGCGCCTACCGTCAGCTGGGCATCGGCTACGCCAACCTCGGCGCCCTGCTGATGGCCACCGGCCACGCCTACGACTCCGACGGCGGCCGTGCGCTGGCCGGTGCCATCACCTCCCTGATGACCGGCACCTCCTACAAGCGCTCCGCCGAGCTGGCCGCGGTCGTCGGCCCGTACGACGGCTACGCCCGTAACGCGGACGCCCACAAGCGCGTCATGAAGCAGCACTCGGACGCCAACGGCACCGCGCCGCGCATGGACGATCTGGACACCCCGGTGTGGGCCGCGGCGACCGAGGCCTGGCAGGACGTGCTGCGCCTCGGCGAGAAGAACGGCTTCCGCAACGCCCAGGCCTCCGTGCTGGCCCCCACCGGCACCATCGGCCTGATGATGGACTGCGACACCACGGGCGTCGAGCCGGACCTGGCGCTGGTGAAGTTCAAGAAGCTGGTCGGCGGCGGCTCCATGCAGATCGTGAACAACACGGTCCCCAAGGCGCTCAAGCGGCTCGGCTACCAGCCCGAGCAGGTCGAGGCGATCGTCGCCCACATCGCCGAGCACGGCAATGTCGTCGACGCCCCGGCCCTGAAGACCGAGCACTACGAGGTCTTCGACTGCGCCATGGGCGTGCGCTCGATCTCCGCCATGGGCCACGTGCGCATGATGGCCGCCGCGCAGCCCTTCCTCTCCGGTGCGATCTCCAAGACGGTCAACGTCCCGGAGACGGCCACCGTCGAGGAGATCGAGGAGGTCTACTTCGAGGGCTGGAAGCTCGGCCTGAAGGCGCTCGCGATCTACCGCGACAACTGCAAGGTCGGCCAGCCGCTCTCCGCCAAGAAGAAGGAGGAGGAGAAGAAGGCCGAGCCGGTCGCCGAGAAGAAGGTCGTCGAGTACCGCCCGGTCCGCAACCGCCTCCCCAAGGGCCGTCCCGGCATCACCACGTCCTTCACGGTCGGCGGCGCCGAGGGCTACATGACCGCCAACTCCTACCCGGACGACGGTCTCGGTGAGGTCTTCCTGAAGATGTCCAAGCAGGGCTCGACCCTCGCGGGCATGATGGACGCCTTCTCCATCGCGGTGTCGGTGGGCCTCCAGTACGGCGTGCCGCTGGAGACCTACGTCTCGAAGTTCACCAACATGCGCTTCGAGCCGGCCGGTATGACCGACGACCCGGACGTGCGGATGGCGCAGTCGATCGTCGACTACATCTTCCGCCGCCTGGCGCTGGACTTCCTGCCGTTCGAGACCCGCTCGGCGCTCGGCATCCACTCCGTCGAGGAGCGTCAGCGCCACCTGGAGACCGGTTCGTACGAGCCGTCCGAGGACGAGGTCGACGTCGAGGGCCTGGCCCAGTCGGCGCCCCGCCAGACGGAGTCGGTGAAGGAGTCCACCCCGGCGGCGAAGACCGCCGAGGAGTCCGCGGCCCCGAAGCAGGCGCACACCAACGCCGAACTCGTCGAGATGCAGCTCGGCATCAACGCCGACGCCCCCCTGTGCTTCTCCTGCGGGACGAAGATGCAGCGGGCCGGCAGCTGCTACCTGTGCGAGGGCTGCGGTTCCACCAGCGGGTGCAGCTGATCACGAGCGGACGGGCGTCCGACGCGTGAGCGGCTTCCGCTGAGGGCACCGCGCCGTATGTGAGAGAGGGTGCCGACCACCGGTCGGCACCCTCTTCTGCTGTGGTACCCGCCGTTGTTGCGGCCATAGAGTGCCGCGTTGTGAACAGACACCTGGCTTTCGAGCGACTGCACAACTTCCGTGACCTGGGCGGCTATCGCAGCGCGGACGGCCGGACGGTACGAGGCGGCCGGCTGTTCCGCTCCGACTCGCTGGGCAAGCTGCGGGGCGAGGACTGGACACGCTTCCTCGGCCTGGGCATCGGCACGGTCATCGACCTGCGTTACCCGTGGGAGATCGACGCCAAGGGCCGTATCCCCGCACACCCGTCCTTCCGCTACCACCACCTCAGCATCGAGCACCGGCCCTACGACCAGCCGAGCCTCGGCCCCGAGGTGGAAACCGGCCCGTTCCTCGCCGAGCGGTACCTGGAGGTCGCCCACGACGGCGTCGGGGAACTACGGCAGGCACTTGAAGTGATCGCCGTCGCGGACGGCCCCGTGGTGTTCCACTGCGCGTCCGGCAAGGACCGCACCGGTCTGCTCGCCGCACTCGTACTGGCCGCCCTGGGAGTGCCGGAGGCCGACATCATCGAAGACTTCACCCTCACCGAGCGGGCCACCGAGCGCCTCCTCGCGGACTGGCGGGCCGAGCACCCCGGCCAGGAACCGGTCTGGCCCGGATACGGCCGGGCGCCCGCCGACGTGATGCGCCGGTTCCTCGCCGCTCTGACGCGACAGCACGGTTCCGTGCGGGGTTACCTCAGCGGAATGCTGGGCGTCGACGACGAGATGGTCGCGATGCTGCGCCGGAAGCTCCTCGATCCGTCCGGGGAGCCTGCCGACCCTTCCGGAGCGCGGGTGGGGGCGGCCTGAAGGGGGCCGGTGAGGCCTCCCATGGGGGCCTCACCCGGGGGGGGGAGGCGGCAGAAGGGCTCCTTTTCCCTCACCGCCGTCCCAGAGGGCTCGCTGCCGCCCGTCAGCGGCCCATCTCCGCGGTGAACGTGTGCGGGTCGGCGTCGAATCCCCGGAGCGCCGAGTGGAAACGCCACTGCCCCGCCTCGTCCCGGACGAACTCGGCGACCGTCGCGGCGGTCGCCCCGGGGACCTCGGTGAAGTCGTGCTCCACCAGGTCGGTGTACCCCTCGCGGATGCGTACCGCGGTGTTCCCGACTTCGCCGAAGACCTTGCGGCCCTCGCCCTGCTGGATGGCCACTCCCACGATCACCCGGGTGTAGGTCTCGGCCAGCCGGTGCAGCTCCAGCGTCATGATCTCGTCGAAACCGAAACCCTGGCCGGTCCTGCTGTCCCGGTTGAGGGTGATGGTCCCGTCGGGCGACCGGCTGTCGAAGTGCACCAGATAGGCCGGGTCGCCGTGCGGCGCGTCGGCCGTGTAGGTCGCCGCGACGATGTCGAGGTCATTGTCCGGTGTCCCGATGGGGCTCGGGTCCCACTTGAGCGTTACCTCGACCTTCTCGATGCCTTTGCTGAGCGTGCTCACCGGACGTCCCTCCCGTCATCTCCCGGGGACCGCGGCGCGGCCGGCACGGCCACGTGGCAGCTCCCCGGGACTTCCCGTTGGCTGACCATCGTGCCACGGTCCGGCGACCCGGGGGCGGAGTGAACTGCCCCTGGTCACACGTGGTTTGTCGGGGCTCGGGTGGCTGAAAAACGCCGTCCGGTCAAGGGGGGGGACGGCTCGGCTCAGTGAGTCCGCTCGTCCCAGAGGCGGTTGAGCTGGCCGTCCAGTACGTCGAGGGCCTCGGCGGGGGAGAGGTGGCCGATCAGGACGTGGGTGGTGAGGCCGTCGGCCAGGGCGAGGAGCGTACGGGCCGCGCGGTCCGGGTCGGCGGTGTCCGATGCCTCCGCGATCAGCCGCGCGAACATCGTCCGCAGGCCGGCGTAGTTGGCACGCAGAATTCCGGCCAGGGGCGGGCTGACGGCAGCCTGGGCCACGAAGGCCAGCCAGACCCGCGCCTCGGCGCGATGTTCCTCCTCGACCAGCGACACCTCGGTCGCGGCGTGCCCCAGGGCCGTACGGGCCGACTGGGCGGGTGAGGCGGTCAGCCGGGCTGACACCCGCGCGGTGATCCGTTCGCCGATGTGGCCGAGCGCGAAGACCAGCATCTCCTCCTTGGTGCCGAAGCAGCGCTGGACGGCGCCCATGGACACCCGCGCGCGGGCCGCCACATCCCGGAGCGTGACGCCCTCCAGGCCACTCTCGTCGGCGAGTTGGCACACCGCCTCGGCGATGTGCCGGCGACGGCTCTCGTGGTCGACCTGTCTGGGCATGTCCCGCACTCCGGTTATTCGATGCGTGTGTATCGGTGGCAAGGTTACGATGTCGAAGCGATGCAAGTGCATCGGAACGTCGAACGGCGCCGGATACCGGTTTCCGGGTGCCCGGAAGGGCGGCCGGCGCCACGCGAGGGGGAGGACATGCGCAACGCGCTGTGGAAGATGACGGCCCGCGCCCAGGCGGCGGCGGTACACGCCGGCGAGGTGTCGGCGGGGGAGCTGGTCGAGGCGCATCTGGAGCGGATCGCCGAGGTCAACCCGGCCGTCAACGCCGTGACCCAGCTGCTGGCCGAGCGGGCGCGGGACGAGGCGGCGGAGGTCGACCGCCGGCGCGCTGCGGGCGCCGAGCTGGGACCGCTGGCCGGTGTCCCGTTCACGGTGAAGGAGACCACGGCCATCGAGGGGGTGCCGACGACCTACGGCGCGGAGCGCTTCCGTGACTTCGTCGCGCGCTCCGATGCGCCCCCGGTGGCGCGGCTGCGCGCGGCGGGCGGCATCCCCGTCGGGCACAGCAACATGCCGACGCTCATCCTGGCGGGAATCCACACCCGCAGCGAGCTGTTCGGGGACACCCTGAACCCCTGGAGCACCGCCGTCACGCCGGGTGGCAGTAGTGGCGGCGACGGTGCGGCCGTGTCGGTCGGCATGGCCCCGCTCGGGCTCGGTAACGACTCCGGTGGTTCGGTGCGGCTTCCCGCCTCCTTCTGCGGTGTCGCGGGTCTGAAGCCGACCTACGGGCGGTACGCCGCCGACCACCGCATCGGCCCGGACGACCCCGCGCTCGCCGCTCAGCTCCTCGTGGTCGACGGCCCGTTGGCCCGCACCGTCGATGATCTGCGGCTCGCCCACGAGGTGCTGGCCGGGGCTGATCCGCGCGACCCGCGGGCCGTACCGGTGCCGCCCTACGGGGCGCCGCCGGCGCGTCCGCTCAAGGTGGCGATGGTGGCGGACCCCGGGGGCCGTGGTGTGCATCCGGTCGTGCGCCGGGCCGTGGAGAGCGCGGCGGACGCGCTGCGGGACGCGGGGTACGAGGTGTGCGAAGTGACGGACGTACCGCGGCTGGACGACGCCCTCGACGTCTACGCCCGGATGACGCTCACGGAGTTCGCCACCACCTGGCCGGCGGTCAAGCCGCTGCTCGGAGAGGGCGGGCACCGCTATGTCGAGTGGGGGATGGCCAGGTCGGGCCCCGTGGACCTGCCGGAGTATCTGCGGCTGACCGGGGTGCGGATGGGTATCCAGCGGGACTGGGCGGCCTTTCTGGACGCGTATCCGCTGGTCCTGGGGCCGGTGTTCACCGATCCGCCGTTCGCGCCGGGGGAGGAGGCGCGGGACGCGGAGAGCCATGGACGGGTGCAGGACGCGTTGCGGCTGTGCACCGCGACCAGTTTCGTCGGGGTCCCCGCGGTGGCCGTGCCCACCGGCGTCGTGGACGGGCTCCCGTACGGAGTGCAGCTGATCGGGCGCTCCTACCGGGAGGACCTCTGCCTGGAGGCGGCCGAGGCGGTGGAGCGGCGGCTCGGGGTCCTCACTCCCATCGATCCGCGCCCGTAAGGAAGTTCGGGGTGGCGGGTTGTGACGCGCAGTGATCCCGGTCCGGCCCAGGGCCGTACGATGGCGCGGTGCTGGTCAAGTGGATTCGCCTCACCGTCGTGGACCGTCGAGGGTTCGAGCGGGGGCAGCGGAAATGGGCGGGGCTGCTGGGTGAGCCGGGATTCCGGGGGCAGTGCGGCGGGTGGAGCCGGGGACGGCCGGGTGTCGCGCATCTGGTCGCCTTCTGGGAGAGCCGGGCGTTCTACGACTCCTTCATGGCGCGCTCGCACGACCGGCTGGCGGCCGCCCAGATCGGCACGTACAAGGACGCCCAAGTCCGGCTGTTCGAACACGAGTTTGATGTGAAGGTGGGCTTCCGCCCCTCCTTCAGCGATGTGGACGTCCTGCGGCTGGCGCACTGCCAGGTGCGCCAGGACCGTGTGGATCACTTCATGCTGATGCAGGAGAAGGTCTGGAACCCGGCGATGGCGGGTTCACCGGGCATGCTGCGCGGGATGCTGGGGCGGGCTCCGGGGGAGGAGTTCCTGGTGCTGTCCCTGTGGCAGTCGGCGGCCGAGCGGGGCAAGTACCGGCCCGAACGGGTCGAGCGGCTGGCGCTGCGTGCCCAGATAGCCGCGGACGTCCGGGCGATCGCGGGCGACGTGGTGCAGCTCGAACCGTCGTGGACGGTGTGACGGACGGCGTGCTCAAGGGGCCGTTCCCTGCGCGGTGTCCGCCTCGTCGGCGGCCGTGAACGCCCCGGCGCGGGCGGCCGCGAGCGTCGCCGCCACGGTCTGCTCCGCGACGCTGTCGTCGACCGGCTCCCGGGTGATGAACAGCCGGAAGAACAGCGGCGCCGAGACGGAGCGGACGACCGCTCCGGCGTCGATGCCGTGCTGCGGGGCGGCATCGGCGGCGGCGCCGGCCACGCCTGCCTCCCCGGCGCCCGGTGATGCCGGCAACTCCCCGCGCTGCACGGCGCGTTCGACGACGGCCTCGCAGCGCGCGAACCGCTCGGTGTAGTAGGCGCGCAGCGCTCCGGCCGCACGCTCCGACTGGAACGCGGCGGCGATCATCGCGGAGCCCGAAGCGGCCACCGCCGGGTCGGTGAACGACGTGACGACCTCCCGGGCCAGGGCGCGCAGATCGCCCTCCAGGGACCCGGTGTCGGGTGGGACCCAGCTGTCCTCGCCCGCGAGGTCCAGAGCGTCCGCCACCAGGCCCTCGACGTCCTTCCAGCGCCGGTAGAGCGTGGTCTTGTGCACGCCGGAGTGGGCGGCGACGTATTCGACGGTGAGTCCTGGATAGCCGTGTTCGGTGAGTCCGGCCAGTACGGCGTCGCGGACGGCGGCGCGGGTGCGGGCGGTGCGGCCGCCGGGGCGCCGGGTGCCGGGGCTGGGTGCGGAGCCGTCCCCCTCGGGGTTGTTGCCGGGCACCGTCTGCTCAGTCAATTGCAACTCCAGTTGCGTTAGTGGATTACGTCTGTCATCATCATCGTAATGCGACTAGGGTTGCATTTACCTCGGGAGGATGCTTGTCCACTCTCACTCCCCTTCAGAACTTCCTGCCCGGTATCACCCGGCCGTACGGCGACCGGCCGCTGCCGGGTGGCGCCGCCCGGCCGATACGCCCCGGCGAACGCGTGATTTATGCCCGATTCTCGATGTGGCTGGTGTGGCTGGTGTGGCTGGTGTGGCTGATGTGGCTGATGTGGGGCTTCGCCGCCCGCGCCCAGGGGAGGTGCGACGGCTGCCCGGCCCCGCTCGCGCACCGACGACGGAGGCGACGGGGGACGGATGTGCGACGGGCCGCGGCCCCGGCAGCGTGCGACAGCCGCGAGGTGCCCGATTTAGGCTGGCGGCATGGCTCGGCCCCGACGCATCGTTCTCATCCGCCATGGAGAGTCGGAGGGGAATGCCGACGACACCGTGTACGAGCGCGAACCCGATCATGCGCTCGCCCTGACCGGGGCCGGGCTGCGGCAGGCGGCGGAGGCCGGCGGCGCGGTGCGCGCGATGTTCGGCGACGAGCGGGTCTCCGCGTATGTCTCTCCGTACCGCCGCACCCACCAGACCTTCCGCGAGCTCGGCCTCGATCCCGCCAGGGTCCGGGTGCGCGAGGAACCCCGGCTGCGCGAGCAGGACTGGGGCAACTGGCAGGACCGCGAAGACGTCCGACGGCAGAAGGCCTACCGGGACGCCTACGGCCACTTCTTCTACCGCTTCGCCCAGGGAGAGTCCGGAGCCGACGTCTACGACCGCGTCGGGGCGTTCCTGGAGAGTCTGTGGCGCAGCTTCGAGGACCCCCAGCACCCGCCGAACGTCCTGATTGTCACGCACGGGCTCACCATGCGGCTGTTCTGTATGCGCTGGTTCCACTGGACGGTCGCCGACTTCGAGTCGCTGTCCAACCCCGGCAACGCGGAATGGCGCACCCTGCTGCTCGGCCCCGACGGCCGCTACACCCTCGACCGGCCCTTCGAGCGCTGGTGTGAACCCGTTCCTTATGGGGCCACCGGTTAGAGTGCACCCCGATGACCCTCGACCACCGTGACGCAGACCGCTGTGAGCGGGCTCTGGCGAGCCTGCGTGGACTGTCCGTGGGTGACGCCCTCGGCTCCCAGTTCTTCGTCCCCGCGAACTACCCCTCCCTCAAGCGCCGGGAGACGCCTCCCGCCCCCTGGCAGTGGACCGACGACACCGAGATGGCCTGCTCCGTCCTGGCCGTCCTCGCGGCCCACAGCCGGATCGACCAGGACGCTCTCGCCCGCTCCTTCGCCGACCACCACGACTTCGACCGTGGCTACGGGCCGGCCGTCAACCGCATGCTGCGGCTGATCCGCGAGGGCGGCGACTGGCGCGAGCTGGCGTCCGGGCTCTTCAACGGCCAGGGCTCCTGGGGCAACGGAGCCGCGATGCGGATCGCGCCCCTCGGCGCCTGGTACGCCGACGACCCCGAGCAGGCCACCCACCAGGCGGAGATCTCCGCCTACACCACCCACCAGCACCGCGAGGCGGTCGTCGGCGCCATGGCCGTCGCCGCGGCGGCCGCCCTGGTGGCCGACCCGGACCGCGACACCGGCCCCGAGCAGCTGCTCGACGGGGTGCTGGAGCTGATCCCGCGCAGCGCCGTACAGGCCGGGCTGCGCCGGGCCCGCGACATGCTCGACTACGCCGACTCCGGCACCGTCGCCGCCGTCCTGGGCTGCGGACGGCGCACCAGCGCCCATGACACCGTGCCCTTCGCTCTGTGGGCCGCCGCCCAGCACCTCGGCAACTACGAGCGGGCGTTCTGGACCACGGTCCAGGCGGGCGGCGACGTCGACACCACGTGCGCGATCGTCGGAGGCATCGTCGCCGCCGGACGCGCCGGCGCTCCGCCCGAGGCGTGGCTGGAAGGCACCGAGTCCCTCCCGTCCTGGACCCCGGCCCTCCCCGACTGACCACCGCCGTACCGCCGCGCCCCTTCGCTCGTCGCGCCTTCCCGTCCCGACCTGCGCGCGCCTGGTTGTCGGCGCGCGTTCCGATGCCCTGTGGCACCCTCCAACGGGCTGCCCCGTACGGTGACTTCGACGCTGCACCGGTGTGCGCAGGGCGATGGAACGGCGACGTTCGGTACCGGTCCCGGGGTGCCCGGGCCGCTTCGGCGTACCCGCCGGTAGTGATACCGTCCGGTGCTGCTCACGCGGTCGCCGGCACCGATTTCCGCCAGGTCCGGGTCCGGTGCGGACGGCCGGGCCGAATAGGCGTAACCTGGCTGGCGCCATGCCGTACGAGCCCCCCACACATTCCGTCGAGCGATCATTGCGCGCCACGACGGGCGCCAAGATCGTTGCAGGTGTCGACGAGGTCGGACGCGGAGCGTGGGCCGGTCCGGTCAGCGTCTGCGCAGCCATCACCGGACTGCGCCGGCCGCCCGACGGACTCACCGATTCCAAGCTGCTGACTCCCAAGCGCCGAACCGAACTGTGCGATGTGCTCGGCGAGTGGGTCACGTCGTATGCCCTGGGGCACTCCTCGCCGGAGGAGATCGACGAGCTGGGCATGACCGCTGCCCTGCGGCTCGCGGCCGTACGCGCCCTGGAGGCGCTGCCGGTCCGGCCGGACGCGATCATCCTCGACGGCAAGCACGACTACCTGGGCGCGCCATGGCGGGTCCGCACGGTCATCAAGGGCGACCAGTCCTGTATCGCGGTTGCCGCCGCGTCCGTGATCGCCAAGGTGCGGCGCGACGCGCTGATGGCCGAACTGGGCCTGGCACACGCCGACTTCGACTTCGCGGGCAACGCCGGCTACCCCTCGCCGACCCATCGCATCGCCCTGGAGGAGTACGGTCCTACGCCGCACCACCGAGTGTCGTGGTCCTACATGGACGCCCTGCCCCGGTGGCGGCATCTGAAGAAGGTGCGCATCACCCCCGAAGCAGCCGCTCTGGAAGCCGGTGGCCAACTCGGCTTCGACTTCTGAGCGGTGCGGGCATGAATTCGGTACCCGATGACATGTTCCGCACTTACGTTTGATAGACATCCCTTTATGCCTCTCATCCCCGAGGAGCCTCAGATTCACGAGAGTGTCCCGGGTCCCCGCGCAACTCCGGCCGCCGGCCGTACCGCGCCGACCCCCCGTCCTGTTCCTGGTCCCGGTCCCCGCCCCGCGCCTCCGCGCGGCGCCCCCGCGTCCAGCGTCCGTCCGGGCAAGCCCGGACCTGCCGCCCCGCCGCGTGGTCCTGTCGCCGCTCCGCCGGCGCAGCGCACCAACTCCCCGCAGCCGCCCGCCGGTGCGTCCGGCAGCGCTGCGGGAGCGCAGCTGCAGCTGATCCCGGCTCCGGCCGACGGCGCCGTCGACGCCGCCGACGAGGCCGTCGATCTCCTGCTGGACTCCGGTCGCGCGCCGGGCGAAATCCTGGTGCTGACCACCGGCGAGACCCATCCGTGGGCCGCGCATGAACTGTCCTTCGGCGAGGCGTCCTACTGGGCCCAACACGACGCCGCGGACGATGTGTTCTACGCGGACGCCGCGTCCGGGCGGGCCACCGGCCGGCCCGTCGTGGTCGTCGCGGTCAACGGCGACTCGGACGAGGTCACCGCGGGGGCGTTGCCCGCTGCGATGGCCCGCGCCGGAACCCTGCTGATCGTCTGCGGTGACCCGCAGCGGATCAACGCCGTGCTCGGCGCCAACGCCTGACCGTAGCCGGTTCGCAACAGCCCGTCGGCCCTGGAGGCCGTCGGGCTGGCTTGCGTTCCAGACTGGCGAGACCCCGTGCGACGGACGTCATGGTGATGCCGAACGGAGCGCTCGTTCTCCCGCCCGGGGCGGGAACCCGGGATGCCCGCCCGGTCCGCTCAGCGCGCTGCCGTGTGCCGATGCGCTTCCGGCGCACCGCCGCCGGTGCGTCGCGGCACCGAACGGTTCTGGGCCGGAATGCCCACAGCAGCACGCGGATGATCCGCATACGTCGTCGTCATGTGCGCCATCTCCCTGCGCCCCGCCCCTGAAGGTGCCGGCTCTCCGAGCGGCATGTCCACCGGAGACGTCCTCGGGCGGCGCCCGCCCCGGCCCTCTCCCAGGACCTGCCAGCGGTCCGGGGTCAGGGTGATGTACGCCCCGCAGCGCAGCCCGTGCAGGGTGCAGGCGTCGCGCAGCCCCCACATCCACGCCCCGTCCGTCTCCGTCCAACGGGGCTCGCCCGCACGGCAGTAGAGCAGCACGGCGGTCCGCACCGGGGCGCGCAGCCGCAGGTCGTGCGGGATGACGCGGCGCAGATGCGCCAGCAGCACATTGCGGAACCCCCAGCCATCGGGAGCGGCCGCGAGTTCGGTGAACGAAGCGCTGGCCGTCACCCGCTCCTGCGCATCGAGCACCGCGACGATGGCCGTCGACGGCTCCGGGCGATGTCGCTCGTGCAGGCCGGCGACGACCTCACGGGGGTTGCGCAGCAAGGGGATGCCGGCCGAGGCCCATTCGGCGGGCTCCAGCATCCGCCCCAGTCGGGCGGAGTCGGCGGACGCGGGCGGGGGCATCTGCGAGGGTGAGGCGAAGCCGAAGGTCACGTTCCTCCCTTCGTCTACGCGTCCGGACATCGGACGGTGGCCTGGCGCGGATGGGCACCACGACATGGCCCTGCCTGACCACGGACGGCCGGTAAGGGGAAGCGCCTCCAATTCTCGCGGTCGCACACCCATGCGGCAACGAGCAATTCCCGCCCGTGACCGGAATCGCCGCAGCTATCCCAAATATCCCCGCGTGTCGCCGTGCGCCGTGCCGCGTTCAGCCCTGTACGGCGAGGACCAGCGGAAACACCTCCTCTGCTCCCGCCCGGCGCAGCAGTCGTGCGGCCATCGCCAGGGTCCAGCCGGTGTCGGCGTAGTCGTCCACCAGCAGCACCGGCCCACCGGCCGCGGCCAGGGCCTGCGCCAACTCCGGCGCCACGCCCAGCGAACCGTGCAGGGCCCGCAGCCGCTGGGCGCTGTTGCTGCGCGGAATCCTGCTGTGCGCACCGTCCTCCGACGAGGTCACCGTGCCCAGGAACGGCATCCGTCCGACCGTGGCGATCCGCTCGGCCAGCGACCGGATCAGCTGCGGACGGCTGTGTGAGGAGAGCGCGACGACGCCCACCGGGCGGGCCGGTGCCTCCGCAGCCCCAGAGGCCCAACCTCCGGGCCCCTTGGCCCAGTCGGCGAGAACTGTGACCACCGCGGCCGCCACATCGTCCGGGACCGGGCCGTCCGGAGCCTGCGGGGCCAGCATCGGGCGCAGCCGGTTGCCCCACCCGATGTCGGAGAGCCGTCCCAGGGCGCGGCCGGTCGCGGCCAGCTCGCCTGCCGGGATGCGCCCCTTGAGATCGACACCGACGGCCGGCAGCCCCGTCGGCCACATCCGTCGCGGCTCGACCTCCACCCCCGGCCGCCCCAGCTCACCACGCGCCGCGTCCAGCGAGGCGGCGGACACCTCGGCGGTGAACCGCGCCCCGGCACAGTTGTCGCAGCGGCCGCACGCCACCGCCGCCTCGTCGTCCAACTGCCGCCGCAGGAACTCCATCCGGCAGCCCGTCGTGGTGGCGTAGTCCCGCATGGCCTGTTGTTCGGCCTCGCGCTGACGTGACACCCATGCATAGCGCTCGGTGTCGTACGCCCATGGCCGGCCGGTGGACGTCCATCCCCCCTTGACGCGCTGCACGGCGCCGTCCACATCGAGGACCTTGAGCATGATCTCCAGGCGCGAGCGCCGCAGTTCGACCTGCGGCTCCAGAGCCGGAAGCGACACCGGCCGGCCGGCGGCCGCCAGCACATCCAGGGTCCGCCGCACCTGCTCCTCGGGCGGGAACGCCAGCGAAGCGAAGTACTTCCAGATCGCCTCGTCCTCCCGCCCGGGCAGCAGCAGCACCTCGGCGTGCTCGACCCCACGGCCGGCCCGGCCCACCTGCTGGTAGTACGCGATGGGGGACGACGGCGAGCCCAGATGCACCACGAACCCCAGGTCGGGCTTGTCGAAGCCCATGCCCAGCGCCGAGGTCGCCACCAGCGCCTTGACGCGGTTGGCGAGCAGATCGTCCTCGGCCTGCTGGCGGTCCGCGTTCTCCGTCTTGCCGGTGTACGAGGAGACGGTGTGCCCCCGGTGCCGGAGGAACGCCGTGACCTCCTCGGCGGCCGCGACGGTCAGTGTGTAGATGATCCCCGAGCCCGGCAGCTCGTGCAGATGGTCCGCGAGCCAGGCGAGCCGGTGCGCGGCGTCCGGCAGCGGAAGAACGCCCAGGCTCAGACTCTCCCGGTCCAGCGGTCCGCGCAGCACCAGCGCCTCGGTGGAGCCCTCGCTCGTCCCGAGTTGTTCGGCGACATCGGCGGTCACCCGTGCGTTGGCCGTCGCCGTAGTGGCGAGCACCGGCACACCGGGCGGGAGATCGGCGAGCATCGTGCGCAGTCGCCGGTAGTCGGGCCGGAAATCATGGCCCCAGTCGGAGATGCAATGGGCCTCGTCGACCACCAGCAGCCCCGTCGCCGCAGCGAGCTTGGGCAGCACCTGATCACGGAAATCGGGGTTGTTGAGCCGCTCCGGGCTCACCAGCAGGACATCCACCTCGCCGGACGCCACCTCTGCCTGGACGGTGTCCCACTCCTCCGTGTTGGCGGAGTTGATCGTGCGCGCGCGGATACCGGCCCGTGCGGCCGCCTCGACCTGATTGCGCATCAGCGCGAGCAGCGGGGAGACGATCACCGTCGGTCCGCTGCCGCGCTCGCGCAGCAGCGCCGTCGCCACGAAGTAGACGGCTGACTTGCCCCAGCCCGTGCGCTGCACGACCAGGGCGCGGCGGTGATCGGCGACCAGCGCCTCGATCGCGCGCCACTGATCCTCGCGCAGCCTGACGTCGTCGCTGGGACGCCCGACGAGGCGGGTCAGGACGGCATCGGCTGCGGCACGCAGATCTTCGTTGCTCATGCCCCCATGCAACCCGATGCCACTGACATCGCGCGAACCCCCGCCCGAACCTGTGGATAACCTCGTCGCCCGCGAGTTATCCACAGGGGTCGCGGTGCGGCGGCCGGTCGCGGGATCTTCGAGCCATGAATCCGCACAGCGAACCGAGCAAGCGCGCCGACGACAGCAACCCCGCCCCCACCTCCTCTCACCCGCCCAAGCCTTCGGCGCCTGCCAACTCCCCCCGCCTGCCCAAGCCCTCGGCACCGGCCGACCCGCCGAGCACTGCCAGGCCCTCCGACCCCATCCCTCCCGCGCACCGCACCGGCGCCGAGGGACCGGCCGGCCAGTCCGGTCCCGCGGATGCCACCGACCCTTCTGCGCTCTCCGACCCCGCCTACATCGCCGCCTCCCCGACCCCGTCCGACCTGTCCCACTCCGCCACCGCCTCCGCCGATGCCGCACGGTCCGCCGACGCCCAGGTCACCCTGCGCAGTCCGGCCGAGCTCGCCGACGCCCTGCCGTATTTCCTGGGCTTCTATCCGGACGACAGCATCGTCATGGTGGCTCTCCACGGTGCGCGCGGACGCTTCGGCGGCCGGGTCAGGCTCGGCATCCCGACCGATACCGCGCAGTGGCCCGATGTCGCCGACCAGCTCGCCGACTGTCTGATCTCTGCAGGCCAGGAGCGTGACAACCGGCCCACGGCGATCATCGCCTACCTGTGCCAGGAGCCCGCCGCGGGCGAGACCGGCAAGGACGTCAAGGACCGCCTCCGCCCCCTCGCCCAGCGGCTCCGAACCGCCTGCGGCACGCTCGACGTACCGGTGCTGGAAGCCCTCTGCCTCTCCAACGGCCGCTTCTGGTCCTACTGTTGCCCCGACTTCCGCTGCTGCCCCGCCGAGGGCACCCCCATGGTCCTGCCGGGCACCTCCGTGATGGCCGCGGCCGCCGCCTACGCGGGAATGCAGGTGCGCGGCTCCCTCAAGGAGATGGAGGCCAGGCTGCAGCCCCGTACCGGGCGCCGGGCCGCCGAACAGGAGAAGGCACTGGACAGGGCGGCCGGTGCACTGGTGCCGCACATGCTCCGGAGGGACGGGGCGGTGACCGTCCGCCGGGACACCCTCGAGCTGGCCACCGCCATGATCCGCCGCTTCCGTCTGGACACCCCCTCGGGCAGCAACCGGGCCCGGGACGCCTGCGACGACGCGCTGATCACCGACGCCGAGGCCGCCCAACTCATTCTCGGCCTCCAGGACCGGGTCACCCGTGACCGCGCGGCGGAGTGGATGGACGGCTCCACCGCTGCACCGGCCCTCCGGCTCTGGCGTGCCCTGGCCCGCCGCTGCGCCGGCGGCTACGCCGAACACGCGGTGGCGCCGCTCACTCTCGCCGGCTGGGTGTGCTGGTCCACCGAGGACGGACCCTCGGCCCGCGTCGCCCTCAGCTGCGCCCTGGCCCTCGACCCCGACTACACCTTCGCCCAGCTGCTGCACCGCGCCATCAACGAAGGCCTCGACCCGGAGCCGCTGCGCCGCTGCCTGCGCGAGCAGCACCAGGAGGCGGCGGCCGCCACCGAGCCGCCCGCGACTGCCACCACACCGGCCGCCAAGGAGACACCGCGGCCCACGAAAAGCCCCCGGCCGACCCGCTCCGGACCCGCCGGCCGCCCCCGGGGACCGCGCGGCACCACCGGTCCGGGCAGCCGTACGACCGACGGGCGCGGCAGGCGCCGAACCGGTCGCGACGGAGACCGGAGCCGGCGGTGACCGGGCCGCTGCTGCGAGGCCCGCGTGACCTGGGCGCAGGCCGGAGCGTTCACCCGAGTGGCGTAATCCGTCCGGAGCCCCGACCTCACCAGGGAGCACAGCGCGTGCCAGGCATCGTCCCCACTGCCCAACCTGCCCGTCGGTTGCCCGGAGCGCGGTGCCCGGCACTACCCCGGGCGCCGCGACCGCAACCCGTCCACTCCTCACTCGTCTGTGTGGCCCTCCCCGCCCTCGCCGTCTCCCCGGCGTCGGGGCAGCTGACCGGCCAGGGCATGGACGGCTTCTACCGCGACGGCCGACGGGTCCTCTCCCGCTGTGAGCTGCTGGTCGCGGGCGAGGAACCACTCGCCGTCCAGGGGCGATTGACCGGAACGGCCCGAGCCCGGTTCGTCGGGACGATCCGTGCGACCGGTGAGCGCGGGCCGGACCCGGAGCTCCACGTGGAGCGGCTGCGGTCCGCCGACGGCACCGAGCGGATCACGTTCCACAGCAGTGCCGCCCGGCCCGTCCGGCTTCCGGTCGAGATCCGGCTGGGCACGGACCTCGCGGAACTCGGCTCCGTCGCCGCCGGCCTCCCGGGCCCCGCCCTGCGGGCCGTGGTTCACGGCTCCAGACTCTGCTGGTCCGGGCCCGGTGTGCACGCGGTGGTGACGGCGACGCCCCGCCCCGCGGACATGCTGGCCTCGGCGGGCCTGCTGCGCTGGGATCTGCACCTGCCGCCCGGTGCCCGCCACACCATCGAACTGCGTGCCGGACTGGAACACGACAAGTCCGGACCGAGCGGCGCCCCGGACAACCACCGGGGCCCCGCTACTGCCCGCATCCCCGGCCCGCGCACCGGGCCGGCCGTCCCGCGGCCACGGGGCGACCGGCCACCGCGTCCCTGGAGCGCGGCCCGCCTGGAATGCGACGACCACCGGGCCGAGACGCTCATGGCGGGCAGTCTCGACGATCTCCACGGCCTGGTGATGCGCGACCCGGCGGCCCCCGCGGACCTGTATGTCGCCGGTGGCTTCCCCTGGCGCTGCGGCCTCGCACCGGTCGAGGCGCTGTGGGCCGCCCGGATGCTGCTTCCCCTGGGCACCCGGCTCGCCGCGGGCACACTGCGTGCGCTCGCCCGTACGCAACAAGCCGCACCAGGACCGGATTTCGGCCGAATCCCAGGCCCTCTCAGAGATGCCGGACCCCATGCCCCACCGAGCTGCACCGGCGTCGAGGCCACTCTCCTCTTCCCGGCCGTACTCGCAGAGGCCCGCCGCTGGGGGCTGCCCGAACGGGAGACGGAGCGGCTGCTCCCCGCAGCCGAGCGCTGTCTGCGATGGCTGAGACGCGTCACCGAGCCGCCAGGCGGCGGTCCCGGGGGCTACGTCCCCGACCCCGCGCCCGGTGGACCGTACCGCTGCGAGACCCAGGCCCACGCCCATCGTGCCGCCCTCCTGGGCGCCGATCTCCTCGACGCCTTCGGAGCCCCCGGAGCGGCGGAGCTACGGGACCGGGCCGACGACCTGCGCACCCGATTCCGGAGGGACTTCTGGCTGGAGGACGGTGCGGGCGGCCGCCCCGCCGCACTGCTCACCGCCGATGGCCGCCCCGTCCCGCACCTCGCCTCCACCACCGCGGCGCTCCTCGACACCGGCCTGCTCGGCGGCGGCGTCCTCGCTCCCGGTCTGCTGGACGCGGCCCAGATCGGACAACTAGCCCGCCTGCTGGGCAACCCGGCCATGGACTCCGGATGGGGGCTGCGCGGGCTGGGTGCCAAGGAGAGCGGCTACAGCCCCTTCGGCCACCGCAGCGGCGCGGTCCGCGTCCACGAAACGGCGATTGCCGCCGCCGGTCTGGCCGCGGCCGGCCACGAGCGGACAGCCGACGCCCTGACCAGAGGGGTTCTCGACGCGGCGGAGAGCTTCGGATACCGCCTCCCCGAGATGTACGCGGGGGAGCAGCGCACCGGCGACGGCGCCCCCGTGCCGCACCCGGCGGCCTGCCGCCCCGCTGCCGTGGCGGCAGCCGGCGCGGTGTACATACTCGTCGCGCTCGCCGGCCTACGCCCCGATGTCCCCGCCGGCACGGTGTCCGTGCAGCCGCCCGGTACGGCTCCGCTCGGCGCCCTGCAGTTCACCGGACTGAGCGTCGCGGAGGAGCCGTTCGCCGTACGGGTCAGCAGACTCGGCATGGGGGTGGTGGAGACGGCCGCTGACGGCCTGCAGCTGGGGCGGTGAGGTGCTTCGGGCCTGTTTATCGTCAGGCGGACGACTATGATCACGCCCATGCCTCCCTACGACCCGTCGGCCTTCCCGCCCTTCGCTGTCACCGTCGACCTGGTCGTGCTCACCGTGCGCCGCCACGCCCTGTGCGCGCTGGCCGTACGCCGCGGTGAGCCGCCGTTCCAGGGCCGCTGGGCCCTGCCCGGTGGGTTCGTCCGGGCCGACGAGGACCTCGAAGGCGCGGCCGCCCGGGAACTCGCCGAGGAGACCGGCCTGCACGCCCAGTCCCCGGAGGACTCGTCGCCCGTCCCCGGCGCGCATCTCGAGCAGCTCGCCACGTACGGCGACCCCAAGCGGGACCCCCGGATGCGGGTCGTCAGCGTCGCGCACCTGGTGCTCGCCCCCGACCTGCCTGCTCCCCGGGCCGGCGGCGACGCCCACAGCGCACGATGGGCACCGGTCGAGTCCCTCCTGGAACAGGACGACACCCTCGCCCGGGAGGGCGAGCTGGCGGCCCCGCTCGCCTTCGACCACGCCCGCATCCTCGGCGACGGCGTGGAACGGGCCCGTTCGAAGATCGAGTACTCCTCGCTCGCCACGGCCTTCTGCCCGCCGGAGTTCACCGTCGGCGAGCTGCGCAGGGTGTACGAGGCGGTCTGGGGCGTCGCGCTCGACCCCCGCAACTTCCACCGCAAGGTGACCGGGACTCCCGGCTTCCTGGTTCCCACCGGGGGTACGACGACACGTCAGGGTGGCCGCCCCGCACAGCTGTTCAGAGCCGGCGGAGCGACGCTGCTCAACCCGCCGATGCTGCGCCCGGAGGTCTGAGGCTGCCGGGCGCAGCCCAGACACCGTGGGGCTGAAGTTCACCCGCGGTGACACGATGGGCTATCAAGGTTGGGCAATTGCGAGAAAATAGGACATATTGCGGTACCTTGGCTGGGTGAGTCCTTTCGTGTCCCCTGCAGCTCCCGACCGGCCTCACGCCCCGCCAGGGGGGCGACGCCTCGTACCGCCTGACTGTCCGGTGATCCCCGCGGCTCGGGTGCGCCCACCGACGGCGTTCTCGACCGCGAGGTACCGCCCGATCGGGGCGCCACTCCACTAGCGACCGGCGCGAAGGGGGCCGCGGCCGATGGCCGTTGCGCATCGGCTCGCTCGCCCCTGCCTCCCGCCTCTCCGCTCCCGGCCCCGGCGGAGCCTTGGGTGCCGTGGCTCATCGTCGCTGTCGAGTGACCTTTTCGCGGTGCCAGTTGGCCGCGCCATCCACCGGTTACGCGCAGGTGCGAGCGCGGCGCATTCGCGTATTTCGTTCCCCTGTAATGACATTGTTTGCGGTGCTTTTCACGAGACCTCGGTCGAAGTCGCCCTGCCGTTCAGTGGTCGCGTCAAGAGCCCGTTCGGAATCGACCAGGAAGCATCTGTTCGTGATGTGGATCGCACCCCAACACGCAAACGGCGCAGGGGTGTTGTCGCCGACCGGCCTGACCTGCGGTGATGCACCCACGGGGCCTTCCCGCTTCAGCTGCTGATCGAGTAATGCATACGTTTTGGCGCCCTGTTGTAGTGGCCGCTGTCCGCAACTCGCCTGGGAGAGCGCATTTCTTTCCGATAAAGCGTCAATTCAGGGATGGGGGGCGATCACCCTTTCGTGTGCTTTTCACCAAAGACCTCAAGGGTGTTCAGGGTGTCGCCGACAAAAGATGCGTGAGTACCCTTGCGCACACCATGATGACCGCGGCTCGCCCCGGCGACACCGGCCTCGCAGGCCCGGGCGAGCTCGACCGCTACCCCTACGCCAACGCGGCCAACGCCGCGAACGCCAACAACGCAGCCGGCCAGGACCGTGCCGAGCGGGTTTCGCAGGTCTGGGACGGCTCCGAGTCGGACATCGGCCGGGTCGGCCGTCGCGCGGCCGGCAGTCGCGGCCGCGGCCTGCACGGCCAACTCGTCCAGCAGCTCGGCCAGATGATCGTCTCCGGCGATCTCGGCGCCGACCGCCCGCTCGTCCCCGAGGAGATCGGCCAGCGCTTCGAGGTCTCCCGCACCGTCGTCCGCGAGTCGCTGCGCGTGCTCGAGGCCAAGGGCCTCGTCAGCGCCCGCCCGAACGTGGGCACCCGGGTGCGCCCGGTCAGCGACTGGAACCTCCTCGACCCCGACATCATCGAATGGCGGGCCTACGGGCCACAGCGTGACGACCAGCGCCGAGAGCTGTGCGAGCTGCGCTGGACGATCGAGCCCCTCGCCGCCCGGCTCGCCGCGGGCCACGGCCGTGAGGACATCCAGCAGCGGCTGGCGGACATGGTCGAGATCATGGGCCACTCCGCGGCCCAGGGCGACACCATGACCTTCTGCCGCGCCGACGCCGAGTTCCACTCGCTGCTGCTGCAGCTCGCCGGCAACCGCATGCTCGAGCACCTCTCGGGCATCGTCTCCGCCGCCCTGCACGTCTCGGGCGGCTCCGCCGGCGGCTGCGAGCGACCGGTCGAGACGTCTGTGGGCCAGCACATGCGGGTCGTCGACGCGATCGGTTCCGGCGACGCCACGGCAGCCGAGTCCGCGATGCGGCAGCTCCTCGCCGCCCATGGCGAGGTCGTCGGCCAGGGGTCCGGGACGCCCGCGGACCACGTCGTCCCCGCGCCCCGCGAGCACTGAAGGCCGTACTCGACCGCGTACGGACTGTAGGCGCCGCGCGGCCTCCGTGCCCTGCACACCCCTCCGGGCAGGGCACGCCGTACGCGGCGACGGCGCACGGGATCGCCGGATTCGGGGCGTCGACCGAATCCGGCGACAGGTCTTGGGAGGGTTGCATGTCATATGACTGGGAATGGGTCGTTATGGGGTGTGACTCGGGCCACGCAGATTGGGCGTAACGCTCTTCAGGGAAGCGCGATGACTTAAGAGGTGATAGCCGAGGAGGGAATACGAGCGGCGTTCGTGACGCTGTTCAACTCCCCGGTTGCCCCTGCGCCGTCGGTCCATCCCCACCGGCGGTCGTCGGCTCCGATCCACACAGGACGGGGTCGGAAGCCGTTTCCATCGTTCCGAGAGGTTGTTCGTGTCGGCCAGCACATCCCGTACGCTCCCGCCGGAGATCGCCGAGTCCGAGTCTGTGATGGCGCTCATCGAGCGGGGAAAGGCAGATGGGCAGATCGCCGGCGATGACGTGCGTCGGGCCTTCGAGGCTGACCAGATTCCGCCAACCCAGTGGAAGAACGTTCTGCGCAGCCTCAACCAGATCCTCGACGAGGAGGGTGTGACGCTGATGGTCAGTGCCGCAGAGGCGCCCAAGCGCACCCGCAAGAGCGTCGCAGCGAAGAGTCCGGCGAAGCGCACCGCCACCAAGACCGTCGCGGCAAAGGCCGCCACGGTCAAGAAGACCACCGCAGCCGCGGCCCCCGCCCCCATGGCGGACCCGTCGGCCGGTGAGTCCGAGTCCGCGCCTGCGAAGAAGGCAGCGGCGAAGAAGGCGACCGCCAAGAAGACGGTCGCGAAGAAGACCACGGCCAAGAAGGCCACCGCGAAGAAGACCGCGTCCAAGAAGGACGTCGACGAGCTGCTCGACGAGGACGTGACCGAGGAGACCCCGGTGCCCGGCAAGGGCGATGCCCCCGAGGCCGCCGAGGGCACGGAGAACGCCGGCTTCGTCCTGTCCGACGACGACGAGGACGACGCCCCCGCGCAGCAGGTCGCCGCGGCCGGCGCCACCGCCGACCCGGTCAAGGACTACCTCAAGCAGATCGGCAAGGTCCCCCTCCTCAACGCCGAGCAGGAGGTCGAGCTTGCCAAGCGCATCGAGGCGGGCCTGTTCGCCGAGGACAAGCTCGCGAACTCCGACAAGCTCGCGCCGAAGCTCAAGCGCGAGCTGGAGATCATCGCCGAGGACGGCCGCCGGGCGAAGAACCACCTCCTGGAGGCCAACCTCCGTCTGGTCGTCTCCCTGGCCAAGCGGTACACGGGCCGCGGCATGCTCTTCCTGGACCTGATCCAGGAGGGCAACCTCGGTCTGATCCGTGCGGTCGAGAAGTTCGACTACACCAAGGGCTACAAGTTCTCGACCTACGCGACGTGGTGGATTCGCCAGGCGATCACCCGCGCCATGGCCGACCAAGCCCGTACGATCCGTATCCCCGTCCACATGGTCGAGGTCATCAACAAGCTCGCGCGCGTCCAGCGCCAGATGCTCCAGGACCTGGGCCGTGAGCCCACCCCGGAGGAGCTGGCCAAGGAACTCGACATGACCCCCGAGAAGGTCATCGAGGTCCAGAAGTACGGCCGTGAGCCGATCTCGCTGCACACCCCGCTGGGCGAGGACGGCGACAGCGAGTTCGGTGACCTCATCGAGGACTCCGAGGCGGTCGTCCCGGCCGACGCGGTCAGCTTCACGCTGCTGCAGGAGCAGCTGCACTCGGTGCTGGACACCCTCTCCGAGCGTGAGGCCGGCGTCGTGTCCATGCGCTTCGGCCTCACCGACGGCCAGCCCAAGACGCTGGACGAGATCGGCAAGGTCTACGGCGTCACGCGTGAGCGGATTCGGCAGATCGAGTCGAAGACGATGTCGAAGCTGCGTCACCCGTCGCGCTCCCAGGTGCTGCGCGACTACCTCGACTAGTCCCACCCGTCCGGACGGCATCGCGAGCCCGGTCTCTCCCCTCGGAGAGGCCGGGCTCGCGCCCGTCCGGGTGCGCGGGGCAGCCGATTGGGTCACTCTGGGTATGCGCGCACTGCCTCATCGTCAGGAGTCCGAATGCGTCCGATCGCCCACGTTGCCCTCGGAGCCCTCGCGCTGGCCCTCGCCCTGCCGGCCACGGCGGCCGCGGACGAGTCGGTGATCGGGGGCAAGCCCGCTCCGCTGTCCCACAGCCCCTGGGCGGTGGCGCTGGCCTCTCACGAGCGGTTCGGGGCCCAGCGCTCCGGACAGTTCTGCGGCGGCGTGCTCGTAGGGCACTCGACGGTGGTGACGGCGGCGCATTGCCTGAGCAAGGAGGTGCTGGGCGTCCCCTGGCGGCAGGTGAGGGACCTGCGGGTCGTCGTCGGACGTGACAACCTCGCCGGCGGTGGCGGGCAGGAACTCAAGCCCGCGAGGATCTGGGTCAACCCGCGCTACAACAGCTGGACGAACGACGGCGACATGGCTGTCCTCACGCTCGACAAGCCGCTCCCGAACCGGCCCATCCCGATAGCGGGGCGGCAGGACAGCGCCTACCGGCCGGGCAATGCGGCCACGGTCTACGGGTGGGGCGACACCACGGGCGGCGGCAGCTATGCGTCACACCTGCGGGCGGCACATGTGAACGTGCTGCGGGACGCGGTCTGTGCGCGGGCCTATCCGGGAAGTGCCGAGGGCAAGTACAGGGCGCAGTCGATGCTGTGCGCAGGGGAGCCGTCCGGCGGCCGGGACGCCTGCCAGGGTGACAGCGGCGGGCCGCTGGTCGTGCAGGGGCGGCTGGTGGGCCTGGTGTCGTGGGGGACCGGCTGCGGTCAGGCGGGCAGTCCGGGGGTCTATACGCGCGCCACGGCGCTGCTCCCGGCCGTGTCCGCACACGGGGCCGGCTGAGTGGCGCGGGGAGCTGTCAGGCATGGCTGAGCGTACGAGTGCGGGCGGTCTCCCCGGTGGTGTCGGGGAGACCGCCCGCAGTACGGCGCTGGGCCGCTGCTCGCTCGTCGTGGATGCGAAGTGTCAGCGTTCCTCATCGGACGCGGACGCCGGAGAAGCGGTCAGCCGCTCCGTCTCGTCCTGTATTTCCGCGGCGATCTTCTTGAGTTCTGGCTCGAACTTGCGACCGTGGTGGGCGCAGAAGAGCAGTTCTCCGCCGGACATCAGGACGACGCGCAGGTATGCCTGGGCGCCGCAGCGGTCGCAGCGGTCAGCGGCCGTCAGCGGGCTCGCGGGTGTCAGAACAGTAGTCACGTCGCCTCTTCTCTAGCTCGACGAGCTGTCGTACCAGGGTCAACATCCAACCAGGCCGAAATCGTTCCCGCTCGTGCCTTTTCCTCGAAAAAATTCTTCGAGGGGGCCGGGTGCTGCCGGGTGGCGGCGAATGAGCCGTATTGCGTGGTGGTCTGATTCACGTTGGTTGTTGGTCTGTCCCCCCGGCTGGCTTGCCGGTTGTTGATGAGGACGTGCCCGGAGCCTAAATGGTTCATGCCTCGAAGGGAACGTGATGTGCACGTCACTCGGACGTCACCCCAACGAGGTATCGAACGTACGAGCGAAATTCTACTACCATGGTCATGCTTACGGGTGGCGTCACATCGGCTCTACCAGGCCTCGGTACCCTCTGACCGGCGACACCGCCACAACAGAGTCCGCGGAATGCGGGCTGCCAGAAATTCAGCGAGGAGCGAACCGCGTGACCGCCGAGATGTCCGTGCCGTCCACCGCAGTGCTGACCGGGGCAGACCGGGACGGATCCAACTACACCGCGCGGCATCTGCTCGTCCTCGAGGGGCTTGAAGCCGTCCGTAAGCGCCCCGGCATGTATATCGGCTCGACCGACAGCCGGGGGCTGATGCACTGCCTCTGGGAGATCATCGACAACTCCGTCGACGAGGCCCTGGGTGGTTACTGCGACCACATCGAGGTGATCCTCCACGACGACGGGTCGGTGGAGGTCAAGGACAACGGCCGGGGCATCCCCGTCGACGTCGAGCCCAAGACGGGCCTCAGCGGCGTCGAGGTCGTGATGACCAAGCTGCACGCCGGCGGAAAGTTCGGCGGCGGCTCGTACGCGGCCTCCGGCGGCCTGCATGGCGTCGGGGCCTCGGTCGTCAACGCCCTGTCCGCCCGGCTGGACGTCGAGGTCGACCGCAACAGCAAGACGCACTCGATCAGCTTCCGCCGCGGCGTCCCCGGCATCTTCACCGAATCGGGCCCCGACGCCCCGTTCGACCCGGGCAACGGCCTGCTCAAGGGCAAGCGGATCACCAAGACGAAGACCGGCACCCGGGTGCGCTACTGGGCCGACCGGCAGATCTTCCTCAAGGACGCCCGCCTCTCCCTGGAGACGCTGTACGCCCGGGCCCGCCAGACGGCCTTCCTCGTGCCGGGCCTGACCCTCGTGGTCCGTGACGAGCGGGGTATCGACGGCGCCGGGAAGACGGAAGAGACGTTCCGCTACGACGGCGGCATCAGCGAATTCTGCGAGTACCTCGCGCAGGACAAGGCCGTCTGCGACGTCCTGAGGCTGAGCGGCCAGGGCACCTTCAAGGAGACGGTGCCGGTCCTCGACGACCGGGGCCACATGACACCGACCGAGGTCACCCGGGAACTGGGCGTCGATGTCGCGCTGCGCTGGGGCACCGGTTACGACGCGACGATCAAGTCATTCGTCAACATCATCGCGACGCCCAAGGGCGGCACCCACGTCTCCGGCTTCGAGCGGTCGGTCACCAAGACCGTCAACGAGGTGCTGCGGTCGAGCAAGCTGCTGAGGGTCGCCGAGGACGACGTCGTCAAGGACGACGCCGTGGAGGGGCTCACGGCCGTCGTGACCGTACGGCTCGCGGAGCCGCAGTTCGAGGGGCAGACCAAGGAGGTGCTCGGTACCTCCGCCGCCTCGCGGATCGTCGCCCAGGTGGTGAGCCGGGAGCTCAAGGCGTTCCTGACCTCCACGAAGCGGGACGACAAGCAGCAGGCCCGCTCCGTCCTGGAGAAGGTCGTCGCGGCTGCCCGGACGCGCATCGCCGCCCGTCAGCACAAGGAGGCCCAGCGGCGGAAGACGGCGCTCGAGTCCTCCTCGCTGCCGGCCAAGCTCGCGGACTGCCGCAGCGACGATGTCGACCGCAGTGAGCTGTTCATCGTCGAGGGAGACTCGGCGCTGGGTACCGCCAAGCTGGCGCGGAACTCGGAGTTCCAGGCCCTGCTGCCGATCCGCGGCAAGATCCTGAACGTCCAGAAGTCCTCGGTCTCGGACATGCTCAAGAACGCCGAGTGTGGCGCCATCATCCAGGTCATAGGAGCCGGGTCGGGCCGTACCTTCGACATCGACACCGCCCGCTACGGCAAGGTCATCTTCCTGGCCGACGCGGATGTCGACGGTGCCCACATCCGCTGCCTGCTGCTGACCCTCTTCCAGCGCTACATGCGCCCGATGGTCGAACAGGGCCGGGTGTTCTCCGCGGTCCCGCCGCTGCACCGCGTCGAGCTGATCAACCCCAAGAAGGGCCAGGACAAGTACATCTACACGTACTCGGACAACGAGCTGCGCCAGACCCTGCTGGAACTCCAGCGCAAGAAGGTCCGCTACAAGGACAGCATCCAGCGCTACAAGGGCCTGGGTGAGATGGACGCCGACCAGCTCGCCGAGACGACCATGGACCCGCGCCACCGCACCCTGCGTCGCATCAACATCAGCGATCTCGAAGCGGCGGAGAAGGCCTTCGACCTCCTCATGGGCAACGAGGTCGCTCCCCGTAAGGAGTTCATCACCAACTCCGCGTCGACCCTGGACCGGTCGCGCATCGACACCTAAGGGGCGACTGATTCCGATGGGCGCCTCTCCACCGCTGGGGTGGGGAGGCGCCCATCGGCGTCTCTGCCTGGGTGTGATCGCCGCGGTGTGGCGTGGGGTGGGTCGAGAAGGGCCGCAAGGCGCCCGTGAGCGGCTTTGCGTGGCGAGTGGGCATGGGATTCACGGCCCGAGCTTCTGTGTCGCCTGGCCGCCGCTGAGGGCGGTGCTGAGCTGCATGTGGCGGGCGAGGCTCCGTGCCGTGCCGGGCTCAAGAGGGTCTCGTGGCCCGGAAGGGCGCGGCGGGAGGCGCTGACGGACGTGCGCAAGCATGCTCAGAGCGCAGGTGGGCGTGCGGCTTGAACTCTTCGCCTAGGCAGGGCCACGGACCAGGCTTCGGCCCTTCGCTGCGCCCACCGTCAGGGTCTCGCACAGTCGCCCGGACAGTCCCATCACCTGATGGGGTGAAGGATTCGCAATGAAGAGTCCAGGATCTTCCTTTCTGTCCACCCTTGGGCCGCACGGACAACAGACCCGTGCATCAAGGAGAGTTCGGTGGACAAGCAGGACGGCCGTGCGGCCGGAGAACCAGGGGCCCTGCGGCTCGACGACCCCTGGTACGACGCCCTCGCCTCCGGGTGGGGCGAACTGGCCGACACGGTGGAGGCAACGGGCGGGCGAGGCGGGACACAGCCGCCCCCGTCGGCACCGGGACAGCGGTCCGTGCCGCACGGCGAGGTGTATCTGGCGGTGCAGCGAAGCGCGGCCTTCCAGGAAGTGCGCCGACGGTACCGACGGTTCGTCCTGCCCGGCACGGTCGTCTTCCTGGGCTGGTACCTCGCCTATGTGATCGCTGCGATCGCCGCGCCGGACCTCATGGCCCATCGCGTCGCGGGCGCCCTGAACATCGCGATGCTCGCCGGGCTCGGCCAGTTCGTCACCACGTTCCTGCTCACCTGGGCGTACGCGCGCCATGCCCGGCTGCGCAGGGACAGCGCGGCGCTCGACATCCGCTGGGAAACCCAGGAACTGACCGGAGGGAACATCCGGTGACCGGTGACCACCAGACCCTTGCGCTGCTCCTGTTCAGCGTGTTCATCGCCGTCACCCTGGCGATCACCACATGGGTGAGCCGCCGCAGAGGCGGCTCCACCGAGGAGTTCTACGCGGGCGGAAGGCTCTTCTCCCCCATGGAGAACGGTTTCGCCATCGCGGGGGACTACATGTCCGCCGCCTCCTTCCTCGGCATCTCCGGGCTGATCGCGCTCTTCGGATACGACGGCCTGCTGTACTCGGTCGGCTTCCTCGTCGCCTGGCTCATCGTCCTGTTCCTCGTCGCCGAACTGGTCCGCAACTGCGGCAGGTTCACCCTCGCCGATGTCGTCGCCGCCCGGATGCGGGAACGCCCCGTCCGCATCGCGGCCGGCACGGCCTCCGTCACCGTGTCAGTGCTCTACCTGGTGGCGCAGATGGTCGGTGCCGGCAGCCTGGTCGCCCTGCTCGTGGGGGGCGCGGGCCAGCAGGCCCGTACCTGGATGGTGATCGGGGTCGGCGCCCTGATGGTGGTCTATGTCGCCTTCGGCGGTATGCGGGCCACGACCTGGATTCAGGTCGTCAAAGCCGTACTCCTTCTGGGCGGCGCCGTCGCCTTGACCGTCCTGGTACTGGTCCGCTTCCACGGTGACATCAACCAACTGCTGAGCACCGCTGCTGAACGCAGCGGGCACGGCCGAGACTTCCTCGCGCCGGGCCTCAAATACGGCGGCGACTGGACCTCACGGCTCGACTTCATCAGCCTCGGCATCGCGCTCGTCCTGGGCACGGCGGGGCTGCCGCACATCCTCTCCCGCTTCTACACCGTCCCCACGGCGCGTGCCGCCCGCCGCTCCGTCGTCTGGTCCATCGGTCTGATCGGCGGCTTCTACCTGATGACCATCGTGCTCGGGTTCGGTGCTGCCGCAGTACTCGGCAGCGATGCCGTCCGGGCGTCCAATACGGCAGGCAACACCGCTGTGCCGCTGCTCGCCCTCGATCTGGGAGGCGGCGCCGGTTCGACTGGAGGGGCGGTGCTGTTCGCCGTGGTGGCCGCTGTCGCGTTCGCCACCATCCTGGCCGTGGTCGCCGGCATCACGCTCGCATCGTCGGCCTCCGTGGCGCATGACCTGTATGCCTCACTACGACGCCCGCGAGGTACGACGCAGGACGCTCAGCGCGCCGAGGTCGCCGTGGCACGTATCGCGGCGGTGGCCGTCGGCGCGGTCGCCATCGGCCTCGCCCTGCTGGCCCAGGACTTGAACGTGGCCTTCCTGGTGGGGCTGGCGTTCGCCGTCGCCGCGTCGGCCAACCTGCCGGTCCTGCTGTACACCCTCTTCTGGCGCCGCTTCACCACCCGGGGCGCGGTGTGGTCCGTCTACGGCGGTCTGATCCCTGCGATCACCCTGGTCGTCCTGTCACCGGTGGTCTCCGGCAGTCCGGAGTCACTCTTCCCCGGACTGGACTTCGCCGTCTTTCCGCTCGACAACCCCGGTGTTGTGTCGATCCCGCTGGGCTTCTTGATGGGCTGGCTGGGAACCGTGCTCTCCCCGGAGACCGCCGACAAGGCACGGCACGCGGAAACGGAGGTACGGGCGCTCACGGGGGCGGGGGCGGCTTAGGTCTGTTTACCCGCAGGGGTGTTCACGTGGGTGATCTGAGGGCGGTGGCCGGCATGCAAGTGCGGTGTGGCGGTGGTGTTGGCCGTACGCACGCCGCCTGCCTCCGTGCGTCCCTGCTGAGGGCTCAGACCCACTCGTAGCGGTGCTCGGGGCGGCCGGTCTCGCCGTATCTGAGCGTGAGGCGCACCCGCCCGGCGCGTTCCAGGAGCTTGAGGTAGCGCTGGGCGGTCTGCCGACTCAGCCCCGCCTGCAGGGCGACGTCCTGTGCGGACAGTGGGGCATCCGCGGAGCGCAGTACCGAGCGGACACGGTCGGCAGTGGCGGTGGAGTGTCCCTTCGGCAACTCTGCTGGCCCGGCGTTGGCGGCTCCCAACGTCCCGAAGATCCGGTCCACTTCGGACTGCTCCGCCTGCCCGCCGCCCGCAAACGTGCGGTGCAACGCTGCGTAGCTCTCCAACTTGGAGCGCAGGCCCGCGAAGGTGAAGGGCTTGACCAGGTACTGCAGAGCTCCGTGGCGCATCGCCGCCTGTACGGTGGCGATGTCGCGAGCCGCGGTTACCATGATCACGTCGGTGAGCAGACCGCGGCGTCGAAGCTCGCCGACCAGTTGGAGCCCTGTTCTGTCGGGCAGGTAGTGGTCCAGGAGGATCAGGTCGACGGGGTGCCTCTCAAGGACGGTCAGGGCCTCGCCGGCGGTGTGTGCCAGGCAGCTGACGCGGAATCCCTCGATTTTGGCGACGTAGGCCGCATTGATCTTTGCGACGTGCACATCGTCGTCCACGACCAGTACATCGATCATCGGCCGGCCTCCGTGGCACCTTGGGGACGGCGAGTGCCCGCTGCGGCACGTGCGGTGGTGGTGCGGGTGTCGTCCGTGATGCTGTTCTGTGGGTCTGCCCCACGGGGCTCGGGAAGCTCGTCGGACAGTGCGTCGGGCACCGTGACGGTGAATACCGCACCGCCACCGGGGCGCTCGCTGACCTCGGCGCTGCCTCCGTAGCGCTCGGCGAGCTGGCACACGAGTGCCAGGCCGATACCGCGCTGCCCATGGGCGGGCGGCTCCTTGGTCGTCCACCCTTCGGTGAAGATTTCCGCGCGGCGTTCTTCGGGCACGCCTGGTCCGTTGTCGCTGACACGCACGACGGCAGTCCGGCCTTCAGCGCGGATCTCCGCCTCCAGTTGGGCGTCGCGTTCACCCGATGTCGCATCCAGGGCGTTGTCGACGAGGTTGCCGAGGATGGTGACCAGGCTGGCCGGATCGACGAGACGGTCGGGCACGTGTGTGTCGGGGGAGATGCTCAAGGACACGCCGCGCTCGGTGGCGACGGTGGCCTTGCCCACCAGAAGGGCGGCGAGCAGGGGATCGTGGATGCGCTCGGTGACTTGCTCGGCGGTCGCGCGATGGACGCCCACCGCCTGCGTCACGAACTCCACGGCTTCCTCGTACAGCCCGAGTTCCAGCAGACCGAGCAGCGTGTGCAGCCGGTTGGCGTGCTCGTGGTCCTGGGCGCGGAGGGCATCGATGAGGCCGCGGGTGCCGTCCAGTTCGCGGCCCAGCCGCTCCAGTTCGGTGCGGTCGCGCAGGGTGACCACGGCACCACCGTCATCGGTCGGCATGCGGTTCGCCACCAGGACCCGCTGGCCACTGACGGCCAGCAGGTCTGGCCCTGAGGCATGACCGGCCAGAACATCGGTGGTGCGGCCGGGTGGGAGGACTTCTTCCAGGGGGCGTCCGGTGTCCTCGGTGCGGAGGTCCAGGAGGCGCTGGGCCTCGTCGTTCATGAGCCGGATACGGCCGTGTCTGTCGAGCGCGAGGAACCCCTCGCGGATGCCGTGCAGCATCGCCTCCCGCTCCGCGACCAGCGCGGAGATGTCGGAGAAGGCCAGGTCGTGGGTGCGGCGCTGGAGACGGCGGGAAACGAGATAGGCGGCCAGTGCGCCCACGGCGAGTGCCCCGCCTGCGTAGGCGAGCAGCTGGGGAACGGTGGAGAGCAGCCGTTGCTGCACGCTCTCGTACGCGATGCCGACGGAGACCGCGCCCACGATCTTGCCGGCCTCGTCACGGAGCGGGACCTTGCCGCGCGCGGACCGGCCGAGGGTTCCCTCGTCGATCTGCATGACGTCCTGGCCGGAGAGCGCGGCGCTCGGGTCGGTCGACACGTGCCGCCCGATCTCATCAGGGTCGGTGTGGGACCAGCGCACACCCCGCTTGTCCATGATCACGACGTACTCGGCCCCGGTGGCGGCGCGAATTCTCTCCGCCTCGTTCTGCACAGGCCCGTGACGTGTCGGGCGGGACGACTCCAGGGCGTCGTCGAGGTGCGACTCCGCCGCGGTGGTCTGCGCGATGGCGAGAGCGCGGCGCATCGCCTGGTCGTCCAGCTGGGTACTGAGCGGAGCGAGGAACAGGCCGGTCGCCAGCGCCGTGACGCCGGTGGCGATGGCCAACTGCACCATCAGGACCTGGGCAAACACGCGCCGTGGCCAGCCCAGCCGTGGCCGCGCGCGGCGCAGCCTTCCGGTCGCGGGCTCATTGCCTGCCGCGACCGTGGACTCGAAGGCGGGGCGACGGCCGGCCGTGTGCGAGAGGCTGCCCGGCTGGCCGGTAGTGGCGCCGGGGGTCGGGGTGTCGGCGGGAAACGGTGCCGAGCCCGAGGGCTCTGGGCCGCTCGGGCGTGGAACCGACGCTTCCTTTTCGCCCATACGAACGAACAGTAAGCGCGGTCGTGGCCGCACGGTAATCCCTGATGGAAGGAATTCGGAGGGTGTCCGGGCGGCGACTCGGACGTGACTCCGCCGGCCCCGGGCCTGATGACCTGGGCCGAATCCGGGCCCTTGCTGCTGTTGCGACCCCCTGTGCCGGGTTGCCGGTCCCGCCGCGCCGTTCTCGACCTGCCTATCGGCCGGAGAGCGCTCGTCGTAGCGAAGGTGCAGGTCAGGTGCTGGTCAGCAGGCGACGGGGAAGTGTTGGGAGGGTTATCCACAGGCCTTTTGGGTGCGGAGTGTGCATGCCTAACCTCGCATGTGAAACCGGATAGGCCCTGCGCCGGGCGGTGGGAAGCCGCCCGGGGCAGGGCGAGGCATGCGGTGCGAGCGTGGGAAGGAGCGGTCAATGAGGTCAACGGGGGATGGCTGCGGGGCGTGGCGGCGGTGGTGGAAGGAGCCGGGTGGGATGGGGTTCGGCCGCCGAATCGGGGCTGTACGAAGTCGCCGCAGCTGGACAGTGCGTTTCGCTTGCCGCCTCACCTGGTCATGGGACGGTCCCGTTCCGCCGGACGGCACCGATGCGTCAGCCCGAGGGGCCGAGGAGAGGCACAGCCACCGGCTCCAGAGCAGCCATCGAGCCGGCAAGCGCGCGGGCCCGGACCGGTCGCGTGCAGCGGAACCGGAGGCTGACGACGAGCGCGGCGACCGCCGGGGGAAGCCCGCGAGGTCACCTAGTGGCGGCCGAGAGCGCCCCGTGAAGCATGTCGTTCGCCGCGGAGACGGAGACAACCGCCATACGCGCCGGTGGACCGAGCGGCGCACCACAGCTAGCGGGCGCCGCAGCACCGTCGGCCCGCTGTTCGACGGTGACCCGCCAGGAGCGCCCGTCCGAGTGCGCGACGGTAACGGCCCAGGCAGGGGAGAGCCCCGCAGCCGCCGTGCTGCCGGTCGTCCAGCCGTCGGCCGGCTTGGGGTCGGGCCACATCGCGTCGGTCCGTACGACGTCGAGTGCGTCCGCCCGGTCCTCTCCGATCAGTCGGCGGACCGCAAGGTCAGCGGCCTGGCCCGGCCGGTCCCAGGCCGAGCGCCCACGGCAGTGGTCGCCCGCGATCCGGCCGTCGCGCGCCGCCTCCACAGCCTCCTTGACCAGAGGGGCGGAGGCGCGTCCGTAGGCGTAGCCGTAGGGGAGGACGAAAAGGGTGGGGGAGAAGCGGTGACCACCGATGTGGGTGACCTCCCAGACCTCGGTTCCACCAGTGGCGAGTTCGGCAGCGAGCGGGCGGCCGAGCAGGGCGCAGCATCGGTCCCGCTTGCCGTTGGTGCACACCAGGACCAGCGGCTCACCGATGTACGGCTCCCAGAGGCCGTGATGCTCTCCCGCGCCGAGGGCCGTGAAGTCCAGGTCGAGGGCTGCCCGCGGGTCGCTGACGCTCGCCGTGCGAATCCAGGAGCGGCCCGGGGCGGTGTGCGCGAGGAACAGGCGTCGCCTGGAGGTGCCGTGGCAGTCGGCGTGGCGTCCCGGCCTGCGGATCAGGGCGACGCGCACGCCCGTTCCCTCTGCTGCGGCTTCGAGGGCCCGGCCGACGTCAGGGTCAAGGTGACTGTTCGTCAGTGCATGGGCTCCCCAGGGGCCTGTCTGCTCGATGAGCAGCCAGGTCCGGGCAGGCGCCGCGGTTCCGGCGAGAGATTCGGCCGATTCACGGGAAGCAGTGGCGCAGGTAGTCACATAGGTGAGCCTAACCTCATTCGTCCGGAGCGGGTTTTCGGGTGTGCCTCAAGAGGGCGATGACGGGAGGCGAGCGCCTGGGCATCGGCTGGCGCCACTCCCGTCGGAGGCCCGGAGATGCGATGGCGCCATGCCGATGTGGGGTGGTGTCGGGGTTGCCGCCGTGTCGTCCGTGCACCCGCCGGCCGGCGGTCACGGCAGCGGCTGTGGCGGGCGGGGGCCGTGGTACTGGCCGCTGGGACGCATACGGAGAGGGCGTTCCGCGTATTCCTCCAGGGCGTGGGCGATCCAGCCGGCCGTGCGGGAGACGGCGAAGACGGTCTCGCCCGCCTCGGCCGGCATGCCTGTCGAGACGGTCAGTACGGCCAAGGCCAGGTCGACGTTGGCGTGCAGGTCGGCGTGCCGCGCTGTCGTGGTGATCACTTGACGGGCGGCCTGCAGCGCAGGGCGGGCCTGCGGTACGTCCTCCAGGAGCTGGAAGAGGGTGTGGGCGCGTGGGTCCTCGCCCGTGTAGACGCGGTGACCGAGGCCTGGTACCTGGCGGCCTGCCCGCAGGTGGTCGGCGACAACGGCGGCCGCACTGTCCCGGTCCAGTACCTCCCGCAGCATCCGATGCGCGAGCCCGCTCGCCGCGCCGTGCATCACGCCATCGAGTGCACCGAAGCCGGCCGAAACGATCGCGTACGGATGGGCGCGGGCGGAGGCGGCGACCCGGACCGCGAGGGTCGAGGCGGCGAGGTCGTGGTCGATGAGGAGGACCAGGGCGGCGTCCAGCACACGGAGTGCCGCGGCGTCGGCTGGTTCTGCCGTGAGCCGTGACCAGAGGCGTGTTGCGAGTGAGTCGCCGGCGCCTGGCTCGGGGGCGTGCGACGGCAGGGCGTCGACAAGGGTCGGGATGAGGGTGCGTGCCGTGTCGATGACGGTGTTCTCGGACAGGTCGAAGCGCAGGGGGTCGGCGGCCGCGGCGGCGATCACGGCGACCCGTAGCCGGTCCATCGGTCCGCTGTGGGGCGGCAGGGCCTGCATGGCTCGTCGGGCGGCGGACAGCGCGTCCTGTGGTGCCGTGAAGCGGATGCCGGGCCGCAGTTCACCGGTCCACAGCCACTCGGCGACCTCCTCGTAGCTGTAGTGGGCGGCGAGTTCCGAGGTGTCGACGCCGCGGAAGTAGCAGTGGTTGCGGTCGATCAGTGTGATGCCCGTACGGACCGCCAACTCGCTACCGGAGGAGGAAGGCTCGCGGCGTCCGGCACGGCGGGCGAGCGCGTCGACCTCCTTCGCGTCGAAGGTGCTGCCGCGACCCCCCGGCTCGCGGCGGCTGGTCAGCTGGCCGCGGCTGACGTAGGCGTACACGGTCTCCGGCTTCACGCCGAGCCGGTCGGCCGTCTCCCGGGTGCTCAGTCGCTGCCCGTCCGCTTCCTGCGCTGCTTCTCGATCCGCCATGAGGTCACCGTATCCAGGCTTATCCATATTGATTCAATCAACATTGACAAGTATTGAGTCAAGCATGGACAGTCGGATCAATATTCGAGTGAGAAAGAGCAAGGAGACCAGCCATGACCGCCAAGGTGAAGGCACCTATCGACGCTCCGCGGGGGCTTGCGGGCGTCATCGTCACCGAGACCCAGCTGGGCGACGTCCGGGGCGCCGAGGGCTTTTACCACTACCGCCAGTACTCCGCCGTCGAGCTGGCCACGGCCCGCACCTTCGAGGACGTCTGGTACCTGATGTTCCACGGGGAGCTGCCCGATGCCGCCCAGCTGGCGGCGTTCAAGGCCGAGACCGCGGCCCTGCGCACACTGCCCGCGGAGGTGCGTGAGGCGCTGCCCGCCCTCGCCCGTGCCGGTGCGCTCTCCGGCCCGCTCGCCGGGCTGCGCACCGCGCTGTCACTGCTCGGTGCGACGGCGGGATTCCGGCCGCTGTACGACCTCGACGCCGGCCGCCGCCGTGCCGACGCGCTCGTCGCCTGCGCTGCCGTACCCACCCTGATCACCGCGCTGTACCGGCTCGGCCAGGGCCTGGAGCCCGTCGAGCCGCGTGCGGACCTCGGCCACGCGGCCAACTACCTCTTCATGCTGACCGGTGACGAGCCGGAGCCGGAGCGGGTCCGGGCCATCGAGGCGTATCTGATCTCCACCATCGACCACGGCTTCAACGCCTCGACGTTCACCGCACGCGTCATCACCTCCACCGGTGCCGACCTCGCGGCCTGCCTGGTCGGTGCCGTCGGCGCGCTCTCCGGCCCGCTGCACGGCGGTGCGCCCAGCCGCGCCCTGGACATGCTCGACGCCATCGGCAGCCCTGACCGCATCGACCCCTGGATTCGCGACCGCGTGCGGCGCGGCGACCGGATCATGGGGTTCGGGCACTCCGTCTACCGCACCGAGGACCCGCGCTCCCGGATGCTGCGCGGTATCGCCGAGCGGTTCGGGGGCCCGCTGGTGGAGTTCGCCGTCCAGGTGGAGGCGAGGGTCGAAGAGCTGCTGGCCGAGCTCAAGCCCGGTCGTGAGCTGCACATCAACGTGGAGCTCTACGCGGGTGTCGTCATGGAGCTGTGTGGACTGCCGCGCGAGATGTTCACGCCCACCTTCTGCGCGGCCCGGGTCGTCGGCTGGAGCGCCAACATCCTGGAGCAGGCCCAGGATTCGAAGATCATCCGCCCCGCGGCCCGGTACGTCGGACCGCCCCCGCCGCAGCCGCTGCCCGTCGTCGCGCCCCGCTAGCCCAGGAGGCGCCAGGGGCGGGTGCCGGGCCGGGCCCGGGCGGCGGCGGTCCGTTACGATCGACAGCTCGTCCGCCGCCGGTCCGTGCGGCCCGCCACCCGCACCATGGAGGGGCCCCTTGGCCACGCAACAGATCCCGGTCGTCGTGCTCGCGGGCTTCCTCGGGTCGGGCAAGACCACCCTTCTCAACCATCTGCTCGGCACCAGCGACGGCACCCGGATCGGTGCGATCGTCAACGACTTCGGCAGCATCGAGATCGACGCCATGACCGTCGCCGGGCAGGTCGACTCGATGGTCTCGCTCGGCAACGGCTGTCTGTGCTGCGCGGTCGACACCAGCGAGCTGGACACCTACCTGGAGCGGCTGGCCCGCCCCGCCGCCCGGATCGACGTGATCGTCATCGAGGCCAGCGGGCTGGCCGAGCCGCAGGAACTCATCCGGATGATCCTCGCCAGCGACAACGACCGGATCGTCTACGGCGGGCTGATCGAGGTCGTCGACGCCGCGGAGTTCGACGACACCCGGGCACGCCATCCCGAACTGGACCGGCACGTGGGCATCGCCGACATCGTGGTGCTCAACAAGGCCGACCGCATCGGCGACGCGGCGCGGCAGTCACTCATGGACACGCTCGCCGGCCTCGCCCCCGGCCGCCCGGTGATCTGCACCGCCTACGGGCGGGTCGATCCCGAGCTGTTCTTCGACCGCGGCCTGGGCGCGGACCACGACGCGGCCGTTCGCCAGCTGTCCTTCGAGGACCTGCTGCGCGAGGCTGCGGCGAACGGGGCGCCCGGCCACGACGCCGGCGACAACTGCGGTCACCCCGGTACCTGCGACCACCCCGGTACCTGCGACCACCCCGGCCACACCCACCACGCGGGCCACCTCCACACCGCCTACGAGAGCGTGGAGTTCACCTCCGCCGAGCCGATGCACCCGCGTCGCCTCATGGACTTCCTCGACAGCCGCCCGGCCGGCCTCTACCGCATCAAGGGCTTCGTGCACTTCGACGTACCGGAGAGCCGCCAGAAGTTCACGGTGCACGCCGTCGGTGACTTCCTGCGCTTCTACCCCGCCCCGTGGCCCAAGGACGAGGAGCGGTGCACCCAGCTCGTCCTGATCGGCAGTGGCATCGACGCGCCGGCCCTGCGCAAGGAGCTGGAGAACTGCCGGGAGAGCACACCGCCGGAAGCCGATCCGAACAGCATGTGGGGCGTGCTGCGGTACGTGGCGGCCCGCGAGGAGGCGGAGGACGACTGACGCCGCCGGGCCGGTTCTCCACCGGCCCGACGGCGTCGGTCACCTCGCCACTGCGGCGGCGGTTACACCGGCCCCGCCAGCGTCGCCACCGGCTTCGTCAGCGGCACTCCCGAGCCGTCCCGGCGCGGGTCGGCCTCCGGCAGCTCGACCGGATTGCCCTTGGCGTCCGCGGCCCGCACCGGAGCCGGCCCGGCCCACGCCTGCGTCAGACAGTCCTCGCCCTTCAGGAAGCGCTGGCAGCGCACCCCGCCGGTCGCCCGGCCCTTGCGCGGGTACTGATCGAACGGGGTGAACTTGGCCGTCGCCACCGAGTCGTCCAGCGTGCCGTGCGAGCCGGCGACCGTGAACACCATGGCGTCGGCGGCCGGATCGACCGCGGCGAACGAGATCACCTTCGCGCCCTCGCCCAGCTTGATGCCCGTCATACCGCCCGCCGGCCGGCCCTGCGGCCGCACCTGGGACGCCGGATAGCGCAGCAGCTGCGCCTCGTTGGTGATGAAGACCAGATCCTCCTCTCCAGTGCGCAGCTCGACCGCGCCCACGATGCGGTCGCCGTCCCTGAGGGTGATGACCTCCAACTCCTCCTTGTGGGAGGGATAGTCGGGCACCACCCGTTTGACGACACCCAGTTCCGTGCCGAGTGCCAGACCCGGCGAGGACTCGTCCAGCGTGGTCAGGCAGACCAGCTCCTCGCCGTCCTCCAGGGTGAGGAACTCCGCGAGCTGCGCGCCACCGGAGAGGCTGGGCGCCGCCGCGGTCTCCGGGAGCTGCGGCAGATCGATCACCGAGATCCGCAACAGCCGGCCCAGGGACGTCGCCGCCCCCACCTCGCCGCGGGTCGTCGCCGGCACCGCCGAGACGATCACATCGTGCTTGACGCGCTTTGCGTCGACATCGAAGGGCATGTCCCCGGTGACCGTCCGCGCCAGCAGGCCGGTAGAGGAGAGCAGCACCCGGCACGGGTCGTCGGAGACCTCCAGCGGCACCGCGCCGACCGAGGTGCCCGCCGACTCCAGCAGCACCGTCCGCCGGTCCGTGCCGTACTTCTTCGCGACCGCGGCCAGCTCGCCGGAGACCAGCTTGCGCAGTTCGCTGTCCGACTCCAGGATCTGCGTCAGCTTCTCGATCTCGTCCTTCAGCCGGTCACGCTCCGACTCCAGCTCGATACGGTCGAACTTGGTCAGCCGGCGCAGCGGGGTGTCGAGGATGTACTGCGTCTGGATGTCGCTCAGCGAGAAGCGCTCGATCAGCCGCTCCTTGGCCTGTGCGCTGTTCTCGCTGGAGCGGATCAGCCGGATGACCTCGTCGATGTCCACCAGGGCCGTCAGCAGGCCCTCGACCAGGTGGAGACGGTCGCGCCGCTTGGTCCGCCGGAACTCGCTGCGCCGGCGCACCACGTTGAAGCGGTGGTCGACGTAGACCTCCAGCAGCTCCTTGAGGCCCAGCGTCAGCGGCTGGCCGTCCACCAGCGCGACGTTGTTGATGCCGAAGGACTCCTCCATCGGCGTGAGCTTGTAGAGCTGCTCCAATACGGCCTCGGGGTTGAAGCCGTTCTTGACCTCGATCACCAGCCGCAGGCCGTGCTCGCGGTCGGTGAGGTCCTTGACGTCCGCGATGCCCTGGAGCTTCTTCGAACCGACCAGGTCCTTGATCTTGGAGATGACCTTCTCGGGGCCGACCGTGAAGGGGAGTTCGGTGACGACCAGGCCCTTGCGGCGGGCGGTGACGTTCTCCACCGTGACCGTCGCGCGGATCTTGAACGTGCCACGGCCCTTCTCGTACGCGTCCCGTACGCCGCCGAGACCCACGATCCGGCCGCCCGTCGGCAGATCGGGACCCGGCACGAAGCGCATCAGCGTGTCGAGATCGGCGTTGGGGTGCTTGATCAGATGGCGGGCCGCGGCGATGACCTCGCCGAGGTTGTGCGGCGGCATGTTCGTCGCCATACCGACGGCGATACCGGAGGCGCCGTTGACGAGAAGGTTTGGATACGCGGCGGGGAGGGCGACCGGTTCCTGCTCCTGGCCGTCGTAGTTCGGCGCGAAGTCGACGGTCTCCTCGTCGATGGACTCCGTCATCAGGGATGTCGCGGAGGCCATCCGGCACTCGGTGTACCGCATCGCGGCGGGCGGGTCGTCATTGCCCAGGGAGCCGAAGTTGCCGTGGCCGTCCACCAGGGGCAGCCGCATGGAGAACGGCTGTGCCATGCGCACCAGGGCGTCGTAGATCGACGCGTCGCCGTGCGGGTGGAGCTTACCCATCACCTCGCCGACGACGCGGGCGCACTTGACGTAGCCGCGCTCGGGGCGCAGCCCCATCTCGTTCATCTGGTACAGGATGCGGCGGTGCACGGGCTTGAGGCCGTCGCGGGCGTCCGGCAGGGCGCGCGAGTAGATGACCGAATACGCGTACTCGAGGAAGGAACCCTGCATCTCGTCGACGACGTCGATGTCGAGGATCCTCTCCTCGAAGTCGTCCGGCGGCGGGGTCTTCGTGCTGCGGCGGGCCATCGCGGCTGCGGCTCCTTCTGCTGCGTCTACTGCCGAGGTCGGGGAGGCGACATCGGAACAACGGTCAACCAGTCGGGTCAACCAGCTGGGGATCGACCCGCGAGTATGTCTGAGTCTGACGCGGACCATTGTGGACCGCCGCACTGACAACGCCGACCGCGACTCCCCCTTCGGCTCCCGAGGGGCCGGGTGCGCGTACGTTCGGGCCCTGGTCGGAGGGGAACTTCGCCAGATGCCGACGCGCTTGCATACAGTGACAGAACTTCCTCGCAAGCGGATCGAAGGGACGTACATGCCCATGGGTCACACGGCCACAGAACAAGCCGGCTCCGGCGGCCTGACAGCAACCGAGCACCGGCTGGCCAACGGCCTGCGCGTGGTGCTCTCCGAAGACCACCTGACCCCGGTCGCAGCCGTCTGCCTGTGGTACGACGTCGGCTCCCGCCACGAGGTCAAGGGCCGTACCGGCCTGGCTCACCTCTTCGAGCACCTGATGTTCCAGGGGTCCGCGCAGGTGAAGGGCAACGGCCACTTCGAGCTGGTGCAGGGCGCCGGCGGTTCGCTCAACGGCACCACGAGCTTCGAGCGCACCAACTACTTCGAGACCATGCCCGCCCATGAGCTGGAGCTCGCGCTCTGGCTGGAGGCGGACCGGATGGGCTCGCTGCTGACCGCGCTCGACGAGGACTCCCTGGAGAACCAGCGCGACGTCGTCAAGAACGAGCGCCGCCAGCGCTACGACAACGTCCCCTACGGCACGGCCTTCGAGAAGCTCACGGCCATGGCGTACCCCGAGGGACACCCGTACCACCACACGCCCATCGGGTCGATGGCGGACCTGGACGCGGCCTCCCTGGAGGACGCGCGGGCTTTCTTCCGCACCTACTACGCGCCCAACAACGCCGTCCTGTCGGTCGTCGGCGACATCGACCCCGAGCGGACGCTGGCCTGGATCGAGAAGTACTTCGGTTCGATCCCCTCGCACGACGGCAAGCAGCCGCCGCGCGACGGCACCCTGCCCGACGTCATCGGCGGCGAGCTGCGTGAGGTCGTCGAGGAGGAGGTGCCCTCCCGCGCGCTGATGGCGGCCTACCGCCTGCCGCACGACGGCACCCGTGAGGCGGACGCCGGTGACCTGGCGCTGACCGTCCTGGGCGGCGGCGAGTCCTCCCGCCTGTACAACCGGCTGGTGCGCCGGGACCGCAGCGCCGTCGCGGCCGGCTTCGGCCTGCTGCGGCTGGCCGGCGCCCCCTCGCTGGGCTGGCTGGACGTGAAGACCTCCGGCGGGGTCGAGGTGCCCGCCATCGAGCGCGCGGTCGACGAGGAGCTGGCGCGCTTCGCCGCCGAGGGGCCGACCCCGGAGGAGATGGAGCGGGCGCAGGCCCAGCTGGAGCGCGAGTGGCTGGACCGGCTGGCCACGGTCAGCGGCCGCGCCGACGAACTGTGCCGCTACGCCGTCCTGTTCGGCGACCCGCAGCTCGCGCTGACCGCCGTCCAGCGCGTCCTGGACGTCACCCCCGAGGAGGTGCAGGCCGTCGCCAAGGCCCGGCTGCGCCCCGACAACCGCGCGGTGCTCGTCTACGAGCCCACCGAGCCGACCGACGCCGCCGACGACGAGGAAGGGGAGGCGCACCAGTGAGCGACGCCACCACCCACGCCGATTCTCCCGTGAGCACCATGGACTTCCACCCGCAGCCCCAGGGGGGCGCGCCCAAGCCGTGGGCCTTCCCGGCCCCCGACCGCAGCCAACTGCCCAACGGGCTCACCCTGCTGACCAGCCACCGCCCCGGCCAGCAGGTCGTCGCCGTCGAGATCAACCTCGTCGCGCCGCTGGACGCCGAACCCGAGGGCCTGGACGGCGTCGCCACGATCATGGCGCGTGCGCTGTCCGAGGGCACCGACACCCATGACGCGGAGGAGTTCGCCGCCGAGCTGGAGCGCTGCGGCGCCACCCTGGACGCGCACGCCGACCACCCCGGCGTACGGGTCTCCCTCGAGGTGCCGGCGTCCCGGCTGACCCGTGCGCTCGGTCTGCTCGCCGACGCGCTGCGGGCCCCCGCCTTCCCGGAGAGCGAGGTCGAGCGGCTGGTCCGCAACCGCCTCGACGAGATCCCGCACGAGCTCGCCAACCCGGCCCGCCGTGCCGCGATGGCGCTGTCCAAGGACCTGTTCCCGGCCACCGCCCGCATGTCGCGGCCCCGGCAGGGCACCGAGGAGACCGTCGCCCGTATCGACGCCGCGGCCGTCCGCGCCTTCTACGACGCCCACGTACGGCCCGCCACGGCCACCGCCGTGATCGTCGGTGACTTCACCGGTGTCGACCTCGCCGCGGCGCTCGCCGACACCCTCGGCGCCTGGACCGGCTCCACGGCCGAGCCGCTGAAGGCCGCTCCGATCGTCGCCGACGACACCGGCCGGGTGGTGATCGTCGACCGCCCCGGCGCCGTCCAGACGCAGCTGCTCATCGGCCGTATCGGCGCCGACCGGCACGACCGGGTGTGGCCGGCCCAGGTCCTCGGCACGTACTGCCTGGGCGGCACCCTCACCTCCCGCCTGGACCGCGTGCTGCGGGAGGAGAAGGGCTACACCTACGGGGTGCGCGCCTTCGGCCAGGTGCTCCGCTCCACCGCCCCCTCCTCCCCGGAGGGGTCCACGGGCGCCGCGCTGCTCGCCATCAGCGGCTCGGTCGACACCGGCTCCACCGTCCCGGCGCTCGAGGACCTGTGGAAGGTGCTGCGCACCCTCGCGGCAGAGGGGCTCACGGACGAGGAGCGGGATGTCGCCGTGCAGAACCTCGTCGGGGTCGCGCCGCTGAAGTACGAGACCGCTGCGGCCGTCGCGGGCACCCTCGCCGACCAGGTGGAGCAGCAGCTCCCGGACGACTTCCAGGCGCAGTTGTACGCCCGCCTCGCGGAGACCGGCACGGTCGAGGCCACCGCGGCGGCGGTCAACGCCTTCCCCGTGGACCGGCTGGTGACGGTCCTGGTGGGCGACGCAGCACAGATCGCCGAGCCGGTCAAGGGGCTGGGCATCGGTGAGGTGACCGTCGTAGGCGGCTAGTCCCCGCCGTTGGTCCCCGCCGTGTGACGGAAGGTCACATGTCGACGAGGCGGCTCCCGTGACGCACGAGTGTCACGGGAGCCGCCGTATGTCCGGTTTATCTCCGTCGGTGCTCCCGTTCTTGTGGCATCCCGCACAAAAAACCGGTTCTGTTTGCCGATTGAAAGTTGCCCCGTTTAGCGTCGGTCCGGCTGTTCGTCACAAGTCCGCCACAACAGTGGCACCGGGCAGTCATCGCCGAGTCCCCGTACGGCGCGAGCCAGGGGAGCCGGGGACCCATACGTCCCGTGGGGTGAATCGGGCTCCTCTCCGAGGAGGCCGTAGGAGACCTTCCTGCTCCGAACCCGTCAGCTAACCCGGTAGGCGAGAAGGAGGGAAAGGACAAGCCAGCCCATGGCGTTCATCCGTGCCACCGGGAAGCACCGCCGCACGAGCCGTCCCGTCCGGACGACCCGCAACATCGCCGGCATAGCCACCATCGCGGCCGGCGGTGTGGTTGCCTCCGTGGCCTCGCCGGCGCTGGCCGCGACGGACGAGTCGCGCGTCCACGACACCGGACTCCAGCAGGCCGTCGTGCTGGGTGACGAGCTGGCCAACCGGGTCGCCGCGCAGGCCGACGCGCAGCAGGCCGACGCCGAGGTCGCCGCGGCGAAGGCGAAGGCCGAGGCCGTCGCCAAGCGGCAGGCCGACGAGGCCAAGCGGCGCGCCGAGGCCGCGAAGAAGAAGGCCAAGGCCGCCCACGAGGCCAAGGTGCGGGCGGCCCGCGACGCGGAGCGCAAGCGCCTCAACGCCTTCGTCGCCCCCGTCGGCGACTCCTACGTCTCCACCGCCTACAAGGCGTCCAGCGGCCTGTGGTCCTCCGGCAGCCACACCGGCATCGACTTCCACGCCGCCTCCGGCACCAGCGTCCACGCGGTCGGCTCGGGCACCGTCGTCGAGGCCGGCTGGGGCGGCTCGTACGGCAACAACATCGTGATCAAGATGAACGACGGCACGTACACCCAGTACGGCCACCTGTCGTCGCTCGGTGTCTCGGTCGGCCAGAAGGTCACCCCCGGCGAGCAGATCGGCCTCTCCGGCGCCACCGGCAACGTCACCGGCCCGCACCTGCACTTCGAGGCCCGCACGGGCGCCGACTACGGCTCGGACATCGACCCGGTCGCCTACCTCCGCGGGCACGGCGTCAACGTCTGACCCCCTGCCCCTCCGCTGCCGCGCCCCTACGGGTCCCGCGCCGCACGCCGAGCACCTTTCCCGAGCCCCGGTCCCACGACCGGGGCTCCGGCGTTTCCGGCGCCGGGTGGTCCGTACGGATAGCGCCGGTCGGCCGCGACTTCCGGCCAAATAATATCCATGAATAACCCTGGCCCGTCGGAAAAGCCGTGCCGGTCGAATAGGGTCACGGAAAAGCCGCCGACCGGCGGCGTTTCCAGGGGATTACGGCGGAGGCACGGAAGATGCGAGGCCATATTTCCGCGCATGCGGTGTGCACGGCGATTCGCGACGACATCGTCTCCGGTGCGCTGGCGCCGGGGAGCCGGCTGGTCGAGGAGATCCTGGCGGCCCGTTACGGCGTCTCCAGGGTGCCGGTCCGTGAGGCACTGCGCACCCTCCAGTCCGAGGGCTTCGTCACCACCCGCCACCACGCGGGCGCCTGCGTCGCCGAGCCGACCGAGCAGGAGGCCGCCGATCTCCTCGACATCCGCGCCCTGCTGGAGCCGCTGGGCGCCGCCCGCGCGGCCGCCCGCCGCAGTCCGGCCCACCTCAAGGTGCTCCGCGGCCTGGTGCGGCTCGGCCGCGAGCGGGCCCGCCACGGCACCCCCGCGGATCTGCGCCAACTGGACGGCTGGTTCCACGAGACGCTCGCCCAGGCGACCGGCAGCCCCAGCCTGACGGCGCTGCTGACCCAGCTGCGGCGCAAGATCGAGTGGATGTACACGGTGGAACCGCCGCCCCGGGCCGGCGAGTCCTGGGACGAACACGGCGCGGTGCTGGACGCGGTGGCCCGGGGAGACGCGGAGCGGGCGCGCGCCCTGATGGCGGCTCATGTCGAACGCTCGCTTCCGGTGCACCGGCTGCGGCGCCCCGCCGGGACCGGGGTGAGGGAGACGAAACCGCCCGTCAACACGGCACGCGTCCGCCCTTAACAATCGCCCCGTATACAAAGAATCACAAAGAAGCGCAGGGGTGTGGAACGGGCGGCGGAGGTGTGTGAAGGCGCCTTTCTGCTCCGTGTCGCGGAATTCGATGCCTCTTTGTGCCGGTGCCGTGCGCGCTTATGGGTGTGCGCATTTCCCGGCGGATTCCGGAGGGCGCTCGCCCCGGGAAATTCCGTGTGCCTCTTCGCGGAATGCGCATTTGGCGTCCGTATGCGGGGCGCCTGCACCGACCCGCCGTGAACGGCGGACCGTCGTCCGCCGCGCGCTCCAGGTGCCACCACGCGAAACGGCCCCGCCGTGGCAACCGATCGGTCGCCACGGCGGGGCCGTCGCATGCGGCAGGAGTGCCGCCGGTCTCAGACGGTCTCCGGGAGCTCCTCGAGGCCCTCGGCGACGAGCTTGGCCAGACGGTCGAGCGCCGCCTCGGCGCCCTCGGCGTCGGAGGCCAGCACGATCTCCTCGCCGCCCTGGGCGCCCAGGCCGAGGACCGCGAGCATGGAGGCCGCGTTGACGGGGTTGCCATCGGCCTTGGCGATCGTCATCGGGACGCCCGAGGCGGTGGCCGCACGGACGAAGATCGACGCGGGGCGGGCGTGCAGGCCCTCGGCCCAACCGACATTGACGCGGCGCTCTGCCATGGTGTTGCCCTTCAAAGTCGTGACAGTTGTCTAGACCAGTCTCTCACGCTGCCGGAAGTGGTCCACCGGCGCTTCGGCCCGGCCCGTGCGGCGTGGGGACCCAGGGGAGGCCCGGCAGGTCGTACGTCCTCCGGTGTCCCGGCCGGCCCCGCACCCCGAGCGTACGCGCGCCGGGTCGGTTGTCGGTGGCCGGTCGTACGCTGTCCGCATGCAGACGCCGCCGGAGCACGCGTACCCGACCCACTGGGAAGCCGACGTGGTGCTGCGCGACGGCGGCACGGCACGGATTCGCCCCATCACGCCCGACGACGCCGAGCGGCTGGTCTCCTTCTACGAGCAGGTCTCGGACGAGTCGAAGTACTACCGCTTCTTCGCGCCCTACCCGCGCCTGTCCGCCCGCGATGTGCGCCGCTTCACCCACCACGACTACATCGACCGCGTCGGTCTGGCCGCCACGGTCGGCGGCGAGTTCATCGCCACCGTCCGCTACGACCGGATCGACGACCAGGGCCTGCCCGCCAAGAACCCCGAGGACGACCAGGCCGAGGTCGCCTTCCTGGTCCAGGACGCCCACCAGGGCCGCGGAGTCGCCTCCGCCCTCCTGGAACACATCGCGGCCGTCGCCCGCGAACGGGGCATCCGCCGGTTCGCCGCCGAAGTGCTCCCCGCGAACTCCAAGATGATCAAGGTGTTCACGGACGCCGGCTACACCCACAAGCGCACCTTCGAGGACGGCGTGGTCCGCCTCGAGTTCGACCTGGAGCCGACCGAGCAGTCCATGGCCGTGATGCGCGGCCGTGAGCAGCGCGCCGAGGCCCGCTCCGTACAACGGCTGCTCGCGCCGGGCTCGGTCGCCGTCATCGGCACCGGCCGGACCCCCGGCGGCGTCGGCCGCACCGCCCTGCGCAGCCTCCTGGACTCCGGCTTCACCGGCCGGGTGCACGCCGTCAACCACGCCTTCCCCGAAGACCTGCGGCAGCTGGACCCCGAAGGCGTACCGGCCGTACGCACCCTGCGGGAGATCACCGACCCGGTCGACCTCGCCGTCATCGCCGTCCCCGCGGACCGCGTCCCCGACGCGATCCGCGACTGCGGCGAGCACGGCGTCCAGGGCGTCCTGGTCCTCTCCTCCGGCTACGCCGAAGCGGGCCCGGACGGCAGGGAGCGCCAGCGCGCCCTGCTCCGCCAGGCCCGCTCGTACGGCATGCGGCTGATCGGCCCCAATGCCTTCGGCCTGATCAACACCGCCCCCGGCGTCCGGCTCAACGCCTCCCTGGCCCCGCAGATGCCCGGCGCCGGCCACATCGGACTGTTCACCCAGTCCGGCGCCATCGGCATCGCCCTGCTCAGCGGACTGCACGCACGGGGCCCCGGGGACGGCGGCATCGCCGGCATCTCCGCCTTCGTCTCGGCCGGCAACCGCGCCGACGTCTCCGGCAACGACCTGCTCCAGTACTGGTACGAGGACCCGGACACCGATGTCGTGATCCTCTACCTGGAGTCCATCGGCAACCCCCGCAAGTTCGCCCGGCTCGCCCGCCGCACCGCCGCCGTCAAACCGGTGGTGGTCGCCAAGGGCGCCCGCCACAACGGCACCGCACCGCCCGGCCACGCCGTGCCCACCGTCCGGGTGCCCGACAGCACCGTCGCCGCCCTGATGCGCCAGGCCGGCGTGATCCGCGTCGACACCGTCACCGAACTGATCGACGCCGGGCTGCTGCTGTCCTCCCAGCCGCTGCCGGCCGGCCCGCGGATCGCCATCCTCGGCAACTCCGAGTCGCTGGCGCTGCTGGCCTACGACGCCTGCCTGACCGAGGGGCTGCGCCCGCAGCGCCCCCGGGTCCTGGCCTCCGCCGCGACCCCGGACGACTTCCGGGACGCACTCGCCGAGGCGCTGTCCGCCGACGGCTGCGACGCCGTGGTCGTCACGGCCATCCCGTGGGTGGGGGAGGGGGCCGCCGTCTCCCCGGGCGGCAGCGAGGGCGCCGCACTCGCCGACGCCCTGCGCACTGCGGCGACCGCCCACCCGGAGAAGCCGGTCACGGTCGTCCACCTCGCGATGGACGACTTGGCGGAGAGCCTCGCGGCAGCGGGGCCGGCCCCCGCACGGCCGGACGGGTCCGCGGCCCCCGCCCCGACCGAGCCGCCGCCCCACCCCGTGGACCCGGCCCCGGCGCCCCCACGGACCCCACCCGCCCCGTCCCACCTCCTGCGCCCCCCGGCCCCCACCGGTCCGCCGCCCACCCTCGCCGCCCGCCAGGCGACCCCGGCCCGCGACGCCGAGGCGGACCCCCCGCGCCGCCCCCGCCGTCAGCCCCTCCGCATCCCCGCCTACCCCGCGGCCGAGCGCGCCGTCCGCTCGCTCGCCGAGGCCGTCCGCTACGCCGCCTGGCGCCGGGAGGCCGCCGACCCGGGCCGGGTGCCCGAGTACGACGACATCCAGGAGGCCTCCGCCGGCGCCGACATCGAGCGCCTCCTGGACCGGCTCACCCCCGACGCTCCCACCGGCCGCTCCGTCCCGGTGCCACCCCAGGACGCCGAGGCCCTGCTCGCCCGTTACGGCATCCACACCCGCCCCGTCCTCCCGGCGCCCGACCCGGACACCGCCGTCCGCGCCGCCGCCCGCCTCGGCTACCCGGTCGCCCTCAAGACCACCGCACCCCACCTGCGCCACCGCCCCGACCTCGGCGGCGTCCGCCTGGACATCGCCGGCGAGGCCGAACTCCGCCGCACCTACGCCGAATTGACCGACTACCTCGGCTCCCCGGAGGAACTGCGCCCGGTCGTCCAGTCCATGGTGCCGCGCGGCGTGGACACGGTCGTCCGCGCCGCCATCGACCCCGCCGCCGGCGCCGTCCTCTCCTTCGGCCTGGCCGGGGCGCCCTCCCAGCTGCTCGGCGACATCGCCCACCGCCTCATCCCCGCCACCGACCGCGAGGTCGCCGAGCAGATCCGCTCGATCCGCGCCGCCCCCCTGCTGTTCGGCTGGCGCGGCTCCCAGCCCGTGGACACCGCCGCCCTCGGGGAGCTGCTGCTGCGCGTCTCCCGGCTCGTCGACGACCACCCCGAGGTCGTCGGCGTGGACCTCGAACCGGTCGTCGTCGCCGCCCAGGGCCTCTCCGTCCTGGGCGCCACCGTCCGGCTGGCCCGCCCGCCCGCCACCACCGACCTCGGCCCCCGCCGGCTGCCCGTCTACTGAGGCTCTCGCGGCCCGGTACGCCCCGTAAGATGGACTCCATGGCTAAGACCGGTACGACGACCCAGGGGCTGCGCGCGGCGATCGAGCGCAGCGGTTATTACCCGACGCTCGTGGCCGAGGCGGTGCAGGCCGCGGTCGGCGGTGAGCCGGTGGTGTCGTACCTCGTCCATCAAGAGACGACCTTCGACGCCAACGAGGTCCGCCGCCATGTCACGGTCCTCGTGCTGACCGGCACCCGCTTCATCGTCAGCCACACCGACGAGCAGGCCGCTGACGCCACCTCCCCGTCCCCGTACGCCACCACCTCCACCGAGTCCGTCAAGCTGGGCCGGATCTCCTCCGTGGTGCTCAGCCGGGTGGTCGCCAACCCGGAGTCGTACACCCCGGGCCAGCTGCCCCGCGAGGTGGTGCTGACCATCGGCTGGGGCGCGGTCGCCCGCCTGGACCTGGAGCCCGCCGCCTGCGGCGACCCCAACTGCGAGGCGGACCACGGCTACACGGGCTCCTCCACCGCCGACGACCTCTCGCTGCGCGTCAGCGAGGCCGGCGACGGGCCGGACTCGGTGCGCGAGACGCTCGCCTTCGCCCAGGCGCTCTCCGAGGCCACCGCGGCCACCCCCACCCGCTGATGGTCCACGCCGCCCCCGCCTGGCCGGAACCCGAACCGCTCGACCCGCTCGGCGCCCCGGTACCCCGCTACGGCACCGCCTCCCTCGCCGACCTGCTGCCCACCCTCGCCGCCGGGCTGGGCATACCCGACGTCACCGCTCCCATGGAGCTGGCCCCCGCAGACCGGGCCTGTGTCTTCCTGATCGACGGCCTCGGCTGGGAGCTGCTGCGCGCGCACCCGGAGGAGGCGCCGTTCCTCACCTCGATCCTGGGCACGTCGTTCAACGGCAGCGGCCGCCCCCTCACCGCGGGCTTCCCCTCCACCACCGCCACCTCCCTCGCCTCGGTCGGCACCGGACTGCCGCCGGGCGCCCACGGCCTGCCCGGCTACACCTGCGAGGACCCGGCGACCGGCGCCCTGATGAACCAGCTGCGCTGGTCCCCCTGGACCGACCCCCATGCCTGGCAGCCCTATCCGACGGTCTTCCAGCGCGCGGACGCCGCCGGCATCCACACCTGCCAGGTCTCCGCACCCAACTTCCAGCACACCCCGCTCACCAAGGTCGCCCTCAGCGGCGGCACCTTCCACGGCCGGCTGTCCGGTGAGGAGCGGATGGACCTCGCCGCCGAGCAGCTCGCCGCCGGCGACCGCTCGCTGGTCTACACGTACTACTCCGAGGTCGACGGCAAGGGGCACCGCTACGGCGTCGACTCCGACGCCTGGCGCGGCCAGTTGATGTACGTCGACCGGCTCGCGCAGCGGCTCGCCGAGCAGCTGCCGCCGCGCAGCGCCCTCTATGTCACCGCCGACCACGGCATGATCGACATCCCCTTCGGCCCCGAGTCCCGGATCGACTTCGACGAGGACTGGGAACTGCGCGCCGGCGTACGCCTGTTGGGCGGCGAGGGCCGGGCCCGGCATGTGTACGCCCACCAGGGCGCGGCCGCCGATGTGCTCGCCGTGTGGCGCGAGGTGGTCGGTGAGCAGATGTGGGTGGCGAGCCGCGACGAGGCCATCGCCGCCGGGTGGTTCGGCCCGCACGTCGACGACCGGGTGCGTGCCCGCATCGGCGACGTGGTGGCGGCCGCCCACGACGACATGGTGATCATCGCGACCGAACGGGAGCCCCGGGAGTCGGAGATGGTCGGGATGCACGGCTCCATGACCCCGGTGGAACAGCTGGTGCCGCTTCTGGAAGTCCGCACCTGACCTGTACGGTCACCAGCCCGCACGCACTCCCCCCCCACGAGCCCGAAAGGCCCGCACCTTCCCATGCCCGAGCTGGTGTTCTTCTCCGGAACGATGGACTGTGGCAAGTCGACACTGGCTCTGCAGATCGAGCACAACCGCTCCGCCCGCGGACTGCAGGGAATGATCTACAGCCGCAACGACCGGGCCGGACACGGCAAGCTCTCCTCCCGTCTCGGGCTGGTCACCGAGGCCGTCGAGGCGGCGGACGGCATGGACTTCTACGCACATGTCGTCGGCCGTCTCTCCTCCGGCGGCCGGATCGACTACGTCATCGCCGACGAGGCGCAGTTCCTCGCCCCCGAACAGATCGACCAGCTCGCCCGCGTCGTCGACGACCTCGAACTGGACGTCTTCGCGTTCGGCATCACCACCGACTTCCGCAGCAAGCTCTTCCCCGGCTCCCAGCGCCTGGTCGAACTGGCCGACCGGGTCGAGGTGTTGCAGGTCGAGGCGCTGTGCTGGTGCGGCGCCCGCGCCACGCACAACGCCCGCACGGTCGGCAACCGGATGGTCGTCGAGGGCGCCCAGGTCGTGGTCGGCGATGTCGTCGCCGACGCGGACGGCCCCCCGGCCGAGGTCGGCTACGAGGTGCTGTGCCGGCGCCACCACCGCCGCCGCCAGACCTCGGCCTCGGCCCGCGCGGCCGCCCTCTCCCCGGACGTACTGCCGGTCGACAGCGCGCGGTAGGAGCGCATCGCCTGGCCCGCACCGCCGCACGGGCGAGGCATATCTGCCGCCACGGTGGCGGGACCGGCGCTCAGCTTCGCCGCTGGATGAGCGTGAAGACGGCGCCTTCGCTGTCGGTGACGGTCGCCAGCCGGCCGTGCGCGGAGTCCCGGGCGTCGTCCAGCAGCTGACCGCCCAGCTCGGTCACCCGGCGGGCGGCCGCGTCCGTGTCGGAGACGGCGAAGTACGTCATCCAATGGGAGCCCCGGTCACGCGGCAGCGCGCCGCCCACACCGTGGATACCGGCCACCGGGCGGTCCTTGAGGTGCAGCGTCAGATAGTCCTCGAAGCCGTTGGTGTCGGGGGAACCGTCCGCGGGCAGCGGCTCCGCCTCGTAACCGAAGACATGCTCGTAGAACGGGCTGACGGACTCGGTGTCGCGGGTGACCAGTTCGTTCCACACCGCGGTGCCCGGCTCGCCGGTGAATGCGGTGCCCGTCATCGACCGGCCCTGCCACACCCCGAAGATCGCTCCCTGCGGGTCGGACGCGATCGCCATCCGCCCCGTGTCGTCGTCGGCGTCCAGCGGCCCGACGCCCACCGTCCCACCGCAGGAACGGATCTGCTCGGCGGTCACATCCGCGTCGTCGCTGGCCAGATACGTGGTCCAGGAGACCGGGAGGTCACGGTCGGGCACCAGCTCGCCGACCCCGGCGACTTCCCGGCCGTCGAGGAAGGCCCGTGCGTACGGACCGAAGTGCTGCGGCCCCGGGCGGAACTCCCAGCCGAACAGCGCCCCGTAGAACTCCTGCGTCGTGGGCAGGCTGTGGGCCAGAAGGCTCACCCAGCAGGGCGCGCCGGGCATCCGCCGGGTCGCTGCCTCCGTCGTCATGGTCACTCTCTCCTCGGAGCGTCGGGTGCTGACCCGGTGCGGTACGGGCGCGGGTCCCGTGCAGATGCTCGCACCCGGTGACCTGCTGTGCGCCCCGGCCGCGCCGTCCATGGCAGGTTCGCGAGGGAGAATGCCCGTTTTAGGGTTTCCCCATCCGTTCCGGCGGAGGGACGAGAGGGGGTAACTGCGCCATACGGAGGGTGGGCACCCACCTTCTGTACGTAGTCGTTGCTACGCAAGGATGAGTCCCATGAACGCCATCATCACCGCTACCGAACTTGCGAACGAGCTGTCCCGGTCCACCCCTCCGGTGCTCCTGGACGTCCGCTATCAGCTCGGCGGGCCGCCCGGCCGCCCCGAGTACGCGGCGGGTCATGTGCCCGGCGCGGTCTATGTCGACCTCGACAGCGAACTGGCCTCGCCGCCCGGACCGGCAGGCCGTCACCCGCTCCCCGATCTCGATGTCTTCGCCGCGGCCATGCGGGCCGCCGGTGTCCGCGGGGACCGCCCCGTGGTCGTCTACGACGGCGGCCAGGGCTGGGCGGCCGCGCGCGCCTGGTGGCTGCTGCGCTGGACCGGGCACCCCGACGTACGGGTGCTGGACGGCGGTCTCGCCTCCTGGCAGGCGTCCGGCGGCGCCCTGAGCGTCGAGCAACCGACGCCGCCGGCCGGTGACTTCACCCCCCTGCCCGGCGCGCTGCCGCTGCTCACGGCGGACGACGCGGCCGCCCTGGCACGCCGCGGAGTCCTGCTGGACGCGCGGGCCGGCGAGCGCTACCGCGGCGAGGTCGAGCCCCTCGACCGGGTGGCCGGCCACATCCCGGGTGCCGTGTCCGCGCCGACGACCGAGAACGTCGCCGAGGGCGACACCGTCTTCCGCGACGCAGCGGACCTGGCCAAGCGGTTCGCCTCGCTGGGCGCCACCCCGGACGTGGAGGTCGGTGTCTACTGCGGTTCCGGCGTCTCCGCCGCCCACCAGGTGCTGGCCCTCGCGGTCGCCGGCATCCCCGCGGCGCTGTACGTCGGTTCCTGGAGCGAATGGTCGTCCGACCCGTCCCGCCCCGTCGCCACCGGCCCGCAGCCCGGCTGAGCCCCCGCCGGGCCCTGTCACGAGCCCGTGTACGACGTCGTCTGCCCGCCCCGGAAGTGCCGGGGCGGGCGGACGACGTCAAGTGCTGGGGGCGGGCGCCCCGTTACTCCGGCTTCTTGCGCCGGGTGCCGAAGACGATCTCGTCCCAACTGGGCACCGCGGCCCGGCGCCCGGGCCGTACGCCGTCGGCCTCGGCCTGCCGGTCCGTCGTCCCGGTCAGCCGGTCACGGTGCCCGGCCACCGCACGCGGCATCAGCACATCGGCGTACGCGGAACCTGCGCCCGCGCTGGCCGCCGGGGCGGGCGGCTCCTCGACCTCGGCCTCGGTCTCCTCGTCGCTCTGCGGCGACTTCGCGCTCTCCGGTACGACCATGTCGCCGCGGAAGCTCGGCACCGCTTCCAGCAGGCTGGTCAGCGAATCCCGCTCCCGCTCACCCGAGGCGGCCTCTTCGAGGACCCGCGGCTCGTCGTCCTCACCACCGGACTGGGCGGCGCGCTCGGGCGACTGCCGGTCCAGGGCGCGGTCCAGCGGCCGGTCGCGCGGCAGCCGCGCGATCCGCGGCACGAACGGGAAGCTCGGCTCAGGCGTGTCGTCGCTCTCGCCGATCAGTGCCCGCGCCTCGTCGTCCACGGCCTGGACGAGCCGGCGCGGCGGGTCGTAGGTCCAGCTCGCCGAGTGCGGCTCGGTCGCGACGCGGTAGACCAGCAGCACCTCCCAGGTGCCGTCGTCCCGGCGCCAGGAGTCCCACTGGACGCTCTCCTTGTCGGCGCCGCGCAGCAGCAGCCGCTCCGCGACGGCCTCTCCGAGCTGCGGGCCGGTGTTCTCGCCGGGGCGCCGTACCGGGGTCTTGCGGGCCCGCTCGGCCATGAACGCGCGCTCGGCGAGCACCGGGCCCTCGAAGCGGCGCACCCGGTCGACGGGGATGCCGGCGAGCTGAGCGACCTCTTCCGCTGAGGCACCTGCTCTTATACGCGCCTGGATGTCCCGCGGGCGCAGATGGCTCTCGACCTCGATCTCGATCTGGCCCAGGCGCGCACGGTCGTTGCGGACGGCGGCGCGCAGCCGTTCGTCGATCGGAAGCGTGTACTCGGTGCTGTCCGCAGCTTTGAGCACCAGCCGTGTGCCGTCGTTGGAGACGGCCACGACACGCAGTTCGGGCATGGGGACCTCCCGGGTGGTGCCTGCCGACGTCACGTGCGTCGCTGCTTCCGCTAGTCGAGTGTGGCCTGCCCGGGTGCAGCCTGCCACAACATTGCCGAGTTGCCCGGCGTGTCGGGGCTTGGCCCTGAAACGCCGTTATGACACGGTTACCTGTTCGCCACGCTCAGTGACCGTGTCGCCTGTCCTGTCGCCGTGCCCCGTGCCGAGCGGCGGCGCCCCGGGTGAGTGCCGCCTTCAGGGCCCCTCCCGCGGGTTCCGGGCAGCCGGACGGGAACCGGGGCCAGGGCTCGCCACAGTACTCCATTTGGACCACTTAGGTGGACCGCCGCGCCGCCGAACTTCTGGGCGGGCAACGGCGTTCGGTCGTCTTGTCGACCTCTCTACCTGGCACGTAGGTGGCGAGTTTCACAGATTCCCCAAAATCGGAACTTTTGGCTCCGCCGAATGGTCACTTCTCCATGCAAGATGGATCGAAGGGGCTATCAAAGGTTGGAGATGGACGAAGAAACCGAAACCGACACGAAGAAGAAGGAGAGGCGGATAGACCTGAGCGTTGCTCAGGTCGCCGGCAGCGCGCTCGCCGCGGCCGTCGCGGCGTATCTCGCGGGCCGGCTCGGCGTCTACGGGACCATCATCGGCGCGGGTCTGGTCAGTGTCGTGGCCACGACCGGCGGCTCGATATTCCACCATCTGTTCCGCCGCACCGGCGAGCAGATCAAGGAGGCCACGGTCTCCACCCGGCCGAAGCCACGCCGCTTCTCCTCCCGCACTCGATCCACCGCACCGCACACCCGGCAGGCCGGCACCACGCTGGTGCTGCCGACCTTCGACAAGCAGGGCACGGAGGACGAGGTCACCTCCGTCGCCGCCAGGGCACCCGGGCGCGACACGGCCCGTACCCAGCTGATCCCGCGGGCCGAGCAGGCCCGCCGCCGCGATCCGGCGAGCGCCCACCCCGAATCCGATGACGCGACGGGGATGCTGCGCACCGGACACGGCGCGATCGGCGCCCCGCGCTCGGCCGACGGCACGGGCCGGGGACGGCCCGCCGACCGGACGCAGCTGGTGCCGCGCCTCGACGCGCGGCCCACGGCGCCGGGCCGGACGGCCGCCCGCCCGGCCGCAGTGCCCGAGGAGATCGGCACCGCGACGTACGGCACCCGCCTGCGCGGCTGGAAGCGGCCGGCGCTCGGGGCGCTCGCCGTCTTCGTGCTCGCCATGGGCGTGGTCACCGTGACGGAGCTGGCCACCGGGCAGACGCCGAGCGGGCAGAAGGGCACCACGCTGAGCAACATCACCCATACCGGTGGTGGGAGCCGGCAGCAGCCCAGTACGCCGCGGTCGCCCGGCTCGGGGTCCGAGGAGGACCGCGGGCGCCACGGCCACAACGGTGAGCCGGACCCGGACCGCGGCACGTCGGACGACCCCGGCACCGGCGAGGGAACGGACGGCGACTCCCCGCCGCCCTCCCCGGACCCGTCCGGCGGCGGCAAGACCTCGCCGGACCCCCACACGTCCCCGTCCCCGGAATCGTCCCCTGGCGAATCCACCGGAGACGGCGGCACCGGCGACGGTGACACGTCGACCGGCGGCCAGGACCAGGGGGACCAGCAGGGTCAGCAGGAATCCGGCAAGGAGACCCCGGCTCCCGAGGCCTCCTGACCCCGGCGGCCGTCCCTCTGGACGGGCCGTCAGGCCGGTGGCCCCGATACGGCCGCGTCCCGGTGCCCCTCCACGGGCGCCGGGACGCGGCCGTCGCCGGTCAGTCCCCCAAGACCCGCCGCAGATACGGATTGGCGAACCGGCGCTCCGGGTCCAGCCGGTCGCGCACCGCGGTGAACTCGCCGAAGCGCGGATAGACCTCGGCGAGCGAGGCGGCGTCGCGGGTGTGCAGCTTCCCCCAGTGCGGACGCCCCTCGTGCGCGGTCATGATCCGCTCGACGGCCGCGAAATACGCCTGGTACGGCGTTCCCCGGTACATGTGCACGGCGAGGTACACGGTGTCCCGGCCCGAGGCGGTCGACAGCGGAATGTCGTCGGCCGGCGCGGTGCGCACCTCCACAGGGAAGCTGACCCTGAAGCCGGAGCGCTCCACCAGCGCCCTCAGCTCTCCCAGCGCCGCGACCGCGGCCGCCCGGGGCAGCGCGTACTCCATCTCCACGAACCGCACCCGCCGCGGCGAGGTGAACACCTTGTAGGGGATGTCGGTGTACGTACGGGCCGACAGTGCGCGGCTGGAGATCCGGGCGATGCCCGGCACGGCGGCCGGCACCGCGCGGCCGGCGGAGCAGGCGAGCCGGAAGACCCCGTTGGACAGCAGCTCGTCCTCGATCCAGCCGCTGACCTTCCCGGGGGGCGCCGCCGGGCCCTGGCTGCGGTTGTTGCGCTTGGTGTTGCAGCTGCCGGTGTGCGGGAACCAGTAGAACTCGAAGTGCTCGTTCTCGGCGACCAGCTCGTCGAACCGGGCCGTCACCTCGTCGAAGGGCATCGGTTCCTCGCGGGCGGTCAGCAGGAACTCCGGCTCCACAGCGAAGGTGAGTTCGCTGATCACGCCGAGCGCGCCGAGGCCCAGCCGCGCCGCGGAGAAGATCTCCTGGCTCTCCCCGGCGGAACAGGTCAGGACCGAGCCGTCGGCGGTGACCATTTCGAGGGCGGTGATCTGGGCGGCGATCGACGCCGAGTCGCGGCCCGTTCCGTGGGTACCGGTCGCGGCCGCCCCGGAGACGGTCTGCTCCATGATGTCGCCCATGTTGGTCAGCGACAGCCCGTGCGCGGCGAGCGTCTCGTTGAGGTGCCTGAGCGGCGTCCCGGCCGCCACCGTCACCGTTCCGGCCGCGCGGTCCACCGCACGGATTCCGGTCAGCCGCTCGGGGCGGATCAGCAGCCCGTCGGTGGCGGCGGCCGGGGTGAAGGAGTGGCCGGTGCCGGCCGCCTTGACGGTCAGCCCGTCCGCGGCGGCGGCGCGGACCGCGGCCGCCAGCTCCTCGGTGCTCGCCGGTGCCACGCTTCGGGCGGGGCGCACGGTGACGTTGCCCGCCCAGTTGCGCCAGGGTCCGGTGGTCGGGGCGCGCCCTCCCGAGCCGCCGGCGGCGTTGCTGACTGCCATGGTGACGTCCCCTCCCTCCGCACGGGCCGGCCGCGTGCGGCCGCCGTTGGTGTGAGCGCATGATGTCAGTCGCCGACGCGACTTCCAGGTGGGGTGACGGGAATCACACGGGCGCGGAAGTGGCCGGAACCGGCCGCCTCCCGGGCATCTCGTACCGTCGGTAACTCCCCGGCGGGCGGCGCCCGTTCGGCATTGCGTACCGGTCCGGGCGGTCCGGGCCGTGCTCAGCCGGGGACGCCCTACGCGACGCTCTCCTCGTCCTGCCGCTCGGCGGCCGCTCCGTCCCGGCCGGGCGGACCGCCGGCCGTGGCCGGGTCCGCCACCGCGGCGGCGGGCCGCGGAAGGAGCCTGCGGTAGCCGGCGAACGCCACCAGTGTGGCGAGCAGACCGGCCGCCGCCGGTACCAGATAGCCCCGGGCGGCACCCGCGGCGTCCACCACCCAGCCGGCCGCCGACGAACCCAGCGCGACACCCACCGCCAGGCCGGTGCTCGTCCAGGTCATGCCCTCGGTCAGCTGGGACCGCGGGACGTGCTCCTCGATCAGCGCCATCGTGGTCACCATCGTCGGGGCGACCGACAGGCCCGCGACGAACAGCGCAACCGCCAGCAGCGGCACCGAACTCACCAGTTGCAGCGGCACCATGCTCACCGCCATCGCGCAGACCCCCACGACCCACCGCCGGGACGGATGCCCCGTGAGCCGCAGCAGCCCGAAGACGGCGCCGGCCAGACAGGAGCCGAGGGCGTAGACCGCCAGCACCAGACTGGCCGCCGCCTTGTGGCCGGCCTCCTCGGCGAAGGCCACGGTCACCACGTCGATCGCCCCGAAGATCGCGCCGGTCGCCACGAACGTCACCACCAGCACCTGGAGCCCCCGTGAGCGCAGCGCCGACCCCCGCGCGTGCTGCTCCCGCGGATGCGGCACCGGCTCCGTCGCCCGCTGCGCCGTCAGCCAGAAGACCCCGGCGGCCAGAAAACCGGCGGCCAGCAGCGGACCGGCCTCCGGGAACCACGCGGTGGACAGCCCGATGGACAGGATCGGCCCGACGATGAAGCACATCTCGTCGACGATCGACTCCCACGAGTACGCGGCGTGCAGCTCACGCGGGGAGCCCCGGTAGATCTCCGCCCAGCGCGCCCGGATCATCGAACCGACGCTCGGCACACACCCCGCACAGGCCGCGAAGACGAACAGGGTCCAGTCCGGCCAGCGTTGCTGTGCGCTCAGCAGCAGACCGGCGACCGCGGTGACCGATACCAGGGTGGCCGGGCGCAGCACCCGGCTCTGGCCGTGCCGGTCCACCAGCCGGGAGATCTGCGGGCCGAGGACCGCGGCGGACAGCGCGAGGGCCGCCGACAGCGCACCCGCCAGCCCGTAACGGCCGGTCAGCTGGGAGACCATCGTGACGATGCCGATGCCCATCATCGACAGGGGCATCCGGCCCAGCAGTCCGGCGGCGGAGAACGACATGGTGCCGGGGCGGCCGAAGATGGCGCGGTAGGGACTGGGCAACGGGGATGCTCCGCCGGTGAGGAACCGAAGATCGGTAAGGGATGTCTGTGGCCGATACAGCTTACGGGCGGTCCACCCCCTGCCGCGTCCGGATTTCCGGACCGTCCCCGCGGCCGACGGCCCCGGCCGGAGCCGGGACCTGCCCTCCGCCCCCGTGGGAAGGGTGGCAGGATCGACGGCATGCCCGAACAGCACGATCCCAGCCCCTATGACGCCCTCCTGCTGCTGTCGTTCGGCGGCCCCGAAGGCCCCGATGACGTCGTCCCGTTCCTGGAGAACGTCACCCGCGGCCGCGGCATCCCCCGCGAGCGCCTCAAGGAGGTGGGGCAGCACTACTTCCTGTTCGGTGGCGTCAGCCCCATCAACGCGCAGAACCGGGAGCTGCTGGACGCGCTGCGCAGCGACTTCGCCGCACACGGTCTGGACCTGCCGGTCTACTGGGGCAACCGCAACTGGGCGCCCTACCTGACCGACACCCTGCGCACCATGGTCCAGGACGGCCACCGCCGCATCGCCGTCCTGGCGACCAGCGCCTACGCCTCGTACTCGGGCTGCCGGCAGTACCGCGAGAACCTCGCCGACGCGCTCGCAGCCCTGCGCGCCGAGGGCCTGCCGGTGCCGCGGGTCGACAAACTGCGGCACTACTTCAACCACCCCGGCTTCGTCCGCCCCATGGTCGACGGGGTGCTGGCCTCCCTCGCCGCCCTGCCCCAGGACGTACGGGACGGCGCCCACCTCGCCTTCACCACCCACTCCATCCCCACCGCCGCCGCCGACACCTCCGGCACCCCCGGCGACCACACCCGGGACGGCGAGGGCGGCGCCTATGTGGCCCAGCACCTGGACGTCGCCCGGGTGATCGCGGACGCCGTCCGCGCGGAGACCGGTGTGGACCACCCCTGGCGGCTCGTCTACCAGTCGCGCAGCGGCGCCCCGCACATCCCCTGGCTGGAGCCGGACATCTGCGACCACCTGGAGGAGCGGCACGCCGCCGGTGCCCCGGCCGTCGTCATGGCCCCCATCGGCTTCGTCTCCGACCACATGGAGGTCAAGTACGACCTCGACACCGAGGCCACCGCCAAGGCCGCCGAACTGGGACTGCCGGTCGCCAGGTCGGCCACCGTGGGCGCCGACCCCCGGTTCGCCGCGGCCGTCCGCGACCTCCTCCTGGAGCGCGCGGCGGCCGAACGGGGCGGCAGTCCGGAACGCTGCGCCCTGGGAGCCCTCGGCGCGAGCCACGACCTGTGCCCGGTCGGCTGCTGCCCCGCGCGGGCGCCGCGCCCGGCCGCCGCCGGCGCCGACTGGCGGGGCCCGGTCGCCGAGGCCCCCGCGTAGCCGTACGCCCGCCCGACCACCGCCCCTCCGAGCAAGGAGCAACGTGCCCGATCCGCAGCACCCCGAAGCCCCGCAGAGCGACCCGGCGCCCACCGAAGCGCTCTACGACGAACTGCTCGACCTGGCCCTGGAGGCCGCCCGCCGCGCCGGGGCACTGCTGCGCGACGGGCGGCCCGCCGACCTCGGTGTGGCCGCCACCAAGTCCAGCCCCATCGACGTCGTCACCGAGATGGACATCGCCTCCGAGAAGCTGATCACCGGCTTCCTCGGGGAGCGCCGTCCCGACGACGGCTTCCTGGGGGAGGAAGGCGCGAGCACCGTCGGCACCAGCGGCGTCCGCTGGGTCGTCGACCCCGTCGACGGCACCGTCAACTACCTCTACGGCCTGCCGTCCTGGTCCGTGTCCATCGCGGCCGAGAAGGACGGCGAGGTGGTCGTCGGGGTCGTCGCCGCCCCGATGCGCCAGGAGACCTACCACGCGGTCCTGGGCCGTGGCGCGTTCAACAACGGCGAGCCCGTCCGGCACCGGCCCGCACCGCCGCTCTCCCAGGCGCTGCTCGGCACCGGCTTCTCCTACCAGGCCGAGCGCCGGGCCGCCCAGGCCGAAGTGCTGCGCACCCTGCTGCCGCAGGTCCGCGACATCCGGCGCGGCGGCTCGGCCGCGATCGACCTGTGCGATGTGGCCTGCGGCCGGCTCGACGCCTACTACGAGCGCGGTCTGAACCCCTGGGACATGGCGGCCGGCGACCTGATCGCCCGCGAGGCCGGTGCGCTGACCGGAGGACGCCCCGGCCGGGCGGTCTCCGGAGAGCTGGTCCTCGCCGCCTCCCCGGGCGTCTTCGCACAGCTCCAGCCGCTGCTGGACGAGCTCGGCGCTTGGCGCGGCTGACCGGCCCCCGTCCGGGCACGACAGCGCCCCGGCACCCTTTACTGGGTGCCGGGGCGCTGTCGTCGTGCGTCTTGGAGCGGTCAGGCGCTGGTGACCGCTCCGAGACGCACGCCGTGCTCGGTCGCCAGGCGCTGGAGATCCTCCAGCTCCGCCTGTTCGACCTCGGCGAGGAAGTCATCGCCCGCAGCGCGGGCCCGGTCCAGATCGGCTTCGGTGTTCTCTATGCGCTGCAGAATGCCTGCGGTGAACGCGTCCATGTGCGCCCCCTCGTCGTGGGTCGGTGGGCACGGGGGTGTGCCGACGGGTGGGTCGATCACGGCGTGGTCCCTGCGATGGATGAGTGCATGGCAAGTAGCCGGAAAAACAGGGCGTGATCGCGGGTGTGCAGTCGTCCTCCCCACCCGCCACCTCAGGGAAACCTCAACCCGCCCAGGAATCCTGCGCGTCGGTTCCCCGGCCCGTCCGCCGCCGGCCCCGCACCCCTCTTACCGCCGGTTTACTGCTCTTCGGGGCAGGATGGAAGAGTTTTCAGACAGTGTTGTGCCTGCCCGTGAGGGCCCTGAGGAAGGACTAGCGACGTGCGTGTTCTCGTCGTCGAGGACGAGCAGCTGCTCGCCGATGCGGTGGCCACCGGACTGCGCCGGGAGGCCATGGCGGTCGACGTGGTCTACGACGGCGCTGCCGCCCTGGAACGGATCGCGGTCAACGACTACGACGTCGTCGTGCTCGACCGTGACCTCCCGGTCGTCCACGGTGACGACGTCTGCCGCAAGATCGTCGAACTGGGGATGCCGACCCGCGTCCTGATGCTCACCGCCTCCGGCGACGTCAGCGACCGTGTCGAGGGCCTGGAGATCGGCGCGGACGACTACCTTCCGAAGCCGTTCGCCTTCACCGAGCTGACCGCGCGGGTGCGCGCCCTGGGGCGCCGTACGACCGTCGCGCTGCCGCCCGTCCTGGAGCGGGCCGGCATCAAGCTCGATCCCAACCGGCGCGAGGTCTTCCGCGACGGCAAGGAGGTCCAGCTGGCACCGAAGGAGTTTGCGGTGCTGGAGGTCCTGATGCGCAGCGAGGGCACGGTCGTCTCGGCCGAGCAGCTCCTGGAGAAGGCCTGGGACGAGAACACCGACCCGTTCACCAACGTCGTACGGGTCACGGTCATGACCCTCCGGCGCAAGCTCGGCGAGCCCGCGGTGATCGTCACCGTGCCCGGCTCGGGATACCGGATCTGACCTGCGATGCCCTCACTGCCCTCGTTCTCCAAGACGGCCGGTCCGCCGCCGTCCGCCCCGCCCAAGCCCACCTGGGACCCCCGGCCGGTCAACGTCCGGCCCTTCCCGTGGCTGCGGCCGACCATCCGGATACGGCTGACGCTGCTGTACGGCGGCATGTTCCTGATGGCCGGCATCGTGCTGCTCACGATCATCTACATGCTGGCCGCGGACGCGCTGCACGACGGCAGCGCGCTGCCGCTGAAGATCCTCGGCGGCAAGTTCGAGTCGACCAGCGACATCTGTGACCTGCCCACCCAGACGTCCGGGCAGCTGCTCCAGGAGGCCGTCAACAACTGTCTCCAGCACCAGCGGGCGGTGGCTCTCAACAGCCTCCTCAACCGCTCCCTGCTGGCCTTGCTGGGTTTGACGGTGGTGGCGTTCGCGTTCGGTTATGCGATGGCGGGGCGGGTGTTGTCGCCGTTGGGGCGGATCACGCGGACGGCGCAGCGGGTGGCGGGGTCGGATCTGCACCGGCGGATCGAGCTGGGGGGTCCGGATGATGAGTTGAAGGAGTTGGCGGACACCTTCGATCAGATGTTGGACCGGTTGGACCGGGCGTTTGAGTCGCAGCGGCGGTTT
>NZ_JBICVV010000026.1:0-60089 GCF_043199295.1 Streptomyces sp. NPDC048612
AACCGGGCGCCGTTCTTCGTCGGCAACCACTTCGAGCAGTGGAACGGCGGCATCTACATGGACGCCGTCGAGGAGGCGATCAAGCACATCGCCGATGACAAGCACAAGGACGTCCGGCTGGTCTCGTTCCGGCAGCTGTGCGACTGGCTCGACGCCCAGGACCCCGAAGTCCTCGCCGACTTGCGCCGGCTCGGGGTCGGGCAGAAGTTCACCGGACGCGGTTGAGGGGAGTAGAGGGAGGCTGGCCGGGGCACGGCGAGGGGCAGGCCCCGTACAGGCCAACCCGGCCCGCTGAGGCGGGCGTTCAGCGGGCGGCAGGCAGGGTGACGGTGAAGGCGCTGCCCTTGCCGGGGGTGGTGTGGACGGTCGCGGTGCCGCCGTGGGCCTCGGTGATGGACTTGACGATGCTCAGGCCGAGGCCGGTGCCGCCGCTGGTGGGGTTGCGGGACTCGTCGCCGCGGTAGAAGCGCTCGAAGATCCGCTCGGCGGTCTCGGGGGGCATGCCGGGGCCCTGGTCGGTGACCGTCAGCTCCACCGTGCCGGCGGGCAGCGTGCGGGCCGTCACCGCGACCGGGGTGTCCGGCGGGGTGTGGCGCAGCGCGTTGCCCAGGAGGTTCTGCAGTACCTGGCGCAGCCGGTCCTCGTCGCCGCAGGCGAACACCCCGTCCGGCACCTCGACGGTGAGGGGGCGGTCGGGGGCGACGAGGCGGGCGTCGGTGACGGCGTCGTCGGCGAGCGTGGCGAGGTGCACCGGGGTGCGCACGATCGGGCGGCCCTGGTCGAGGCGGGCGAGCAGCAGCAGCTCCTCGACCATGGTGTGCATCCGGGCCGCCTCGCCCTCGATGCGCAGCATCGCACGTTCGATGAGGGCGGGGTCCTGGGCCAGGCCGTGCAGTTGGAGCTGGGCCCAGCCCCGGATGGTGGTCAGGGGAGTGCGCAGCTCATGGGAGGCGTTGGCCACGAACTGGCGGAGCTGCTCCTCGGAGCGCTGCCGTTCGTCGAAGGCCCGGTTGAGGGCGGTGCCGACCTCGCCTACTTCGGAGTGCCGCCGGGCGACCTCGATGCGCTGGTCGATGTCGCCCTCGGCGATCGCGGTCGCGGTGGTGGCCATGTCCCGCAGCGGCCGCAGGCCCACGCCCAGCACGCCGCGGCTGAGCAGCACGATGCCGCCGAGCACCGTGAGCGTGGCGGCCGCGTCGGCGCCGACGAGCCAGTAGACGACGTCCTCGGCCGGCTGGAGGCTCTTGGCGACCACCACCCGGCTGAACCGCTGGGGCGCCGCGTCCGGGGTGGGCCGGACGGTGGCGGTGTAGCCGAGGGGGAAGCTCAGCGTGCGGTAGCGGGGGACGGGCCCGCCCCGGGCGGAGAGGGTGACGACTTGCGTGGCGAAGTCGTCGGGCAGCGGGTCGGGCAGGTCGGGACGGGCGCGGGTCCGGCCGTCGATGTCCCGGGCCGGGGTCTGGGTGACCACCCGGCCCCGGTCGTCTACCAGCGCGACGTAGAGGCCGTCGGGTATCAGGGAGTTGAGGTTGCCCGCGTCGACCGGGGCGTGCCGGACGTGCACCCGGTGCTGCACGGACTCCCGGGTCTTGGTGAGGTTGGTGTCGGCGGAATTGACGAGGTTGAGCCGCAGCGCGAGCAGCGACACCGCGTTGACGGTCACCATGCCCACGGCCGCCAGCAGCACGACGCCCACCATCAGCCGTGCCCGCAGGGAGCCGCGCCAGGCCCCGGCCATCTCACCCGCCTTCGGGCAGCCGCAGGCTGTAGCCGAAGCCGCGCATCGTGTGGATCAGGGCGGGCCCATGGGCGTCCACCTTCGCCCGGAGCCGGGAGACCAGCTTCTCGACGACGCCGTCGCCGAAGTGGTGCTGCCACACATGGTCCATGATCTGTTCCTTGGACATCACCTGGTCGGCGTTGATCAGCAAGTAGCGCAGGAGTTTGTACTCGGTCGGTGACAGCGCGATCTGCCGGTCCGCGCGCCGGACCCGCCTGCTGCGCTCGTCCACGGTCAGATCGGCGAAGCACAACAGGGGCCCGGGCTCCGCCGACCGGCCGGCCCGCCGCAGCAAGGCATGGACCCTGGCGAGGAGTTCGGGCAAGCTGAACGGCTTGGTGAGGTAGTCGTCCGCGCCCGCCGCGAAGCCCGTCACCCGGTCGTCGACGGAGTCCCGCGCGGTCAGGAACAGCACCGGCAGCCGGGCCCCGCCCTCCACCAGCCGCCGGCAGACGGCGAACCCGTCCAGGTCGGGCAGCAGGACGTCCAGCACCAGCAGATCCGGGGGCAGTTCCGCGTAGGCGCGCAGGGCCTCGCCGCCGCAGCCGGCGGTCGCGACCTCGTACCCGGCGAGGCCGAGCGTGGTCTCCAGCAGCTCGGCCATCCGCGGATCGTCGTCCACGACGAGCAGCCGCTGCCCGCTTCCTCGGGGCAGCGGCGCGCCACTCGACGGCGAGGCGGAAAGCATGGCGGGCACCCATCGCGTCATTTCGCGTGATTGGAGTCTGCGACGACAACGTGCGGGCCCGTCCGCCGGTTCCCCGGCGGCGGGAGCGGCACGGGCGCCACGGGCTCCGGCTGTCAGGCAATGGTCAGGTTGCCGACCGGGGCCGGTCAACGGGGCCCGCTTTTCTGGAGTCACGACACCGGACCGACCACCGTCCGCCGAGACGTCTGGAGACCCCGTGGACCCTGCCGCAGACCTCGCGCCCGGAGGTACGGACGCCGTCCGCACCGCCGTCCGGAAACGGCTGCGCAGCACCGTGATCGATGTGACGCCCATCTTCGGCTTCACCCTGACCTTCGCCCTCACCCACAGGCTCGGCGTCGCGCTGACGCTCGCCCTCACCACCGGCGCCGGGGTCTTCCTGCTCCGGCTGGTGCGCAGGGAACCCGTGCGGCAGGCGCTCTTCTTCCTCGGCGTGGTCTGTGTGCAGGGCCTGCTGGCCGGGCGCACCGGGGACGCCACCAACTTCTTCCTGCCGCACCTCGTGACGCACGCGGTGATGGCCGTGGTGACACCGGTGCTGCTGCTGCTCGGCTGGCCGCCGCTGGGCGTGCTGGTGGGCCTGGTCACGGGGGAGCGGACCACGTGGCGCCGCTGCGCCGTGCGCCGCCGGGCCTTCACCAAGGGCAGCCTCGTCATGTACACCGGCAACCTCCTGACGTTGTCGGTCCAGCTCCCGTTGTTCCTGACCGGCCAGGCCGTCGCCCTCGGCACGGTCGATGTCTTCGGGCCGCTCGTCTTCGCGCTCGGCGCGCTCCTGGGGTGGCGCGTCTACCGGCGCTCCGTCGGTACTCACCGCTGCGACGCCCCCGTCGGCCCGGGCCCCGACCTGACCCCCACCTTGGAAAGGACCGTTCGATGACCAGTACGCAGCCCACCACCAGGACCCAGCCCATGGGCCGTACCTGCCCCTTCAGCCCGCCGGAGGGCTACCGGACGCTGCGGGAGGAGGACCCGATCGCGCCCGTGACCTTCCCGGACGGCGCCAAGGGCTGGGTGGTCAGCCGGTACGAGGACGTGCGGGCGGTGCTCACCGATCCGCGGTTCGGCGCCAACCGCCGTCGGGTGCGGCCCGGTGACCCGGAATCCGCCGACGCTCCGCTGCCGCCGCCCCCGCCGGGCATGTTCATCATGATGGACGGCCAGGAGCACACCCGCTTCCGGCGGATGCTCACCGGCCAGTTCACGGTCCGCCGGATGCAGAAGCTGGCTCCGGCGGTGGAGCAGATCGTCGCCGAGCAGCTGGACGCGATGGCCGCCGCCGAGGGGCCTGTGGACCTCCTCCAGGCCTTCGCCCTGCCGATTCCCTCGCTGGTGATCTGTGAGCTCCTGGGCGTGCCGTACGCGGACCGGGAGGAATTCCAGGAGAACTCCGCCAGGCTGCTCCGGCTCGACGCGAGCCGTGCGGAGGTCGAGCAGGCCCAACAGGCGCTGAACCAGTACATCCACCGGCTGGCCGCCGCCAAGCGCGAGCACCCCACCGACGACATCCTCAGCGGCCTCGTGCAGTCCGAACAGCTCACCGACGAGGAGCTGGCCGGAGTCGGGGCGCTGCTGCTGCTCGCCGGGCACGAGACCACCGCGAACATGATCGCGCTGGGCACCATGTGCCTGCTGGGCAACCCCGGGCAGCTGGCGGCCCTGCGCGCCGACCCCGCCCTCATGGACAACGCCGTCGAGGAGCTGCTGCGCTACCTGACGATCATTCAGTACGGGCTGCGCCGCGTCGCCCTGGAGGACGTGGAGATGGGCGGCCACCGCATCGAGGCCGGCGCCACGGTGCTCGCCTCGCTGTCCTCGGGGAACCGGGACGCCACGAAGATCTCCGGCGACCCGGACGTGCTGGACCTGGGCCGGGAGTACAGCCCGCACCTCGCGTTCGGGCACGGCGTCCACCAGTGCATCGGGCAGCAGCTGGCCCGGGTGGAGATGAAGGCCGCGCTGACCGCCCTGTTCGACCGCTTCCCGGACCTCCGGCTGGCGGTTCCGGCGGACCAGGTGCCGATGCGCGAGGAGATGCTCATCTACGGCGTCCACGAGCTCCCCGTCACCTGGTAGCCGGCCCGTCCGCCGGGCCTCCACCGAGAAACCTGCCAAGAAGCCCACCGAGAACCCACCGCACGAAGAGGAATCCCGATGAAGGTCATCATTGACGAGGACAAGTGCGTCGGCGCGGGGCAGTGCGTCCTGTCCGCCGCCGAGGTCTTCGACCAGCGTGACGAGGACGGCATCGTCGTGCTGCTCGACGCCGCGCCGGCGGACGCCCTGCGCGCCCCGGTCGAGGAGGCCGCCGCCCGCTGCCCCGCACTGGCCATCGAGGTGCTGCCGTAGTGCCCGCCATGGACCGCATCGTCCTGGTGGGCGCGTCGGCCGCGGGCCTCACCGCGGCCGACGCCCTCCGCCGCGAGGGCTTCACCGGATCGCTGACCCTGGTCGGCGAGGAACTCTGGACCCCCTACGACCGGCCGCCGCTGTCCAAGCAGGTACTGGCCGGCGACTGGGAACCGGAGCGGGCCGTGCTGCGCCAGGAGGCCGACATCCGGGGGCTGGACCTGGACCTCCGGCTGGGCTGCCGGGCCACTGGGCTGGACCCGGCGGCGCGCACCGTCACCCTGGCCGACGGGGACCGGCTGCACTACGACGGCCTGATCGTCGCCACCGGGCTGCGGCCCCACCGGCTGCCCTTCGGCCACGACCTGGCCGGTGTGCATGTGCTGCGTACGCTCGACGACGCCCTGACGCTGCGGGCGCAGCTGTGTGCAAGCCCCCGGGTCGTGGTGATCGGCGCCGGCTTCCTCGGCAGCGAGATCGCCGCCACCGCGCGGGGCCTCGGCCTGGACGTCGCCCTCGTCGACACCGAGCCCACCCCGCTGGCCCGGCAGGTCGGCACCTGGGTGGGCGGCCTGGTGGCGGACCTCCACCGGGACCACGGGGTACGGCTGCACCTGGGGCGCGGCGTCACCGGGGTGACCGGCGCGAGCGGCCGGGTCACCGCCGTCGAACTCGACGACGGCACCCGGCTCCCCGCCGATGTCGTCGTGGTCGCCATCGGCTCGGTGCCGGCCGTCGACTGGCTGGCCGGCTCCGGGCTGTCCCTGGAGGACGGGGTGCGCTGCGACAGCCACTGCCGGGCGGCGCCCGGGGTGTACGCGGCGGGGGACGTGGCCAACTGGCCGGACCCGGTCACCGGCGGCCGGGTCCGGCTCGAACAGCGCCTGAACGCCACCGAACAGGCCCGCGCCGCCGCCCGGAACCTCCTCGCCGGCCCAGCAGGCGGCGTGCCGTATGAGCCCGTCCCGTTCGGCTGGACCGACCAGTACGACGCCAAGATCCAGTTCCATGGCCGGTGCCCCGCCGACGACGCCCGGGTCGAATGCGTCGAGGGCGACCCAGGGGCACGCAAGTTCGTCGCGCTCTACCGGGCCGACGGCCGTGTGGTGGGCGCCCTCGGCTGGAACAGCGCCCGCGCCCTGCGCACCTACCGGGGCCACATCGGGACGACCGAACCGGTGGCGGCAGGGTGAACGGGAGGCGGAACGGCAGGCAGAACGGGAGACGTGAACTGGAGGAGTGAAAGAGGCCCGCGGGGAAGGGAATTCGGCGGGCCGGTGGGGCCGGATCGGCGTAAGTTCGCCGCCATGGTGACTTCGATGACGCAGGTGGACTACGAGCGGCGGATGGCGCGGGCCGGCCGGGCCGCCGCCGATGCCGGGCTGGCCGGGCTGATCGTGACGCCGGGGCCGGATCTGACGTGGCTGTGCGGTTACCGGCCGACCGCCGTCACCGAGCGGCTGACCGCCCTGGTGATCGAGCCGGAGCGGCGCCCGCGGCTGCTGGTGCCCGTACTGGAGTACCCGGACGCGGAGTACTCCCCGGGGGCCTGGGCGATGGAGGTGTCGGGGTGGACCGATGGTTCGGACCCGTACGCCGAGGTCGCCAAGTGGATGGACCCGCAGGGGCGTTACGGGATGTCCGACTCGACCTGGGCGATGCATCTGCTGGGGCTCCAGCGGTCGGTGCCGGGCAGCGCGTACGCCGCGCTCACCGAGGTGCTGCCGATGCTGCGCGCCGTCAAGGACGCCCACGAGGTGGAGCTGCTGGCCGCGGCCGGGGCCGCCGCCGACGCCACGTACGAGGACATCCTGTCCGTCCGTTTCGGCGGGCGGCGGGAGTCCGAGGTGGCGGCGGACCTGGTGCGGCTGCTGACCGGGCACGGGCACAGCCAGGTGGACTTCACGATCGTGGGGTCCGGCCCCAACGGCGCCAACCCGCACCACGAGGCCGGTGAGCGGGTCATCGAGGACGGGGACATGGTGGTGCTCGACTTCGGCGGCCTCAAAGACGGCTACGGGTCGGACACGACGCGGACCGTGCACGTCGGGGAGCCGGGCGCCGAGGAGCGCAAGGTGCACGACATCGTGCGGGAGGCGCAGCAGGCGGCGTTCGAGGCGGTGCGGCCCGGCATCGCGTGCCAGGACGTCGACCGGGTGGCCAGGCGGGTGATCAAGGCAGCGGGCTACGGCGAGTACTTCATCCACCGGACCGGGCACGGCATCGGGGTGACCACCCATGAGCCGCCCTATCTGGTCGAGGGCGAGCATCTGCCCCTGGTGCCCGGGATGTGCTTCTCGATCGAGCCAGGCATCTACCTGCCGGGCCGCTTCGGGGTACGGATCGAGGACATCGTGACGTGCACGGAGTCCGGCGGCCGCCGGCTGAACCAGACGGGACGGGAGATGGCGGTGGTGCGGTAGGGATGCGGTAGGGGAGCGCGGGGCGGGGTCGGGTTGGGCTTTGGGCGGCCCAACCCGGCCCCGCCCCGCACGAGTTGCGCCCTACGGCACCAGCACGACCTTGCCCATCGTGGCGCGGGACTCCAGTGCCCGGTGGGCGGCCGCGGTCTCCGCCAGGGGGAAGCGCTGGACCGCCGGTACCAGCCGGCCCGCCGCGGCCTCGGCCAGGGCCGCGGTCTCCAGGGTGCGGAGCGGGTTGTCGCCGCCGGCCCTGGCTAGCATCGGCGGGCCGAGGACCTGCTCCGACGTGATCCCGCGGGCCGTCAGCTCGCCCTCGGCGAACTCCAGCGGACCGCCGGTGAGCAGGCCGTCGGAGGACCAGCCGAAGACCAGATGGCGGCCCCCTCTGGCGAGCAGGTCCACGGCCGCGCGACCGGGGGCGCCGCCGACCGAGTCGAAGACGAGTGTGGCCCCGGCCGCTCCCCGGCCGTCGAGGAAGGCCCGGACCGTGGCGGGCCAGTCGTCGCGGAGGTAGTCGACGGCGAGGTCGGCGCCCAGTTCGCGGACCCGCGCCACCTTGGTGCCACCGCCGGCCAGGCCGATGACGGTGGCGCCGGTGTTCTTGGCGTGCTGGACGAGCAGGGAGCCGATGCCGCCGGCCGCCGCCGGGACGAGCGCGATGTCGTCGGCGGTGAGGTCCGCGAAGAGCAGGATGCCCATGGTGGTGCGTCCGGTGCCGATCATGGCGACGGCCTGGCCCGCGTCCAGACCCTCGGGGATCGTGTGCAGCCGGTCGGCGGCGACGACGGCGAGTTCGGCGTAGCCGCCGGGGACCGTGCCGAGGTGGGCGACCACGCGCCGGCCGAGCCAGTCGGGGTCGGTGCCCTCGCCCAGCGCCTCGACGGTGCCCGCGACTTCCCGCCCGGGGACGGTCGGCAGCTCGGGGAGCGGCATCGGCCCGCCCGGTATGCCCTCGCGCAGGGCGGTGTCCAGGAGGTGGACCCCGGCCGCCGCCACCGAGATACGGACCTCACCGGGCCCCGGGCGCGGGTCGTTCACCGTCTCGTGGCGGAGGTTCTCCGCGGGGCCGAAGGCGTGCAGGCGTACTGCGTGCATGGCGGTGTCTCCTTGGGGCGTGGGGTGGGGTGGGGTGGGGTGCGCGGTGCGTGGGGCTCGGTACGGGTGGTGAGCTATGCCCGCACTCACTCTGTTACCTCAAGGTTGGTTGAGGTCAAGGTGGTTGGTGTTGCTGGTTGCTGTTGCTCGGCGGGAGCTGCCACCCGACCGGGAGGGCAGGGGTTTCCGCAGGTCAGGCCGCATTGTCAGTGGTGTGGTTCACGATGGGGTGTGCAGGCGTGATGGGCCACGGGCAGCGGAAGGCGGTGATCGCGTGGCAGGGCGCGGCAAGGAGACGGTGCGGGCGGTGCGGCGGCCGGCGGTGCGGCTTCCGGAACTGGCGGCGTACGACGGCGGCGAGCTGGAGGCCGAAGGGGACTACGACGGGCTGGAGTTCGCGGACGCCGACTGGGCCGGGCAGTCGGCGCGCGGCGCACGCTTCATGGACTGCGCGGTACGGCGGTGCGCGTGGGACGAGACCGCGCTCGGCCGGGCACGGTTCATCGACAGCGTGCTGAGCGGCATCCGCGGGGTCGGCACGGATCTGTCCCAGGCATCACTGCGCGATGTGGAGGTGACGGACGCCCGCCTCGGCGGGACACAGCTGCACGGGGCGGTGCTGGAGCGGGTCGTGGTGCGCGGCGGGAAGATCGATTTCCCGAATCTCCGGCAGGCGAAGCTGCGGGATGTCGCCTTCGAGGGGTGCGTACTGGTCGAGGCGGACTTCGCGGGGGCGGTGCTGGAGCGGGTGACGTTCGACGACTGCACCCTGACGCGGGTGGACTTCTCCGAGGCGCGGATGAAGGACGTCGATCTGCGGGGCGCGGCCGCGCTGGACATCGCACGGGGGATCGACCGGCTGTCGGGCGCCGTGATCAGCCCGGCCCAACTGCTCGATCTGGCCCCGGTGTTCGCGGCCCAGATAGGCGTACGGGTGGAGTGAACCGCGGCGGGGCGAGGGCTTCGGGGGACTTGGCGGGGCCTGCGGCGCGGGGGTCGGCCGGGGAGCGGGCACAGGGGTGTCTGATCGCCGGGTGCCGGGTGCCGGTGGTGTCGGATGTCCGTCCGGGATCAGACGCGGGGGAAACGGGCCTGGAGGTCCCAGATGGCGGGGTTGTCGCCGAGGCCGTCGTGCATGTCGGTGAGGTCGGCGATCAGGTCGTGCAGGAAGTCGCGGGCCTCGCGGCGCAGCGCGGAGTGGTTGAAGGTCAGCGGGGCCTCGTCGGCCGCCATCCAGTCCGCGTCGACGTCCACCCAGCCGAAGCGGCGCTCGAAGAAGATCCGGTCGGCGGACTCGGTGAAGTCCAGCTCGGCGTGGACCGGGCGGGCGGAGCGGTTGCCCCGGGGGTCGGTGTCGAGCTGCTCGACGATGTCGCAGAGGGCCCAGGCGAAGTCGAGGACCGGCACCCATCCCCAGGCCGTGGACAGCTCGCGGTCCGTCTTCGTGTCGGCGAGGTAGACATCGCCGCAGAAGAGGTCATGGCGCAGCGTGCGCACGTCCGCGGTCCGGTAGTCCGTCTGCGGAGGGTCCGGGAAGCGGCGGGAGAGGGAGTAGCCGAGGTCGATCACCCCTTGATGGTGTCACGCGGGGTGAAGCCGCCATCCGTCGCCATCGGGTGCCGTCCGGCGCGCTCCGGCCCGGTCCGGCCCCGCCCGGTGCCGACCGGTCAGCGCAGCAGCCGATGTTCCCTGGCGACGGAGACCGCGGCGGTCCGGGAGGCCACGCCGAGCTTGTCGTAGAGCCGGCTCAGATGCGTCTTCACCGTGGTCTCGCTGGTGGACAGGGCCCGGGCGATCTCCCGGATGCTCAGCCCGCGGGCGAGCCGGCCGAGGATGTCCAGCTCCTGGTCGGTGAGGGTGGGGCGCGGGCTGCGCATCTGGGCCAGGACACGGTGGGCGACCGGCGCGGCCGGCATGCTGTGGCCCCCTGCCGCGGCCCGGATCGCGGCGAACAACTGCTCCGGCGGCTCGGCCTTGAGCAGATGCCCGGCAGCACCCGCCTCAAGGGCACAGGCGATGTCGGCGTCGGTGTCGTAGGCGGTCAGTACGAGGACCGGGGGCGAGCCGGGGGCGTCGGTGCGGGTGATCCGCCGGGTGGCCTCGACACCGTCGACACCGTCCACGCCGGAGCCGATACGGAGATCCATCAGGACGACGGCGGGCCGGAGCGCGGCGGCCAGGGTCACGGCCTCCTCAGCGTTCGTGGCCTCGCCGATCACCTCGAAACCGGGGGCGCCGCTGAGCAGCGCGAGCAGCCCGGCACGTTCGATGGCGCGATCGTCGCAGAGCAGCACCTCTATGACGGGGTGCGCGGGTTCGGCGGGGGATGGGCTCATGGGCTGCGCTCCAGGAGGACGGCGGCGGACGACACGGTCCCGCTCGCCCGGCGCCGCTTCCATGGTGCCCTCACCGAGCCGTTCACGCAGACCGGGCACCCGCCCCGCCCGACGAGCAGCCGCCCCACCACGGCGGCCACCCACAAGCCGGAAGCCCCACCCCACACCACACCACACCACCCCACACCTGCGCCGACCCGCACGCCCCGGTCGGCACCCGCCCGGTCAACACCCGCCCGGTCGGCACCCGCCCCTACGCCGCCGTGAGCACCCGCGGCCCCGCGTTCGTCACCGCCACCGTGTGTTCGAAGTGGGCGGCGCGGGAGGTGTCCGTGGTGCGCAGGGTCCAGCCGTCGTCGGCGGCGTAGTAGTCGTTCCTGCCGCCGGCCAGGAACATCGGCTCGATCGCGAGGACCAGGCCGTGGCGGAGGCGCATGCCGCGGCGCGGGCGGCCGTCGTTGGGGACCGACGGGTCCTCGTGCATCTGGCGGCCGATGCCGTGGCCGCCGAAGTCCTCGGGGATGCCGTAGCCCGCGGCGCGCCCGATGCTGCCGATCGCATGGGAGATGTCGCCGATCCGCGCGCCGACCACGGCCGCCGCGATGCCCGCCGCCAGCGCCCGCCGGGTCGTGTCCATGAGCCGCTGGTCCTCGGGGCGGGCGGCGCCGACCGTGAAGCTGAGGGCCGCGTCGCCCGCCCAGCCGTCCACCAGGGCGCCGCAGTCGATGCTCACCAGGTCGCCGTCGCGCAGCCGGGTGCCGTCCGGGACGCCGTGCACGATCGCGTCATTCACGGAGACGCAGAGGACGGCGGGGAACGGGGTGGGCGCGAACGTCGGACGGTAGCCGAGGAACGGTGAGTCGGCACCGGCCTCGCCCAGGACCGTACGGGCCACCTCGTCCAGCTCCTGCAGCCGCATCCCCGGGCCGGCCGCCGCGCGCACCGCTTCCAGCGCCTGGCCGACGACCCGTCCGGCCACCCGCATGGCGTCCAGTTCCGCGTCCGTCTTGATCTCCACCATGGCCCGTCCTCCCGCTCACGGCCGCCCGTGCCGCACCCGGCGGCGGCAGGAGCCACTCCCTCGGCAACCGGTATTTCTTTACCGGTATTTGTTTACCGGTATTAGTATCACGGGCATGGTGCGAACTCCACTGACCCCTCGGGAACGTGAACGCGGTGAGCGGCTCGGCGCGCTGTTGCGCTCGGCGCGCGGCGAACAGAGCATGGTCGAGGTCGCTGCGGCGGCGGGGGTGTCCGCCGAGACGCTGCGGAAGATCGAGACCGGCCGGGCGCCGACACCGGCGTTCTTCACGATCGCCGCGCTGGCCGGGGCGCTGGGCCTCTCGCTGGACGAGGTGGCGGCACTGGCCACGCCACCCGCAGCAGAAGCGGTCACGGACGCGGTCGCCTGAGGGGCCCGCGAGGCACGCCCCCACCACCAGAGGCGCCACCCACCGCCACGGGGCCCGTCCGCCGCCAGGCGCACCCCTACCGCCAACGCCGCCCCCAAACACACCGAAGGCCGGCTCCCATGGGGAACCGGCCCTCCGATGTGCTCGCTATGCCCCGACCCTGTCAGGGCGCAGCGCGGAGCTGACTCAGGCGCTGACTCAGACGTTGACGCCGAAGTCCTGCGCGATGCCGACGAGGCCCGACGCGTAGCCCTGGCCGACCGCGCGGAACTTCCACTCGGCGCCGTTGCGGTAGAGCTCGCCGAAGACCATGGCGGTCTCGGTGGCGGCGTCCTCGCTGAGGTCGTAGCGGGCGATCTCGGTGCCGCCGGCCTGGTTGACGATGCGGATGAAGGCGTTCCGCACCTGGCCGAAGTTCTGGCTGCGGTTCTCGGCGTCGTAGATGGAGACCGGGAAGACGATCTTCTCGATGTCGGCCGGCAGCGCCGCGAGGTTGACGTTGATCTGCTCGTCGTCGCCCTCGCCCTGGCCGGTGACGTTGTCGCCGGTGTGGACGATGGACTGGTCCGGCGTCGCCTTGTTGTTGAAGAAGACGAAGTGCTGGTCGGAGAAGACCTTGCCGCTCGGGTTGACCGCGATGGCGCTCGCGTCGAGGTCGAAGTCCGTGCCGGTGGTGGTGCGGACGTCCCAGCCGAGGCCCACCGTGACGGCGGTCAGGCCCGGTGCCTCCTTGGTGAGGGAGACGTTGCCGCCCTTGGACAGGCTTACAGCCATGGGAAGTCCCTTTCCTTGTCGACTCGTCGAAGCGTCGGGCTCCGTACTGCGCACGAAGCTACCGTCACCCACCTCAACGTCATGAGGGGACCGCCAGGTTCCAGGAGTCTTTACTCTCTTTGCCGAATTCTGATGTGAATGCGTGGCGCGCACCCCGAAAAGCGGGTGACGGGGGCGTGCGCGGCGCGGGATCATAGGACTCATGTCCGGGCCCTATGTCATCCGAGGTTCGGTCGTCCTTCCAGAGGCCGAGCTCGTCTGGCGTTTCTCGCGTTCCTCAGGTCCGGGCGGCCAGCACGTCAACACCAGCGACAGTCAGGTCGAGCTGCGCTTCGACCTCGGTAGGACGCAGACCCTGCCGCCGGTGTGGAAGGAGCGCGCCCTGGAGCGGCTGGCGGGCCGGCTGACCGACGGCGTGCTGGCGGTACGGGCCTCCGAGCACCGCTCGCAGTGGCGCAACCGCGAGACCGCCGCCGTGCGGATGGCCTCGCTGCTCGCCGAGGCCACCGCGCCGCCGCCCAAGCCGCGCCGCAAGTCGCGGATTCCACGGGGCATCAATGAGCGACGGCTGCGCGAGAAGAAGCAGCGCGGCGACACCAAGCGCGGCCGCTCGGGCCGCGACTGGGGCTGACGGCGCGGCCGCCGGTACCCGGCCGCCCCCGCCACGTTCGCCCCTCCGGGCGCCCGGCCGCGCCCCGATCCCCGGGGCTCACCCCAACTGCCGGTACTTCCCCCGGAAGTACGTCAGCGGCCCGTCGTCGTCGTTCGGGACCGACGTGGCCAGGACACGTGCGATGACCAGGGTGTGATCGCCGGCCAGCACCCGCTGCTCGGTCCGGCACTCCAGGGTCGCCAGCGCGCCCCCGATGAGCGGCGCGCCGGACGCTTCACCCCGAATGTGCGGAAGGTCCTCGAAGAGCAGTCGGTCGCTGATGCGGCCCTTCATGGCGAATCGTCCGGCGGTCTGCCGCTGGTGCCCCGAGAGCACCGACACGGCCCAGAGGGGTTGCCGCTCCAGCAGGTCGTCCATCCGTGAGTCATTGCGAACGCTCACCATCACCAGCGGCGGGTCGAGGGACACCGACAGGAACGCCGTGGCGGTCATGCCGACGTCCTCGCCGCGCGGCCCGTCGTCCGGGTCGTGGGCGGTGATCAGCACCACGCCGGCGGCCAGGCGGGACAGGGCGGCACGGAACTCGTCGTCACTCACCCCAACAGAATGCGGGATCGGCGCGCCGCCCGGCACGGAGGCGAGGGCGACGGCGGGTGCGGCGTGCGCGACGGGCCCGGAGGCCGCCGTATCGGCAGAGGTCTTCGTGAACACGCCATAAACGCTAACTTTGGCCGGCCGCGGCGCGCATCGGCCCTCCGGACCACTCATGTCCTAGGTCTGACGGCGGAGGCCGGAATCGCTCGGAATTTGCGTTCAGTAAGTGTAGAAAGAGTGAAGGCGCGCTCCCGTGGCGGTTTTATGGAAGATCGCCAACCGTCGTTCATTGCTTGTGACTTGAGTCACAGCAGGCGCTAATTGTTGACCCTGTGTACCGAGTGAACAGCTCACTGTGATTCAGTGAGCGGGGAATCGGACGACAAGAAATCGTGGAGTTTGCTGTCGAGGTCTCGGGGAGAGCGAACGATGGAGACCGAGTCGGAGCCATACGTCCGTCTTGCAACCCTGCGGCAGCTGCACCAAGTGGTCGCCGAGCTGAACACCGCACGTAGCCTTGCGGACACCTTGCAGACCGTCGCCGACGGCGTGATCACCGGGCTCGGCTACGAGCTGGCCGCGGTCAACCTCGTCCGTCCCGACGGCGACCTCGTCGTCGCCGCGGTGGCGGGCAGCGCGGGCGCCGAGGCGCTCATGGCCGGACGGGTCGGCTCCCGCGCCTCCTGGGAGCGCCGGCTGTCCATGGGCGAGCGCTGGGGCGATCTGCACTTCATCTCGCACACCGAGGGCTGGGTGCTCGATGACGACGACGTGCCGCAGTGGCACACGGCCGGACCCACGCCCCGGTTCCCCGACGAGTGGCACCCCATGGACCGCCTCTTCGCGCCGATGTACACCGCGGCGAACGGCGGCGGCGAACTCCTCGGGGTGATCTCCGTCGACCGGCCGCGCAACGGCCGGCGGCCCGGCCCCTGGGGCCAGGAAGCCCTGCAGATGTACGCCTTCCAGTCCGCCATCGCGATCAGCAACGCCCGGCTGCGGGCCAACATGCAGCGCGCCCTGGTCCGGCTGGAGCGCGAGCAGCAGGCGCTGCGGGCCAGCGAGGAGAGCTTCCGGCAGGCGTTCGAGTACGCGCCGAGCGGGATGGCCGTCGCCGAAATGGGCGGTGACCAGCACGGACGGCTGCTCCGCACCAACGACGCGCTGTGCCGGCTGCTGGGCCGGCCGGCCTCCGGGATGCGCCGCTACTCCTTCTCCGACCTCGTCCACCCCGAGGACATCGGCACGCTGCTGCGCACCTCCGCCGAGGGCGGCCGCGCCGAGCTGCGGCTGGCCCGCCGGGACGGCACCTACGTGTGGGTCTCGCTGCGCAACTCCGTCGTCGCCGACACCACCGACGGCCCCCGCTTCCTGCTCACCCACGTCGAGGACATCGAGGAGCGCAAGCGGCACGAGCTGCAGCTCGCCCACCGCGCCAGCCACGACTCGCTGACCGGGCTGCCCAACAGCGCCGAGCTGCGGGCCCGGCTCGGCGCCCGGCTGTGCTCCCGCCCGCCCGGCTCGATGGCGGACGCCTACGCCTCGTCGGGCACCCTCAGCGTCGACCCCCACGACCCGCACGGCTTCCGGGCGAACGGGAAGGAGCCCTTCGACGGGCTCGACGGCTTCGAGGGCGGGCCCCCGCCCCCGTTCGACCACCATGTGCACCTCGTCGCCCCCGCGGACGGACCGGCCGACGACGGCTCCAAGGGGCTCGCGGTCCTCTTCTGCGACCTCGACGGCTTCAAGTCGATCAACGACCGCTTCGGGCACAACACCGGCGACGCGGTGCTGATCGAGGTCGCCCGTCGGCTGACCAGCGGCGTCCGGGACGGCGACACGGTCGCCCGGCTCGGCGGCGACGAGTTCGTGGTGCTCGCCGACGGCCTGGGCACCGCCGACGCCGAGGACCTCGCTGTACGGCTGCGGAACGCGATCATCCCGCCGATCCGGGTGGAGGGCCGCGCGGTCCGGGTGGGCGCCAGCTTCGGCATCGGCTGGGCGAGCTGCGGGATGTCGGCCGAGGAAGTGCTGGAGTCGGCCGATCAGCGGATGTACGTCGAGAAGCGCTCCCGCTCGAAGGCGAACCGGCGGGCCGCGGGCTGAGCGGCCGGCGGTCCGCAGGGGCCACCGGGCGGGATGCCGCGTATCTCACACCGGCGGCGCTCCGGGCCGCACACCAGCAGTTCACCGATCCGTAGCGATCTTGTGGCCCTCCGGGCACGGTGTGCGCAGGCCGCGACGGGGTAGGCTGCGCCGATGCGGCGCGGCGCCGCCGGGGGCCCGAAAGACAGTTCGCGCAATGAAGCCTGCGGACGCGTAGAGACGCGTACAGACGCGCACAGATCGCTTGGGAGTGACACGGAATGACGGCCGGCAACAACGGCGCGGACACGCCGGAGAACGATGACCCGTTCGCCTACCTCTACCGCTCCGAAGGCGGCGAGGGCGGCGCCCAGGGCTCGGCCGGCGACGGTGCGGCGCGCCAGCCGGGGGTTCCGCGGACGTCCTACAACCAGGTCCGCGCGGTCGGCCAGCGCCAGTACGGCCAGCAGGCCCCGCAGCAGGTGACGTACGGACAGCAGAACGCCCACTACGCCGCCCCCGAGACGCTGCCCGGCGGTGACCGCACGCGCTCCGCCCCCGCCGCGGGCAACGGCGGCCAGGAGCCGCGTCGCGGCCGCAACGGCCTGCTGATCGGCGCCGTCGCCGTGGTCGCGGTGGTCTGCATAGGCATCGGCGTCGCGATGCTCACCAACGGCAAGGACTCCAAGGGCGACGAGGCCGGCAAGCAGGGCCCGTCGGCCGGCGACACGGTCAAGCCCTCCGACGAGCCGTCCAAGAACAAGCCCGGCAGGCTGCCCAAGGAGAACGCGGTCAGCCTGCGGCTGGAGGGCGGCGCGACGACCGCGAAGGATGTGCCCGGCGCGCGCTCGCCCGGCGGGACCTATGTGGCCGGCATGAATGCCCAGGGAGCGGCGGCCACGTGGTCGGTCGACGTCGACGCCCCCGGCAAGTACAAGCTCTGGGTCGGCTACGGCGTGCCCGGCAAGGACGCCGACCTCACGCTGAATGTGAACGGCACGGCGGACAACCGGTCGATCAGGCTGAAGAACTTCGCCCACGCCCCGGAGGGCGCCTGGGACAAGGGCTGGACCAGGAGCTGGCAGTTCGTGCAGCTCAACAAGGGCACCAACACCGTCAAGCTGTCCTGCGAGAGCGGGAATCAGTGCGATGTGAATCTCGACAGGGTCTGGCTGGCCAGGAGCTGAGCGACCGACGGCGCCCCCGTCCTGACCCGCGCCGGTAGCCGCCGGAGGAGCGATCCGCTTCTCCGGCGGTTTGTTGCGTGCGGGCCGGCGAACCCGACGCGTTCGGGTCTGTGGACTGGAGGCCCGGTCGGGCCGGATGCGGCCGCGCTCCACGCAGGCGGCGGCTCGGTCCGCGGCAACTGCGCCGGCCGCCGTCACGGCCGCAAGGCGCAGATCGGCCGGTGCAATTGATGGGGGGTCACTTCGAACTGCGTATCTCCGGCGGCGGCGCTGTCACCCTGACGGTTCGCAGCAGCTCGTCATACGTCGCCGCATCGAACTCGCCTGCCGCCGGGGCCCGTACGGTCGCCGCGGACAGGGCCACCGCGCGGGTCAGGCGGTCCGGCCACGGCAGGTCTTCCACCAGGGCCGAGAGCAGGCCGGCCACCGCCGAGTCGCCGGCGCCGGTCGGGTTGCCGGGGATGCGCCGTGGCGGGGTGGCCTGCCAGGTGCCGTCGGCGGTCACCGCGAGCATGCCGTCCGGGCCCAGGGAGGCGGCCACCGCGTGGGCGCCGCGGCGGCGGGCGTCGCGGGCGGCGCGCAGCGGCTCGGTGCTGCCGGTGAGCGCGGCGAGTTCATCGGCGTTGGGCTTGGCGAGGTCGGGGCGGGCGGCCAGGCCGCGGCGCAGCGGTTCGCCGCTGGTGTCGAGGAGGACCGGGACGCCCGCGCCGCGCGCGGCGCGGGTGAGGCGGGCGTAGACGTCGACCGGGACGCCCGGCGGGAGGCTGCCGCAGAGCGCCACCGCCCGTGCGTCGGCGAGCAGTTCGCGGTAGGTGCCGAGGAAGGTGTCCCACTCGGCGGGGGAGACCGTCGGGCCCGCCTCGTTGAGCTGGGTGGTGTCGCCAGTGGCCGCGTCGACGACGGCGACGGTGCGGCGGGTGGCGCCGCCGACCGGGACCAGTGCGTCGGTGACGCCGGTCTCCGCGAGCAGGGCGCGCAGCGCGTCACCGGGGCCGCCGCCCACGAAGCCGGTGGCGACCGTGCGGTGGCCGAGCGCGGCCAGCACCCGGGCGACGTTCAGGCCCTTGCCGCCGGGGCGTTCGGACACCTCGGTGATCCGGTGCGTGGTGTGGGGCTGGAGCCGGGGGACGCGGTAGGTGATGTCCAGGGCGGCGTTCAGCGTGACCGTGAGGATCATGGTCGCCCCTCCGGGCAGTCATGGCCGGGCGGCCGGGCGTCGGGCAACCGCGTGCGGCGGTGGCATGCGGACAAGTGCGCGAGCGATCATGCCATCGCAGGTGGGGATTGGCCCAGACCCGGTCCGGCCGCCCTGGGCGTCCACGGCCGGTGGGAGGGGTGGCCGCGCACCCGTCCGGTGCGCGGGCGGGGCCTCAGGCGCCCGGCGGGCGCACCAGCCACTCGCCCCGGCGCATCACGCCCACCACGTCGTAGGCCGCGTCCAGCACCACCAGGTCGGCGTCCTTGCCGGTCTGGAGGGCGCCGGTCCGGCCGGCGAGGCCCAGGAGGCGGGCAGGATTGGCCGAAAGTGCCTGTACGGCCTGGTCGACCGTCAGGCCGTCGACGGTGACGGCGCGTTTGAAGGCACGGTCCAGGGTGAGGGTGGAGCCGGCGATCGAACCGGCCGTGGGGCCTTCGCTGATGCGCGCGACGCCGTCCCTGACCTCGACCTGCATCGGGCCGAGCGGATACCTCCCGTCGCTCATCCCGGCCGCGCCCATCGCGTCGGTGATGAAGGCGACCCGCTCGGCGCCGGCCTCACGGACCGCCATCTGCAGGACCGCGGGGTGCAGATGGGTGCCGTCGTCGATCAGCTCGACGGTGACCCGCTCGTCCTCCAGGAGGGCGGCGACCGGGCCGGGCGTGCGGTGGCCCAGCGGCGGCATCGCGTTGAAGAGGTGGGTGGCGACGGTGGCGCCCGCGTCGACGGCCTCGCGGGTGGCGTCGTAGGAGGAGTCGGTGTGGCCGAGGGCGGCGATCACACCCGCGTCCGCGAGCAGCCGTACGGAGTCCAGGCCGCCGGGCAGTTCGGGGGCGACGGTCATCATCGACGTGGTGCCGTGCGCGGCGTCGAGGAGCTTGCGGACGTCGGCCGGGTCCGGGTCGCGCAGCAGCTCGGGCTGGTGGGCGCCGCAGCGGTGCGGGGAGATGAACGGGCCCTCGAAGTGGATACCGGCCAGCTCGCCCTGCTGCACCAGCTCGGCGAGCACCGCGGCCTGCCGGGCCAGGTCGGCCAGTTCGCCGGTGACGGTGGAGGCGACCATCGAGGTGGTGCCGTGCCGGCGGTGGGTGTCGACCACCCGCAGGCACTCCTCGGGATCGGCCGACGAGAACGAGCCACCGCCGCCGCCATGGACATGCATATCGACGAAGCCGGGGACGACGAGGTGGCCCGCGAGGTCCACGACCTGGCCGGCGGCCCCCTCGGCCAGATCCAGGTCCCGGCTGAGGACGTCGCCGATGAGACCGCCCTCGACGGTGAGCCGGCCGCGCTCGACCACCCCGGACGGCCGGGCGATCCGGGCGCCGGCCAGGACGGTGCGCCGGAGGTCCGAGGGCCGCTGCGCCGACTGTTGCTGTGCCATCAGGCGGATACCTCCGTGGAGAGAAGATCCCGGGCGAGCAGTCCTGCGCCCAGGCACCCGGCGGCGTCCCCCAGAGCCGCCGGAACGATCGAGGGGAGCCGCTGGAACGTAACGCGCCGGCGGACCGCTTCCCGCAGAGGTGTGAAGAGCGTGTCGCCCGCCTCGGCGAGCCCGCCGCCGATGATCACCGTCCGCGGGTCGAGCAGGGTGAGGCCGGTGACCAGGCCGTCGGCGAGGGCGTCCACAGCGCGCTGCCACACGGTCTGCGCCCGCGCGTCGCCGGACGCCACGGCCTTGGCCGCGTCCGCCGCGTTGGCCTGCGGATCGCCGCAGGCCGCCGCCCAGTCACGGCCGACCGCGGCGGCCGAGGCCAGCGTCTCCAGACAGCCGCGCTGCCCGCAGCCGCACTCGCGCCCGCCGGGCCGTACGACGATGTGGCCGATCTCCCCCGCGCTGCCGTGCGCACCGGCCTCGATCCGGCCGTCGATGCCGATGGCTCCCGCGATCCCGGTGCCCAGGGGGACGAAGAGGAACCGGTCGGCCTCCCGGCCCGCGCCGATCCGGCCCTCGGCCAGGCCGCCGGCGCGGACGTCGTGGCCGAGCGCGACCGGCACCCCGCCCAGCCGCTCGGACAGCAGCGCCCGCATCGGGACGTCCCGCCAGCCGAGGTTCGCGGCGTAGACGGCGGTGCCGGAGCGCTCGTCGACGATGCCGGGGACCGCGACGCCGGCCGCCGCGGCGGGGGTGCCGTAGCGGGCCGCGCCGAGGTCGCGGAGCTCGGCGGCGAAGCCGAGGACGGCCTCGACCACCGCGTCGGGGCCGTGCTCGCGGCCGGTGGGGCGCCGCGCCTCGTACAGCAGCGCGGGGGGCGTGTCCCCGGAAGGTGCGGTGTCCACCCCGACCAGGGCGGCCTTCATCCCGGTGCCGCCCACATCCAGGGCGATGACGTGTCTCACGGGAACAGTTTTGCGCGATCCGGCCGGAAAGGTCTAGTCCACTCACCGGGGTGATCGGGCCGGAGGTGCGGTCGTCGGGCCGGTACCGGCGCGAACCGGGGGGTGGTGTAGACCTTATAAAGGGCGCGGGGGAGACTCGCTGTTCATGCCGTTCGAGGGCGACCCCTGAGGCGGCCGGGTCATTACCCGACAAGCACGGATTTTCAGAACAAAAGGGCGGAACAGCAGTGCAGCGGCGGTACTTGAGCCTGGCGGCGGCGATCGCCACCACCATGACACTGACTCTCACCGGGTGCAGCAGTGGCACCGGCAGCGACGACGCCACTCTCAAACTGGTCGCGGCGGACTACGGCGACAGCCAGGCCAACGGCTCCCAGCACTACTGGGACGACCTCGCCCGCGCCTTCGAGAAGAAGAACCCCGGCATCAAGGTCGACGTCGACGTCTACAGCTGGACCGACGTCGACAAGAAGGTCGCGGAGATGGTCGAGGACGGCCACGCCCCCGACCTCGCCCAGATCGGCGCCTACGCCGACTACGCGGCCAAGGGCCAGCTCTACAGCGCCGACCAGCTGCTCTCCATCCCCACCCAGGCCGACTTCACCCCCTCCCTCGCGGAGGCCGGCGAATACAAGCGGGTCCAGTACGGCATGCCCTTCGGCGCCAGCACCCGGCGGCTCTTCTACAACAAGAAGCTGTTCGCCGACGCCGGCATCGCCGGCCCGCCGCAGACCTGGGACGACATCGCCCACGACGCCCAGCTGCTCAAGGCGCGGGGCGTCAAGATGCCGTTCGCGCTGCCGCTCGGCCCGGAGGAGACCCAGGCCGAGACGATGCAGTGGATGCTCAGCGGGGGCGGCGGCTACACCGACAGCATCGGCAAGTACACGATCGACTCCCCGGAGAACGTCAAGACCTTCTCCTGGCTGCAGAAGAACCTCGTCGGCAAGGGCCTGACCGGCACCGATCCCGCCAAGCTCAACCGTGAGGACGCCTTCGCCGGCTTCGCCGACGGCGACGTCGGCATGCTCAACGGCCACCCCACCCTGATGAAGCAGGCCGCCGCCAAGGGCATCGACTACGGCACCGTCGAGCTGCCCGGCACCCACGGCAAGGCCAAGGCCACCATGGGCGTCGCCGACTGGATGATGGCCTTCAAGCAGGGCGGCCACCGCACCCAGGTCGGCAAGTTCCTCGACTTCGTCTACAGCAAGAAGAACGTCGAGAAGTTCTCCGGCGAATACGGGCTGCTGCCGGTCACCACCTCCGCCAATCAGGCGATGCTGGCCGACGACACGTACGCCAAGTTCCACGGCTTCCTCAAGCAGCTCACCAACGCCGAGTTCTACCCGGCGAACAAGACCTCCTGGCCGCTCATCTCCAAGACCGTCAAGGCGAAGATGGGCCCCGCGGTCGGCCCGCGGGGCAACCCGGCCGGGGTGCTCACCGACATCCAGAACACCGCGGACACCGCGGACAGCGCCGCCGAATGACGCGGTGCGGGAGCGGACACGGACAGCCGTCCCGGCAGCCCCGGCCGGTCCCGGCCGGGGCGACGAGCCGGGCACTGTCCGACCGTGCGCTTATCGTGGAAGCGTGATGACGGGCGGAACGGCGGGTGCGGACGGCGCGGGCGGAGAGCCCGGGGCCGCCGGACGTGCCTCCGGGCTCGCCGCCCGGGACGAGGCGGTGCTCGCCGTCGAGCGCCGCTCCTGGCCCGGGCCCGGCCCCAAGGAGCGCGCCATCCGCGAGCGGCTCGGCATCTCCCCGACCCGCTACTACCAGCTCCTCAACGCCCTGCTGGACGACCCCCGCGCGCTCGCCCACGACCCCGTCACGGTCAACCGCCTGCGCCGCATACGGGACGCGCGGCGCGCCCGCCGCTGACCGGAGCGGCCCGGCCGGCGGTGACCAGGGTTCCCCGGCCGCGCCGACCGGGCGTGCGTCCGTCGCCGGCCCACGGGCCTCGGCCGGCCGCCCCGCCCCGGGCGCCCTGCCCGCTGCCCGCGTGCGCCCCCGGCTGCCTCCGGAGGTACCCCCGGCGCCCGCCCCGCGCCGGTAGGGTCGGCGCCATGGGCAGCCCCCCGAACGCCGCGCCGCAGTCCCAGCCGGAGCCCGGCTCCGTGCCGACCCCGCACACCCCCGCCGGCCGCGACGGCCTCGCCGCGCTGCTGGCACACCCGGAACGCGCCGTCCTCGCCCTCGACTTCGACGGCACCCTCGCCGAGATCGTCCCCGACCCGGAGAAGGCCCGCGCCCATGGCGGCGCCGTCGCTGCCCTCGCCCGCCTGGTGCCCCGGATGCGCGCCGCCGCGGTGATCACCGGCCGCCCGGCCACCGTCGCCGTCCGCCTCGGCGGCTTCGCCGACGTCCCCGGCCTGGACCACCTCACCGTCCTCGGCCACTACGGCGCCGAGCGCTGGGAGGCGGCCACCGGCACCCTCCACGCCCCCGCCCCGCACCCCGGCGTCGCCGCCATACAGGCCGAACTCCCCGGCGTCCTGGACGCCTCCGGCGTCTGGCACGGCACCTGGGTCGAGACCGCCGTCGAGCGCAAGGGCGGCCGCGCCATCGCCGTGCACACCCGCCGCGCGAGCGACCCGCAGCACGCCTTCGACCGGCTGCGCGGCCCGCTCACCGCGCTCGCCGCACGCCACGGCCTGATCGTCGAGCCGGGCCGCCTGGTCCTCGAACTCCGCCCGCCCGGCATGGACAAGGGCGTCGCCCTCGCCGAATGGGTCCGCGAGACCGGCGCCGCCACCGTCCTCTACGCCGGTGACGACCTCGGCGACCTGGCCGCCTTCGCCGCCGTGGAGAAGCTCCGCTCCGACGGCCTGGCCGGTGTCCTGGTGTGCAGCGGCAGCAACGAGGTCGCCGAACTGGCCGACCGCGCCGACCTGGTGGTCGACGGCCCGGCCGGCGTCGTCGGCCTGCTCACCGCCCTGGCGGACCGGCTGGACGAGAACGAGGCGCACGGGGCGTAGCCAACGGGGCGCACGGGGCATAGCGCCGGGGAGGTGCCTCAGGCGGGCCGCCGCGGACCCTCCTGGGTGTCCTCCCCCCGCAGCTCCCGCAGCTGGTCCAGGAACCAGCGGGCGGGCGGCAGCGCGGTGGCCGCGGCGGCCAGCCGCTCGGTCCGCGCCGCACGCTCGCCGTCGTCCATCGACAGCGCCTCGTGCAGCGCCTCGGCGGTGCCGACGACGTCGTACGGATTGACCGTGACGGCGTGCGCGCCCAGCTCCTCGTGGGCACCCGCCTCCCGCGACAGCACCAGTGCGCAGCCGGCGTCCGACACCACCGGGACCTCCTTGGCGACCAGGTTCATCCCGTCCCTGATCGGGTTGACCAGCGCCACGTCCGCCAGCCGGTAGGCGGCCAGCGAGCGGGCGAAGTCGTCCTTGACGTGCAGCACGACGGGCTGCCAGTCCGGCGTCCCGTACTCGGCGTTGACCGCCTCCGCGACCCGCTCGACCTCCGCGGTGTAGTCGCGGTAGACGGCGAGGTCCTGGCGCGAGGGGTAGGCGAAGGCGACATGGACGACCCGCCCGCGCCACTCGGGGCGGTCGGCGAGCAGCCGCCGGAAGGCGAGCAGCCCCCGCACGATGTTCTTGGAGAGTTCGGTGCGGTCCACGCGGACGACGGTCCGGCGCTCCGCCCCGCCGATCTGCGCACGCAGCGCCGCCATCCGCTCCTCGACATCGGGGCGGTGCGCACGCTCGCGCAGGAACTCGGCGTCGGCACCGAGGCCGTGCACGCCGATCCAGGTCGTACGCGCCGTGCGCTCCGGCACGAGCGCGACGATGCCGGGCGCCCCGTCCTCCGGCCGGACCCGCTCGCACTGCCCGCCGAGCCCGGTCTCGGCGCAGGCCATGAAGTTCTCGGCCCACCGCCTGGTGAGGAAGTTCGCCCGGTCGGCACCGAGGATGCCCAGCGCCAGCTGCCGCTGGATGTCGTCGGGGAGCATCGCGAAGTACTCGGCGGGGGCCCACGGGGTGTGAGAGAAGTGGGCGATCCGCAGGTCGGGGCGGCGCTCGCGGAGCATGCCGGGCACCAGCGCCAGGTGGTAGTCCTGCACCAGGACGGCGGCGCCGGGCGCCGCCCCCTCGGCCAGCGCGTCGGCGAAGGCCGCGTTGTACGCCTCGTAGGACGCCCACTGGTCCCGGAACTCCGCGTCGAAGACCGGTTCCAGCGGGGTCTGGTAGAGCATGTGGTGGACGAACCACAGCACGGAGTTCGCGACGCCGTTGTAGGCGTCGGCATACACCCCGGCAGGAATGTCCAGCATCCGGACCCGCTGTCCACCCGTGTCACCCGGGTCCAGCACCCCACCCGTCCGCCGCACGGCTTCCCGGTCCCCGTCCCCCAGCGCCGCACACACCCACACCGCATCGGTCTCGGGCCCAATGGCGGACAGCCCCGACACCAGCCCACCACCACCCCTTTTGGCGGTCAGCGCCCCGCCCTCCCCCAGGCCGTACGACACCGGCCCACGATTGGACGCCACCAGAACCTCGGCCCCTGCCTGCACCGCACTCCGCTCGGACACCATGACGCGAAGGTAACCCGCCACAGATCCGCGCAAACGTACGGAAGCGGTCAAGGGGGTGGGGGCAGGGGACTCGCCGCCGCCCGGCCGGCGCGAGCACTTACGCCGCCCGGCGCTTCGCGTACTCCGGGATTTCGGCCATCGGGGGGCGTTCCTCGGTGTCCACGTCCGTCGTGCGGGGGACGAAGCCCTCGGCGCCGCGGTCGAACTGGGTGAGGCGGGGGCGGACCAAGGGGCCGCGGGTCAGGCGTAGTTGGGCGGTGCGGTAGATGGCGGCGGCCATGCGGCCGAGGGCCTGGCCGTCCTGGTGGCGGTGCTTGCGTACGCCGACGTCCACCTGGGCGAGGGCGTCGAGGCCGACGGTGTTCAGGGCGTCGACGAGCAGGCCGAGCTCGACGCCGTAGCCGACCGGGAAGGGGAGGCGTTCCAGGAGGGAGCGGCGGGCCGCGTACTCGCCGCCCAGGGGCTGGACGAAGCCGGCCAGCTGCGGCCAGTGGAGGTTGAGGAGGGGGCGGGCGACCAGTTCCGTCACCCGGCCGCCCTGGCCGGCCCCGGCGCCCTCGCCGCCGGTCTCCAGCGGGCGGTCGTACATCGCCTTCACGAACTGGAGGTCCGGATCGGTCAGCAGCGGGCCGATGATCCCGGAGACGAAGGTGGCGGAGAACTCGCGCAGGTCGGCGTCGATGAAGCAGATGATGTCGCCGGTGGTGGCCAGGAGGGAGCGCCAGAGGACCTCGCCCTTGCCGGGAAGGGCGGGCAGCCTCGGCAGGACGCTGTCACGGTGGACGACCCGGGCGCCGGCCGCCGCCGCGACCTCGGCGGTGCGGTCGGTGGAGCCGGAGTCCAGCACCACCAGCTCGTCGACCAGCGGGACCGCCTCGGTCATCAGCTCGGCCCGGATCACCGCCACGATCGCCCCGACCGTGGCCTCCTCGTCGAGCGCGGGCAGCACCACGCTGACCGTGCGGCCCGTCTGGCGCTTCGCCTCCAGCAGCCGCCCCAGCGGGCGGTCGGCGGCGGACCAGGAGTGGCTGGTCAGCCAGCCCTCGACCTCTTCCAGCACGTCTACGACTCCTCGGTCACCGCCCGAACGGCGGCCTGTGTGATCCATCTCGCGGTTCGGACGACTATCTCAACTGTCAGCGCCTTCGGTTACAGTCTTGAACAACGCGGATGACCGTCGCATGTCGGGGTCGCCGCGCCACAAACGCCTGGGTTTCGGCCCAGCGCCATACCGCTCATCCAGAGGGGCAGAGGGATACGGCCCGTTGAAGCCCCGGCAACCCTCCAGCCGGTCTTGCCGCCAGGACGCAGACGTCCCGCGCGCGTGAGGCTCCCGGCTAGGGAAGGTGCCAAATCCGTCTCGTGACGAGATTCGTCGCGAGGAAGATGAGGAGAAAGGGCCTCCCCTCCATGGCTGTGCAAGTCACCGAAAACACCCCCACCGTCGCTCTGGGCCCCGCCGCCGCCCTGTCCTGCCGCGAGTGCGGGCAGCGCTTCGCGCTCGGCCCGATCTTCGCGTGCCAGGAATGTTTCGGGCCGCTCGAAGTCGCGTACGACCTGCCGAGCGGCGATCCCGAGAGCCTGCGGAAGCAGATCGAGGCCGGTCCGGACAACATCTGGCGCTACGCCCCGCTGCTGCCCGTGCCCACCGACGTGGCGGACAAGCCCAACCTCAACCCGGGCTTCACCAAGCTCGTCAAGGCCGACAACCTCGCCCGTGAGCTGGGCGTCACCGGCGGCCTGTACGTCAAGGACGACTCCGGCAACCCGACGCACTCCTTCAAGGACCGCGTCGTGGCGATCGCCGTCGAGGCCGCCCGCGCGTTCGGCTTCACCACCCTCTCCTGCTCGTCCACCGGCAACCTCGCCGGTGCGGTAGGCGCCGCGGCGCGCCGGGCCGGCTTCAAGTCCTGCGTCTTCATCCCGCACGACCTGGAGGCCGGCAAGGTCGTCATGGCCGCGGTCTACGGCGGTGACCTGGTCGGCATCGAGGGCAACTACGACGACGTGAACCGCTTCTGCTCGGAACTCATCGGCGACCCGCTGGGCGAGGGCTGGGGCTTCGTCAACGTCAACCTGCGCCCCTACTACGGCGAGGGTTCCAAGACGCTCGCCTACGAGATCTGCGAGCAGCTGGGCTGGCGGCTCCCAGACCAGATCGTCATCCCGATCGCCTCCGGCTCCCAGCTCACGAAGATCGACAAGGGGCTCAAGGAGCTGATCGCCCTCGGCCTGGTCGAGGACAAGCCGTACAAGATCTTCGGTGCCCAGGCGGAGGGCTGCTCGCCGGTGTCCGCGGCCTTCAAGGCCGGCCAGGACGTCGTGCGCCCGCAGAAGCCGAACACCATCGCCAAGTCGCTGGCGATCGGCAACCCGGCCGACGGCCCGTACGTCCTCGACATCGCGCGCCGTACGGGCGGAGCCGTGGAGGACGTCGACGACGCGCAGGTCGTGGACGCGATCAAGCTGCTGGCCAGGACGGAAGGGATCTTCGCGGAGACCGCGGGCGGGGTGACCGTCGGCGTGACCAAGAAGCTGATCGAGGACGGCGTGCTCGACCCGTCCCTGACCACCGTCGTCCTGAACACCGGTGACGGCCTCAAGACCCTCGACGCGGTCGCCCCGACGTCCGGTCCCACGGCCACGATCCGTCCGGACCTGGACGCGTTCCGCGCGGCCGGCCTGGCCGGCTGAGGCCGACGGCCCGTCCGGCGGACGAGGCCGCGCCCCAGCCCCCGAACTCGTACTCCGTACCCCTGGAAGGCAGAACCATGAGCGTCAAGGTCCGCATCCCCACCATCCTCCGCACGTACACCGGCGGCCAGGCCGAGGTCCCCGCCGAGGGCGCGACCCTCTCCGAGGTGATCGCCGACCTGGAGCAGAACCACCAGGGCATCGCGGCCCGTGTGCTGGACGACGCCGGGAAGCTGCGCCGCTTCGTGAACGTGTACGTCAACGACGACGATGTGCGCTTCGAGCAGGGCCTGGAGACGCCCACCCCGGACGGTGCGGGCATCTCCATCATCCCGGCGGTGGCCGGCGGGTGCTGATTTGCGCCAACTCTTCTCCTGCATGACCGGAATTGCCCCGTCCGCCAGAAAGCGGACGGGGCAATTCCGTGTTGTGAAAGGAGATACCATTGGGGTGATCCCCCTCGGGATATCACCGCGCGCATGCCGAACGCATATGTGTTCGTGATCAGTTGTGGCCAAAGTGTGGGCGGTATTTGTCGCCTAGGTGCGCTATGCCCGGCCCGACTTGCCCTGGAGAACCAGGACTTAGGCGCATATTGCCGATTCTCGGCCTCCAGAATTCTCGTCCGATTGACCTGTTGCTCTGGGCATCTGTGCAGATACATTCAGCGGCGGTCGACGCGTTCCGGCGCACACCCCACGGGCCTTCGCGGGGTGAGGTCTGACCCGGGTCCGCGGAGTGCGGTCCTGCGCAAGGGCCAGTAATAGGGGAGTTAGGCATGGCTCAGGGCACCGTCAAGTGGTTCAACGCGGAGAAGGGGTACGGCTTCATCGCGGTCGACGGTGGTGCGGATGTTTTCGTCCACTACAGCGCGATCCAGATGGACGGTTACCGCACCCTTGAGGAGGGTCAGCGGGTCGAGTTCGAGATCTCGCAGGGCCAGAAGGGGCCGCAGGCGGACATGGTCCGGGTGGCCGGCTGAGGCGCCGACCGACAACTGCGTGACGAAGGCCCGTACCCCTGAGGGGGTACGGGCCTTCGGCTGTTCACCGGGCGGGCGGGGCTCCCTCGCCCCTGGGTGCCCGGCTCGCGCGTCCCCCCGGCCGCCAACCCGCGGGTGTCTTCTTCGAAGCCGCCTTGCACTCGACGGGTGCGAGTGCTAATCATTGGCGTTAGCACTCTCCCAGTGAGAGTGACAAAGAAGGACCGGGTCGGTGAGGCCCGCAGGCCGCGTGGGGCAAGGAACCACACAGGCTTGCAGGTCGTCCGTCGCGGGCGCCAGCGCGGTCCGGAGAAATCCTTCCCCAAGCTCTCAACTGCGTTCGAGCAGGGGAGACCCCATTAGTCCGGGAGGACCACTTCACATGGCCAAGATCATCGCGTTCGACGAGGAGGCACGGCGCGGTCTCGAGCGCGGGATGAACCAGCTCGCCGACGCCGTCAAGGTCACCCTCGGCCCCAAGGGCCGCAACGTCGTCCTCGAGAAGAAGTGGGGCGCCCCCACGATCACCAACGATGGTGTGTCCATCGCCAAGGAGATCGAGCTCGAGGACCCGTACGAGAAGATCGGCGCCGAGCTGGTCAAGGAGGTCGCGAAGAAGACGGACGACGTCGCCGGTGACGGCACGACGACCGCGACCGTCCTGGCCCAGGCCCTGGTCCGCGAGGGCCTGCGCAACGTCGCCGCCGGCGCCAACCCGATGGCCCTCAAGCGCGGTATCGAGCGCGCCGTCGAGGCCGTCTCCGCCGCCCTGCTGGAGCAGGCCAAGGACGTGGAGACCAAGGAGCAGATCGCTTCGACCGCCTCCATCTCCGCCGCCGACACCCAGATCGGCGAGCTGATCGCCGAGGCCATGGACAAGGTCGGCAAGGAAGGCGTCATCACCGTCGAGGAGTCCCAGACCTTCGGTCTGGAGCTGGAACTCACCGAGGGTATGCGCTTCGACAAGGGCTACATCTCGGCGTACTTCGCGACCGACATGGAGCGCATGGAAGCCGCGCTCGACGACCCGTACATCCTCATCGTCAACTCCAAGATCGGCAGTGTGAAGGACCTGCTGCCGCTCCTGGAGAAGGTCATGCAGTCCGGCAAGCCGCTGCTGATCATCGCCGAGGACGTCGAGGGCGAGGCCCTGTCGACCCTGGTCGTCAACAAGATCCGTGGCACCTTCAAGTCCGTCGCCGTCAAGGCCCCGGGCTTCGGTGACCGCCGCAAGGCCATGCTCGGCGACATCGCCATCCTCACCGGTGGCACCGTCATCTCCGAGGAGGTCGGCCTCAAGCTGGAGAACGCCGGTCTCGAACTGCTCGGCCGCGCCCGCAAGGTCGTCATCACCAAGGACGAGACCACCATCGTCGACGGTGCCGGTGACAGCGACCAGGTCCAGGGCCGCGTCAACCAGATCCGCGCCGAGATCGAGAACAGCGACTCGGACTACGACCGCGAGAAGCTCCAGGAGCGTCTGGCGAAGCTGGCCGGCGGCGTGGCCGTCATCAAGGCCGGTGCCGCCACCGAGGTCGAGCTCAAGGAGCGCAAGCACCGCATCGAGGACGCCGTTCGCAACGCGAAGGCGGCCGTCGAGGAGGGCATCGTCGCCGGCGGTGGCGTCGCCCTGCTCCAGGCCTCCCAGGTCTTCGAGAAGCTGGAGCTCGAGGGTGACGAGGCGACCGGCGCCAACGCCGTGAAGCTCGCCCTGGAGGCCCCGCTCAAGCAGATCTCCGTCAACGGCGGCCTTGAGGGCGGCGTCGTGGTGGAGAAGGTGCGCAACCTGGCCGTCGGCCACGGTCTGAACGCCGCGACCGGCGAGTACGTCGACATGATCGCCGAGGGCATCATCGACCCGGCCAAGGTGACGCGCTCCGCGCTGCAGAACGCCGCCTCCATCGCGGCGCTCTTCCTCACCACCGAGGCCGTCATCGCCGACAAGCCGGAGAAGGCCGCCCCGGCGGGCGCTCCGGGCGGTATGCCGGGCGGTGACATGGACTTCTGATCCCGCGCGGATCGGAACGCTGATCCTCCCGGATCAACACGTCCACACGTTCGCCGGGGCGGCACCCTCCTTCAGGGGGGGGGTGCCGCCCCGGCGGCGTTTTTGCGGGCGGGCGATACGGCTCCGGCGGGCGGCGGTTGGCGCTGTTGTGAGGCGGTGGTGGCGGTCTCGGTGAACTCGGCCGGTCTCGGCGGTCAGGTGCGCGGTGTTGCGCGCTTGCGGCGGATGAGACAGCTCCCGGCGCACAGGCCCCCGCTCACCGCCAGCAGGACGGCGCCGATGACGGTGCCCGGTCCCGGCGGGGGATCGGGGTCCACGTGCAGGGTGCTCTCGTAGGCGTAGAGGACCACTTCATTGATGTGCGCCCCGGACCGCTGCGGCGGTACGTACGGAGGTGGTGGCGCCTCGCTTGCCAGCAGCAGCGCGGCTCCGCCGACGGCGAGCACCAGGGCGCTGCCCACCACGATCAGCCTGCCGCGCCACGGGCGGCGTAATCGAATCCACATGCGCCGACCTTACTGCGGGCAGTTTGTGCGCGACGGGCCATGAATGCGTCCCTCCCTCGCCACCGGCCGGGCCGGCTCGTGAAATGCATTTCGGGGGCTGGATTCGAGCGGCTGTGCCCGTGTCGCGTGATGCTTCGGCAGGCCTTTCCGGACCGGTGGGGACAGGGCTGCCCGGAGGCGTTTGCGTGCCGGGTGCGTGGAGGAGCTCGCGCAGGGGCTGCACACATTTCAACTTTTGCGGTTCCGCTGCTACGGCGTCGCTTCCTGGGATTCCGCTGCGGTGAGCCGTACGCCGGGTGATTTCCTTTGTGGGCGTCCTCTCTCAGGGGGGATTCTGCGTGCTCGGCTGGTAAGGAAGAGGTCCACTCCTCAACCATTCTGACGAGAGCGGGCTGGACCGCCGGGCTGGACCGCATGCCGGCACAGTGCGTCGCGATCAGGCCTTATCTGCGAGGGAGGGCGGGGAACATTCGGAAGGTCTCGCGGGCTCGTGAGTTTCCCCTCGGGCTCGTGAGTTTCCGCCGGATTCAGGGTGCTCGCAGGCCCGCCGGTGTTTCGAGTGGGGTGGGGTTTGCTGGAGTTGTCGTGTCGGGTTCCGGGGTCGTGGTGGCGGGGCCGTGGTCAGTGGGAGTGTTCAGCTCTGCGCGCGTCTGCTTGCTGAGGCCGAAGAAGTACGTGGCCAGGAAGCCGGTGACGTAGCCCGTCGCCAGGCCCAGGGCGTAGATGACGAGGGTGGTGGCGAGTGGTTGGTCGCCCTTGACCAGGGGGAAGAGGGCCCAGCCGGAGGGGCCGATGGCGGTGGAGCCGACGGTGTCGCCGAGTTGGTTGAAGAGGCCGATGAAGGCGCCACCGAAGGCGCCGCCCAGGCAGGCGGTGATGAAGGGGCGGCCCAGGGGGAGCGAGACGCCGTAGATCAGGGGTTCGCCGACGCCCAGGAAGCCTGCGGGCAGGGCGGACTTGATGGTGCGGCGGATCGAGCGGTTGCGGGGAAGGCGGAGGTAGACGGCGATCGCGGCGCCGACCTGGCCCGCTCCGGCCATGGCGAGGATCGGGAGCAGGACGGTGTAGCCCTGCTGCTCGATCAGGGTGGTGTGCAGGGGGATGAGCGCCTGGTGGAGGCCCAGCATGACGAGGGGGAGGAAGAGGCCGCCGAGGACGAAGCCGGCGAGGGCGCCGCCGTGGGCCAGCAGCCAGGTGGCGCAGCTGCCGATGGCGGTGGCGACCCCGCCCGCCGCGTACATCAGGCCGAAGAGCGTGACCAGGCCCGTGACCAGGACCGTCACGGTGGGGGTGAGCAGGACGTCCAGCGCCTCGGGGACGGTCCTGCGGCACCACTTCTCCACCTGGACGGCGAGCAGCGCCGCGGCGAGTGCGCCGAGCACGCCGCCCTGGCCGGGGGAGAGGTGCCGGCCGAAGGCGGCGATGTGGGTGACGCCGGGGAAGACGATGACCGCGGCGACCGCGCCGCCGAGGACGGGGGTGCCGCCGAACTCCTTGGCGGTGTTGTAGCCGACGAAGACGGCGATGAGAGACATGAAGCCGGAGGCCATGGCGGCGAGGGCGGGGACGAGCGCGGGCAGCAGGCCGAAGTTGGTCAGCAGGCCGTTGATACCGGCGATGATGCCGCAGCCGATCAGGGCCGGGATGAGCGGGACGAAGATGTTGGCGATGCGGCGGAGGAACAGCTTCACCGGGGTGGCGTTCCGCGACTTCTGCCGGGCCTTGAGGGTGGCGCCTTGGGCGGCCAGCTCCTCGGCGGTGGTGGCGGAGGGAGTGGCCGCGGGGTGGTGAGCGGCGGAGGCCGGCGCCGGGGGAAGGCCGGTGGGGTCCGGCTCCTCGGCGGGAGGCAGGGCGCGGGACCGGGCCACCAGGCGCTCGAACTCCGGGGTGACGCGGGCGACCGTGCCGGGGCCCAGCACGATCTGGTACGTGTCGTCCTCCACCACGCCCAGCACCGCCGGCAGTGCCTTGAGGGCCTCGTCCTGGACCAGGGCGCGGTCCTGGATGCCGAGGCGGAGCCGGGTCATGCAGTGGGCGATGGAGGTGAGGTTGGCGGCGCCGCCGACGAGCGGGAGGATCGCGGCAGCGGTGGCGCGGTTCTGGTCATCGGGCATGTGCGGTGCCTTGCTGTGCGGTCGAACGGGGAGGGGCTTGGGCCGGACGGGGCAGGGCGGGCGTGGCGGGGTCAGTGGTTTCCGGCGGCCTGGAGGGCGGCGCGGAGATGGCCGTCGGCGGCGTCGAGAAGGCGGGCGGCGGTGGGGGCGTCGACCCCGCCGAGGAGGGTGAGGATGGCGTTCTTCACCTCGCCGTCCGTGTCGCGGAGGGCGGTCTCGATCTCCTGGTCGGAAGCGCCGGTGGCGAGCGCGACGATACGGCGCGAGCGGGCCCGCAGCTTTTCGTTGGAGGCGCGGACGTCCACCATCAGGTTTCCGTAGGTCTTGCCCAGCCGGATCATGGTGAGGGTCGAGAGCATGTTGAGCACCAGCTTCTGGGCGGTGCCGGCCTTGAGCCGGGTGGAGCCGGTCAGCAGCTCGGGGCCGACCACGACCTCGATGCCGTGCTCGGCGGCCGCGGCCAGCGCCGAACCGGCGTTGCAGGACAGGCCGATGGTCAGCGCGCCCAGGGCGCGGGCGTGCTCGACGGCCCCGATCGCATAGGGGGTACGGCCGGAGGCCGAGATGCCGACGACGGTGTCCAGGTCGGTCAGGCCGATCGCGGTCAGGTCCTCGACCGCGAACTTCGTGCTGTCCTCGGCGCCCTCGACGGCGCTGACCATCGCGGACGGGCCGCCCGCGATCAGCCCGAGCACCTCGGACGGGTCGGTGTTGAAGGTCGGCGGGCACTCGCTGGCGTCCAGCACCCCGAGGCGGCCGGCCGTGCCGGCGCCGGCGTAGATCAGCCGGCCGCCGCGGGCCATCCGGGCGGCGGTGGCGTCGATGGCGGCGGCGATCTCCGGGAGCCGCCGGGCGACGGCGGCGGGGACAGTGGCGTCCTCGTCGTTCATCGTGCGGGCGATGTCCAGGGTGGGGCGGCGGTCGATCTCGGCGAGTTCGGGCCGGAACGCCTCGGTGGTGAGGGTGTCCAACTGGGCGCGCAGATGGGCGTGGTCGGCGGTGGAGGTCATGGCGTGGCGACTCTTTTCGGGGGTCGGGCTCGTGGGGCCGTGGCGTGTCGGCTGCCCCGCCGCCGGGTGCCGTCGGGCCCACCCGTGCCTCCCCCGGCGGCACGCGGGCCCGCGCGGCGGGCGGCGTGAGGTCAGCGCTGGTTGTTGCGCGGCGAGTGGCGGTGGGCGAGCGCCTCGTAGGAGGCGGACAGCGCGGGGGCCGCGGTCTCGTACGTGCGCTGCGCGACGCCTATGAACAGGCAGTCCACGACCAGCAGCTGACTCGTCCGGGACGACATCGCGGCCGGGCGCAGCTCGCTCTCGCGGGCCGTGGACGTGGTCAGGATGTGGTCCGCGTACGCGGCGATCTCGCCGTCCGGGCGGCCGGTGATGGCGATCGTCGTCGCGCCGTGGTCGAAGGCCACCCGCAGGGGCTCTATGACGTCGGTGGTCCGCCCGGAGTGGGTGATGGCGAGGGCGACGTCGCCGGTGCGCATCTGCACGGCGTTCGTCACGGCCAGATGCGGGTCCGCGTGCGCATGCGCGATCAGGCCGATGCGCAGCAGCTTCTGGACGAGGTCCTGGCCGACGAGGTTGGAGGCCCCGATGCCGTACACATCGATGCGGCGGGCGCCGGAGAGCGCGGCGACGGCGGCTTCGAGCTGGGTGACGTCCAGCGCGGCGGCGGTGTCGGCCAGACACTGCTGCTCCTCCTGCGCCAGCTTCGCGACGACGTCGACGAGGGAGTCGTCGACCGCTATGTCCGCGGTCACCGCCGGGGCGCCGCCGGCCGCCTGCTGCGCGGCGAGGGCGGCGAGCGCGAGGCGCAGATCGCGGTAGCCCGGGTAGCCGAGCAGCCGGGACGTCCGCACGACGGTGGCCTCGCTGGTGCCCGTACGCTCCGCGAGGCCGGTGACGGTGAGGGCGGCGCAGCCGGCCGGGTCGCTCGCGACGGTCTCCGCGACCCGCTGCATGGAGCGGGTCATGGTCGGGGCGAGGGTGCGGACCTTGGCGGCCAGCGCCGCGGGGGCGGGTGGGGCCGGGGCCGGTCGGGTCTCGACGGCCACGTCCTTGAAAGTTTCCTTCACGCTACTGCTCACGCTTGAAAAGTAATTTCATCGACGTCCGGCGTCAATACCCTCTGTGAGTGCTGTGGACAGAGCGCATGATCCGCGGCGGGCTGTGGACAACTCCGCTGGGCGGCGGGCGGCCGGGAGACAATAGGGGGCATGGAGATGGAACAGGCATTGCATGCCGCGCGGGCGCTGGTGCTCGCCGACCTGATCGCGGACAAGGTGGCCGACGCCGACATCGTCTCGCTCGTGGAGGATGCGGTCGTCCACCGCCGGTGGTGGGTGGAGCAATGGCCTGAAGGCGCGGCATTCGTCGCAGGACTGATAGCGCAGGACGTCCAGGACGCCCTCCTGGACCGGTACGGCCGCTGGCCGCTGTGCCCCGTGTGCACGGAGTCGGGAGATCCTCATGCACTCGACGTCGAGCCGGAGTTGGGCACCGATCCGCACTGGGTCTGCCCCAAGACGGCCGTTGCGGTGGCCCGGGTCGGCCGGCTCGGCGCCCCGGCGGAAGGCTGAGGTGGTTGAGGGTGCGGCGGGCTGAACCGGCGATCCGGCCGGAGCACTGACGTGGCGATCTACATCGATCCGCCCACCTGGCCGGGGCACGGCCGTATGTGGTCGCACCTGGTCAGCGACCACTCCTTCGACGAACTGCACACCTTCGCGGCGGGGATCGGCGCGCCCCGGCGGGCGTTCGAGCGCGACCACTACGACCTGCCGGCGGAGCGGTACGGCGATGCGGTGCGCGCCGGAGCCGTGGAGGTCGGCTCCAAGGAGCTGCTGCGCCGGCTGACCGCGGCCGGACTGCGCCGCCCCAAGAACCGGCCGGCGCCCCGGCCGGCCCGCCGCGGCGCGTCGTAGCGGCGGACCGGCCGCGGGCGCCCGCACGATGGGCCTGACCGTGTGCCGCACCGAAAGGGGACAGCCATGTCAGCCGGCGAACAGGGCGGACAACCGGCCACCCACCTCGACCCGGACTACAGCAGCGCGGACGCCACGGCGACCGCCTGGTCCGCGGCCGTCGGCGGAATGACCGAAGCGGAGATCTTCTGGCTCACCACCGTCCGGCCCGATGGTCGCCCGCACGTCACCCCGCTGCTCGCCGTCTGGTCGGACGGCGCGCTGCACTTCTGCACCGGCCCCGGCGAACGCAAGGCCAGGAACCTGGAGACCAACGCGCACTGCGTACTCGCGACGTCGACGGCCGGCGGCAACGACCTGCACGCCGGACTCGACGTGGTCGTCGAGGGCGCGGCGGTGGCGGTGCGCGACGAAGCCACGCTGCGGCGGCTGGCCGCTCTGTACGCCGAGAAGTACGGCAGCGACTGGCACTTCGACGTCCGCGACGGGGCGTTCTACGGGGCGAGCAACCGGGCCGTGGTCTTCCGGGTCGCGCCGGTCACGGCGTTCGGGTTCGGGCGGGGCGAGACCTACAGCCAGACCCGCTGGAGGTTCGACGGCGGTTCGTGAACGGCCGGGCCGCGGCGGTGCGGCCCGGCGTCGGCACCCTCCTGGCGGACGTCAGCGGTGCCCCGCCGACTCCGTTGCCTCCGCGGTCTTCGTCAGCTGCGGCGCCGGGGCGCCGGAGGCCGAGGAGGCGACCAGCCTCGACTGGTGCGTGGCGCGGTGCAGCCGGAACGCGAAGGCTGTCGTGAGCACGGCCCCCGCCGCCAGCGCGGCGCCGGTCCAGGCCACGGACGGGTAGCCCCAGCCCGCGCCGATCGCCAGCCCGCCGAGCCACGGGCCGAGGGTGTTGCCGATGTTGAACGCGGCGGTGGTGGTCGCGCCGGCCAGCGTCGGCGCGGCGTTCGCCACGTTGAACATCCGCGCGTTGAGGGCCGGGGCCGTGGTGAACGCGGTCACCCCGAGCATCAGGGAGAGCGCGATGGCGGCGGCCGGGCTGTGTGCGGTCAGCGCCAGGACGGCCAGCACGACCGTGGACGCCGCGATGCCGCCGAAGAGCGTCCCGAAGAGGTGGGCGTCGGCTATCCGGCCGCCGATGAACGTACCCGTCAGCGCGCCGACGCCGAAGAGGGCGAGCACCGTCGGCACCCAGCTCTCGGCGAGGCCGGCGGTGTCGGTCAGCAGCGGCGAGAGGTACGAGAAGAGCGCGAAGACCGCGGCGCCGTTCAGGGCCGTGGCGGTCAGAGCCAGCCAGACCTGCTTGTCCTTGTAGATGGCCAGCTCACGGCGCAGCTGCGGGCGGTCCTCACCGGTCGGCACGGCCGTGCGCGGCACCAGCGCGACCACGCCGAGCAGGCCGATCGCGGCCAGGCCGGCCACGGCCCAGAAGGCGGCGCGCCAGCCGGCGTGCTGGCCGAGCAGGGCGCCGGCCGGGACGCCCGCGATGTTGGCGATGCTCAGGCCGCCGACCATCACGGCCATGGCGCGGGCCCGCGCGGTCACCGGCACCAGCGAGACGGCCACCGCGGCGCCGACCGCCCAGAAGCCGGCGCAGGCCAGGGCGCTCACGATGCGTGAGGCGAACAGCACGCCGTAGGTGGGGGCCAGCGCGCCCGCCACCTGGCCGAGGCCGAAGGCGGCGAGCAGCGCGATCAGCGTGGTCCGCCGTGGGAGGCGGAGTGTGGCGGCGGCGAGTACCGGGGCGCCGATCACCATGCCGATCGCGAAGGCGGACACCAGCAGGCCGGCCTGCGGGATGGAGACGTTCAGGTCGCGGGCGAGGGGCTGGAGGATGCCGGAGAGCATGAACTCGGACGTACCGAGCGCAAAGACGGACAGGCCGAGAACGTATACGGCGATGGGCAGGCGGGCGCGGTCGGGCTGTGCGGGCATGTCAGCTACTAACAGCGATAGGACCGCTTACATTCCCGCGGGTTGCCGGTGGCTGGGCCGCGTGCGCCTGCGGCGGGTGGGTGGTGGGTCGGAGGGGACGCCCGGTAACCCGTCCTCGGCGCGGGCGATGCTGGTCCCAGAGGTTCTTCACCCCGTTGTTCGCTCCGGGTCCTGCGGGCGGCTCACCGGACATCCCCTCCGACCGCCGTCCGTACGCGGCTGACCCGCCGTACCGATCACCGTTACGGCAGACCCGTACGGCATTCCCTTGGCAGGGAACTGAGCCCTCAGGATTGGGCGCGGGCAGGTGTGGGGGCTGTGAGGCGCGGTGTCACCGGTCCGCAGCCGGCAGCGGGGGACGGTCGGAGGGGATGTACCGGGGACCGCCCGCAGGACCGGAGCGAACACCGGGGTACTCAATCCCATGGACCCGCGTCGCCCGCGCCGAGGACGGGCCCCGGTGCGTCCCCTCCGGCCCCCGCGGCAACCACAGGCCCCGCACAGCGCAAGCCACCACCGGACCCGCACCAACCCCTGACACGGCGACCAGATCGCGCCCCAAAGGGGCGCGGGGAACTGCGCGCCCAGCCCCCACCACCCGCAGCCGAAGCAACCGACCCCGAACACCCAGCGCCCTACGCCCCCCGCAACAAATCAAGCTCCGTCGAGAGATTGCGGCGCGCGTTGTGCTCCCAAAGGTCGTAGCCGCGAGGAGTACGGAAGAGACGCGGCAGGGACAGGAGTTGGCTCAGGACGGCCGAGCGCCCGGCGGTGAAGTCGGGGTCGGGAACGAAGGCGTACTCGTCGCGCACCGCGGCCGCGTAGGCGGCGTACTGGTCGGGGGAGCCGGCGAGCACCGCGAGGTCCGCGTCGCAGAGGACCTCGCCGTCGGGGTCGTCGGGCGCCGGGTCATGGGTGACGGTGAGCCGCACCAGGCGGGCGACCTCGGCCGTGCGGGCCGCGCCGACGCCCAGTTCGGGCAGGGCACGTTCGGCGAGGGCCGCACTGCGCTCCTCGTTCTCGGAGCGCTCCGGGCGGTAGACGGCGTCGTGGAACCATGCCGCCAGCTGGACGGTGGACAAGTCGTCCGCGTGCTCGGCCAGTTCGTCGATGCGGTACAGGACCGCGGCCAGATGGTCGACGGTGTGGTAGCGGCGTTGAGGTTCGCGCCAGCGGGACAGGAGGTTGTCCGCGTACGGGGCGGGGTCGGGTGCCGTGGGGTTCTTCTTGCCGCGGGCCGCGGTGACGGTGTCGGCCCAGCGCTGCCGCAGCTCCGGCACCGGGTCGGTGGTGTCTTCCGTACGGGGCACGGGGGTCATACGGGCCATTGTGCCTCGGGCGCCGGGTATTCAGGGGTGGCGGGTGAGGTCCGGTCAGGTTTGCGGAGGGATGGGGTGGGAGCGGCGGCGGGTGCCGCGGCGCGGGGAGGCGCCTGCGCGAGCCGGGGGCAGGTCGGCGCGGACGGGCCGGCCTCCGGCCGTGCGGGGGAGGCGCGTGCTGCGGCGTATGGGCGGATTCCGGGCGTGCCGGTGAGGGGCTGGTATCCGGAGGGGCGGGTGACCCGTACTCTGGGATATTGGACTAGACCTGTTGTGGGGTCCGTCTCGTCGTGCCGGCATCGGAGGATTGGGTCATATGAGCAAGCGCGCGCTGCTGGAAGTGATCGCGCTCGGCCCGCAGGACGCGGTCGCCGCCGAGGCCGGTGGGGCCGACCGTCTGGAGCTGGTGACGGACATGGCCGCCGACGGTCTCACCCCGCCCCGGGCCACGTTCGCCGCGGTCCGGGCGGCGGTAGGGCTTCCGCTGCGGGTGATGCTGCGGGCCGCCGACGGCTTCGCGGCCGGTGACGTGGCGGCGCTGTGCGAGGAGGCCGCGGCGCTGCGGGCAGAGGGTGCCGAGGAGTTCGTCCTCGGATTCCTGACACCGGACGGGCGGCCGGATCTCGCCGCGGTGACGGCGCTGGCCGAGGTGATCGACGGCTGCCGGTGGACCTTCCACCGGGCCATCGACCGGGCCGCCGACCGGGACGCGCTGCGCAAGGAGCTGGCCGGGGCGGCCGGCGTCGCGGGGCTCGACACGTATCTGACGGCCGGGTCCGCGCAGGGCGTCGAGGAGGGGCTGCCGACGCTGCTGGCCGAGCAGGCGCGTGCGGCGGCGGACGAGCCCGGGTACGCGCCGCGGATTCTGGTCGGCGGGGGGCTGGCGCTCGGCCATCTGCCGAGGCTGCGGGCGGCCGGCCTGGACGCGTTCCACATCGGGGGCGCCGCCCGGCCCGCCGGCTGGTCGGCGCCGGTGGAGGCGGCGGCGGTACGGGAGTGGCGGCAGGCGCTGGACGCGCCCGTCGCCCAGCGGATCTGATCCGGTCCGGCACCGGGGGCGGGGCAACCCAGGGGCCTGGTGGGGCTAACGGGTCTCCGAGGGGCCCGGGTGGTTCGAGGGCGGCCCGAGGGCGCTGGCCCCTGAGGGGGAACGAGAGCCGTTCGTGGCCTCCGGGGTGCCGCACGGCCCGCTTCCTCAACTCCCTCTGGCGTGGCACTGTTTGGGGAGTGTCACGGTGGGGGGACCGGGGGGAGGGTGGCACGCCATGGTGGGTATGGGAGTCAGGCCGCTCGGCGGTGACGATCCGGAGCGGCTCGGTGTCTACCGGATGCTGGGGCGGCTCGGCTCGGGCGGTATGGGGCGGATCTATCTGGCGCGGTCCACTGCGGACGGGTCGCTGGCCGCGGTCAAGACGCTGCTCGCCGAGGGTGTCGTCAGCGAGACCGACCGGCGGCGGTTCGCCCGCGAGGTGACGCTGGCCCGGCGGATCGACAGCGTGTTCACGGCCCGGGTGCGGGACGCCGACCCGGACGCCGAACTGCCCTGGATGGCCATCGAGTACATACCGGCGCCCGCGCTGTCCGAACTCGTCCGCAGCGCGGGACGGCTGCCCGGTTCCGCGGTGCGCTGGATCGCGGCGGGCACCGCGCAGGCCCTGGTGATCCTGCATGACGAGGGCATCGTCCACCGGGACGTCAAACCGCAGAACATCCTGCTGCCGCTGGCCGGGCCGCGGCTCATCGACTTCGGCATCTCGCACGCCAACGACCTCACCCGTACGTCGCTGACGCTCGGCACCATCGCCTTCACCTCGCCGGAGCAGGCCCGCGCCGAGCCGTCCACCACGGCGTCCGATGTGTACTCGCTGGGCGCGACGCTCTTCCATCTCGCCGTCGGCCGCCCGCCGTACCCCGAGACGGCTGACACGATCCGGCTGCTGACGCTCGTACAGCGCGGCGCGCTGGACCTGACCGGGCTGCCCCGGGAGCTGACGCCGCTGATCCGCCCGTGCCTGGCCGCAGGTCCGGAGGAGCGGCCCGAACCCGCCGAGCTGCTGCGGCAGTTCCTGGAGGAACTCGACCGGTGGCCGACCTCGCGGCGCGGCGAGCGCTGGCTGCCGCCCCGGTGGACCGCGCTGATCGAGGAGTACGAGGCGCAGGGGCGGGCCCTGCGCAAGGGCAGCGGCGGGCCGGCCCCCACCGACGACGCGCTGACGCAGCAGGTTCCGCCGCCGGAGCCCACCCGCGTCTACACGCAGGAACGGGACGCACGTCAGCAGCAGGACGAGCGGGCCGCGCGCCGCGCGCGGGAGGAGCGGGCGGCGCGCCTGAAGCAGGAGGAGCGGGAACGGGCGGCGCGCAGGGCCCGGGAGCGCAAGGAGGCGGAGGAGCGGAAGCGGGCGCAGGCCAGGGCGCGGGCGACCGCGCAGGCCGCGGAGCAGCAGCGCCGTGAACGCGCCGAGCGGGAGCGTCGTGAACGCGCGGAGCGGGAGCGTCGTGAACGCGCCGAAAAGGAGCGGAGGAAGCGGGCCGAGGCGGCGTCGCGGGAGCAGCGGGCACGGGCCGCGGCGAAGAAGGCCGCCCCGTCCGCCTCGTCCGCCCCGACCAAGGCGTCGTCCGCCCCGAAGGCCGCCGCGTCCTCCTCCGGCAGTGGCTGCGGCTGGGCGGTCCTGTTGTGCCTCGCGTTCGTGCTCTTCGTCTGGAAGCCCTGGGAGGCGGGGGAGGCCGGCGGGTCGTCGAGCGGTACGTCGAGCGGCTCCTCCAGCGGGTCGTCGAGCGGGTCGTCGAGTGGTACGTACTCAAGCGGCGGGACGGGTTCCGGCTCCTCGGGCGGTACGTACACGGCCGGCGGGACCGGCTCGGGGACGACGAGCGGCGGGCTGGGCTCCGGTGCGTCCACGAGCGGCGGGACAGGCTCCGGCTCGTCGGGCGGTACGTCTTCGTCGGGCGGTACGTCCACCGGCGGGACCGCTTCCCGGCCGACGGCCACGGCGGCCCGTACGCCCAGCGCGGTCGACGCGGCCTTCGCGGCCGTACGGGCCGGCGACTGCCTCGACGCCTACCAGGACGGCTACGGCAACTGGAGCCGTGCGGCGCCGGTACGGGTCGGCTGCGGCGCCGCCGGCGCGTATCTGCGGGTGCTGCGGGTGGCGGGGACCGGGAGCTGTCCGAGCGGCGGGGGCCGGGGCGGCTGGTGGCACAGCGGGGCGGGCTCCTCGTCCACCCACTTGTGTGTGGAGCGGCAGTTCCGTAAGGGGCAGTGCTTTCTGGCGAAGGCCCAGGGGGGCCGCCCGGGGCCGGCGAACCTGCTCACCGCGTGGAACTGCAGCGCCGACCGGGTGCCCCGGGAGTTCAGCTACATCATGCAGGTCACGGCCGTCCTGCGGGCCTCGTCCGGCACCGGTGCCTGCCCGGGGGAGCCCGGCCGCTACCGCTACTCCTGGAATGTCTACGACGGCCGGACCATGATCTGCGCCAAGGTCGCCTGAGGCGGGCGCGTCAGGCGGCGGGCCCCCGGAAGGCCCGCCGCCGTCGCGCCCCACTACGCCTCAGCCGTCGCCCAGTTGCTCCGGCAGCGCCGTCGCGTGGACCACCGTCAGACCGGACACCGGCCGGGTCAGACAGACGTACAGACGGCGCAGCCCGGTCCGTTCGTCCGGCTCGCCGTCGACGATCGCGGCGGGCTCGTCCAGGACCACGTAGTCGTACTCCAGGCCCTTGGCGAGGGTGGCGGGTACCAGGGTCAGCCGGGCCTCGGGCGAGGTCTCCTCGCCCGGGGACAGACAGGTCACACCCGCCGCCTCCAGGGCCGCGCGCAGCGCCGGAATCCGGGCCTCGGCGGCGATCAGCCCGACCGAGCCCTCCTTCGCCAGCGCGTCGTCGCAGGCAATGAGGGTGGCGGCGGTCAGGTCCGCGGCGTCGGCCGTACGGATCTCGAAGTCGCCCGCCGACTCACGGATCGAGGTGGCCTCCGTCAGGTCGGGGGCGATGGCGGGCAGCAGCCGGGAGGCATAGGCGATGACCTCGCGCGGCACCCGGAAGCCCTGGGTGAGCTCCTCGACGGCCGCACCGGGCTTGCCCAGATGGGCCAGCGCCTCCTCCCAGGTGCCCGTCGCCCAGGGAGTGGTGCCCTGGGCGATGTCGCCGAGGACGGTCGCGGAGCCGGTGGTGCAGCGGCGGCCGACCGCGCGGTACTGCATGGGGGAGAGGTCCTGGGCCTCGTCGAGGACCACATGGCCGAGCGACGCGGTGCGCGCGACCAGGTCCATCGCCTCGTCGATCAACACCGCGTCCGCGGCCGACCACTTGGCGCTCTTCACGCTGCGGGGCGGCCGCTTGCCCGTACCCGGGCCCGTCCACAGGAGCGTCTTCTGCTCCTCGTCGGTCAGCACCCCCGCGGCCTGCTCGGCGAGGAACTCCGCGTCGGTCAGCAGCCGCAGCACCAGCTTCGCCGGGTCGACCGGCGGCCACACCGCCTTGACCGCGGCCTTGACCGCGGCGTTACGGGCCACCGCGTCCTGCACCCGGTCGTCCGGCGCCTCGCCCGCCTGCTCCATACGGACCAGCACGGCATGGGCGATCCGCTGCGGCAGGGCCTCCCGGGCCGCCCCGTAACGGATGTCCCGGTCCCGCAACTCCGCGACGATCTCTTCGAGTTCGTAGGCCGGTACGCGCCAGCGGCGGGAGCCGCGGACGACCACACAGGGCTCCTGCGGCACGGTGATGTGCGAACGGACCGCCCGCCGCAGCACCTCCGCCATCCGCGCGTCCCCCTTGACCGTCGCGGTGGCCGCGTCGTCCGTGGCGCGCACCTCCACATGCCCGACCAGGTCGTCGACCGTGGCCTGCTTGACCTCCAGCTCACCGAGGGCCGGCAGCACCTGCTCGATGTAGTGCAGGAAGGAGCGGTTCGGGCCGATGACGAGGGTGCCGGAGCGGGCCAGCCGCTCGCGGTGCGCGTAGAGCAGATAGGCGACCCGGTGCAGACCGACCGCCGTCTTACCGGTGCCGGGCGCGCCCTGGACGCAGACCGTGCCGCCGATGCCGGCGCGCACGATCTCGTCCTGCTCCGGCTGGATGGTGGCGACGATGTCGCGCATGGGGCCGACGCGCGGCCGCTCGATCTCCGACTGGAGCAGGGCGCTGGTCCGGGCGGCCTCGGACGGGTCGGTGAGGTGCTCGTCCTCGTACGCGGTCAGCTCACCGGCCGTGTAGCCGAAGCGGCGGCGCAGCTTGAGGTCCATCGGGTCCTTCTTGGAGGCCCGGTAGAACGGCTGGGAGACGGGCGCGCGCCAGTCGATGACCATGGGGTCGCCGTCGGCGTCGTGGACGTGCCGCCGGCCGATGTAGAAGTTCTCGCCCGGGGCGCCCTCGGCGAGTTCGAGGCCCGGCGCGTGGAGGTAGTCGAGGCGGCCGAAGAAGAGCGGGGTGTGCGAGAGGTCGGCGAGCGCCTTGATACGGGCGTCGATCTCGCCCTGGAGGACCTCGGCGTTGACCCAGTTCGCGGTGACGTCGGCGATGTTGAGCGCCTCGGCGTCCGCCCGCATCGCGCGCAGGGCGGCGCGGGAGGCGGCCAGGTGCGTCTTCTCGCGGTGCAGCGGGTCGTCGGATGCCGGGCGGGAGTTCTCGGTGCGCGGTTCCGTGGTCGGGTGGTGGGCGTGCGAGGGCACGGCGGTTGCCTCCGTGGCGGTACGTCGGCGGGCGCGCGCCGGTGAGCGCGGGGCGCGGCGGGCCGGTGTCGGTGCGCAGCGCCGGTCATGCGGTGCGCGGGTCAGCGGCGTGAAGCGAAGGGCCGACCGGTTTCCGACCGGGCGGCGGCACTCCTCGACGGGAGGCAGGCAGACGCGCGATTGTAGTCAGCCGCTCAGGAGGGCGCCAACGGATTTACGGCGGGCCCCGGCGGTGGCCGCCGTCGGTCTCCCGTAGGGGGCGGGGTGGGCCTGGAGACGGACATCCGGCCCCCAGGGATGGACCTATGGACCGATGTGCTGCAATCGCGTGAATTTCATCATGGAGTCATGAGCAGCGCAGCGATTCCCCCAGGTCCTGTCCACCCCGTCTCCCTGAACCCGGTCAAGGGCGCCACCGCGCTCGGCACCGGCCCCGGGCCCGATGCGGCGGGCGTCCACGAACACCACCATGTCGTGGGCAACGCCCTCCGCGCGATCAAGGTCTTCGCCTCGGCCGCCTTCAGCGTCGTCGTCATGGGTGAGTACGCGGACGACTGACTCCGCCCCTCACGACGTGCAGCTGAGTGCGTGCCTCAGCCGCCCCTGCCCGCGCGCACCGCGCACAATACGGGCAGTGAGCCGCATCGGACACGTACCGGCCAGGTACGGACAGATCGTGCGCGAACCGATCGGGCACGCCACCGCGTGCCGGTCCGAGAAGCCGACCCGTGCCGTCACCCGGATGACCGGAAACCGTTACGGACCGTCGGCCTCGGTCCACTAGCGTCACCGCGTCGGGCGCGCTCAGGGCAACGGGGAGGGGTCAGCGGTGTCTGCCGCCGAGGGGACGTGGACATGGAGACGCACCTGGACGCAGAGCGTCGCGCACCCCGGCAGGCTGGTGCTCGCCACGGCGCTGCTCCTGGCGTGCTTCGCCGGACTCTGGCTGCTCTACCAGGTCCAGCCGCTGCCGATGTCCGACATAGCGGTCTACCGGGCCGAGGGTGCGGCCGCCGCCACCGGCGGTGACCTCTACGGCTTCACGGTCACCAAGTGGCACCTTCCGGCCACCTACCCGCCGTTCGCCGCCCTGCTCTTCATACCGACCACCTGGCTCTCGCTCGGCACGCTCAAGGTCGTCTGCGTGCTGGTCAACGCCGCGCTGCTCGCGCTGTTGATCCACCTCTCCTGCAAGGCCGCCGGCCTGTACCGGGCCGCCCACACCGCGTCCGTCCTGCTGGCCGCCACCGCGCTCGGCCTGTGGCTGGAGCCGGTCTTCCAGACCTTCGTTTTCGGGCAGGTCAACCTCGCGCTGACCTGCCTGGTCCTGTGGGACCTCTCCCGCCCGGACGGCGCCCGCTTCAAGGGGTTCGCCACCGGCCTCGCGGCCGGCATCAAGCTCACCCCCGCGCTCTTCGCCGTCTACCTCCTGGTCACCGGCCGGGTGAAGGCCGCCTGCACCGCGCTCGCCGGGTTCCTGGCGTCGGTGCTGGCGGGCTGGCTGGTCCTGCCGGACGCCAGCATCGAGTTCTGGACCCGGCGGATGTTCGAGACCGGCCGGGTCGGCAAGGTCTGGATCGTCGACAACCAGTCCCTGCAGGGCCTGCTGACCCGGGTGCTCCACCTTCCCGAGCCCGGTCTGCTCTGGGCGGTGCCCGCCCTGCTGACCGCGGCCGCCGGGCTCTGGGCCGCCCGCCGCGTCTGCCTGCGCCGCGGCCTGGACGGCTGGGGCGTGCTGTGTACGGCCGTCACGGCGCTGCTGGTCTCGCCGATCAGCTGGTCCCACCACTGGGTCTGGTGTGTGCCGCTGCTCGCCGCGCTCGCCGCCCGCACCCGGCGCAAGCCCTGGCGCCGGGCGCTGCTGGCCGCCGTCACCCTCGCCTTCACCGCCCGCACGCTGTGGATCGTCCCGCACACCGGCGACCTCGATCTGCGGGTCAGCTGGTGGCAGCAGCCGTTCGCGTCCCCGTATCCCCTGCTCGGGCTGGCGCTGCTGGCCACGGTCGTGTGGTGGACCCGGCGGCCGCCCGTGCCTCCGGGCACCGGCCTGCCCGCACCGCGCGCCGCCCGGGAACCGGTCAGCCCGTCCCGGGCGCTCTGAGCCGCGGGCCGCCGGCTCAGACGTCCTCGTCCGCCGCCAGCAGCTCGTCCGCGTCCACGATCCGGTACGCGTAGCCCTGCTCGGCCAGGAAGCGCTGGCGGTGGGCCGCGAAGTCCTGGTCGATGGTGTCGCGGGCGACGACCGAGTAGAACCGCGCCTCGTGCCCGTCCGCCTTCGGGCGCAGCACCCGTCCGAGCCGCTGGGCCTCCTCCTGGCGGGAGCCGAAGGTGCCGGACACCTGGATCGCGACCGTCGCCTCCGGCAGGTCGATGGAGAAGTTCGCGACCTTGGAGACCACGAGCACCGAGATCTCGCCCTCACGGAAGGCGCCGAAGAGCTTCTCGCGCTGCGCGTTGGTGGTCTCGCCCTTGATCACCGGGGCGTTGAGATGCTCGCCCAGCTCGTCCAGCTGGTCGATGTACTGCCCGATGACCAGCGTCTGCTCGCCCTGATGGCGGCGCACCAGCGCCTCGGTCACATACTGCTTGCTGGCCGTGGTGGCGCAGAAGCGGTACTTCTCCTCGGTCTCGGCCGTCGCGTACGCCAGCCGCTCCGATTCGGTCAGGTTGACCCGCACCTCGACACAGTCCGCGGGGGCGATGTAGCCCTGCGCCTCGATCTCCTTCCACGGGGCGTCGAACCGCTTGGGCCCGATCAGCGAGAAGACGTCCGACTCCCGGCCGTCCTCGCGGACCAGCGTCGCGGTCAGCCCCAGCCGCCGCCGGGCCTGGAGATCCGCGGTGAACTTGAAGACCGGGGCGGGCAGCAGATGCACCTCGTCGTAGACGACCAGGCCCCAGTCCCGGGAGTCGAACAGCTCCAGGTGCGGGTAGACGCCCTTCCGCTTGGTCGTCAGCACCTGGTACGTGGCGATGGTGACCGGCCGGATCTCCTTCTTCGTCCCGCTGTACTCGCCGATCTCGTCCTCGGTGAGCGAGGTCCGCTTCACCAGCTCGTGCTTCCACTGCCGGGCCGAGACGGTGTTCGTCACCAGGATCAGCGTGGTTGCCTTGGCCTGGGCCATGGCACCGGCCCCCACCAGCGTCTTTCCCGCGCCACAGGGCAGCACGACGACACCCGAGCCGCCGTGCCAGAACCCCTCGACGGCCTGCTGCTGGTAGGGCCGCAGCGCCCAGCCGTCCTCGCGCAGCTCGATCGGGTGCGCCTCACCGTCGACGTACCCGGCCAGGTCCTCGGCCGGCCAGCCCAGCTTGAGCAGGGTCTGCTTGATCTGCCCGCGCTCCGACGGGTGCACCACCACCGAGTCCGGGTCCAGCCGCGCTCCGACCAGCGGCTGCACCTTCTTCGAGCGCAGGATCTCCTCCAGCACCGGGCGGTCGGTGGTGGTCAGCACCAGGCCGTGTGCGGGGTGTTTGGTCAGCGTCAGCCGCCCGTAGCGGGACATCGTCTCGGCGATGTCGACGAGCAGCGCGTGCGGCACCGGATACCGCGAGTACTGCACCAGCGCGTCCACGACCTGCTCTGCGTCGTGCCCGGCGGCCCGCGCGTTCCACAGCCCCAGCGGCGTCACCCGGTACGTATGGATGTGCTCCGGCGCCCGCTCCAGCTCGGCGAAGGGCGCGATGGCCCGCCGGCAGGCGTCCGCCAGCTCGTGGTCCACCTCCAGCAGCAGCGTCTTGTCGCTCTGGACGATGAGGGGTCCGTTCACACGCCTCGCCTTTCGCTACCGGCCGGCGACCACCGGTGACCGGCCGCCGGCCCCGGCCGTCGCTCCCGACCGCGGTCCTCGGCCGCAGATGCGGCCAAACGTCCAGTGTGCCGCATCGCCGCGGCGACCGTCAGCGGTGCAGCTCGGGCCCGGTGCGGCAAGCGGCCGCTCAGACCGAGTCGTCCGCCAGTTCCGCGACGCCGGTGATGCGGTGGAGCGGGTAGGTGCGGACCTCGTCGGAGGTGTGGTCGTAGGCCGTCACGAAGCCACCCTCGACGCGTACGGGGGCGATGACGCGCTGGCTGGCGGCGCCGTCGGCGTTGACGTAGCCGATCCAGAGTGCGGAGCTGGTGAGCACCGCGGCCTGCATGGTGGCGAGGGTCTCGGCGGAGGTGGTGCGGGGGAGGGCGCCGGGGGCGGCCGCGGGGGCCTGGACCGGCTTGCGTTCCGCGGTGGCCGCGAGGTCGCCCGCGCGGATGGCGCGGACCGCCGCCGCGAGCAGCGTGGCGTCGGGCGACGGCGGGCCGTCAGGGACCGGGGCGGGGGCGGTGCGCGGCGGGGTCCGGTAGGAGTCGGCGCGGGCGACCAGGACGTCACCGGCGGCCGACTCGGCGGCCGGGGCGTAGCCCATCGCCCGGAGGCCGTCGAGGAGTTGGTCGGGCGCGGTCTGGGCGGCGAGCACGGTCGGGGCGAGCCGGCGCAGCCGGAGGGGGGTGGCGCGGCGGTCCGCGAGGATCTCGGAGAGCAGCGCGTCGTCGTCGCAGCGGACATAGGCGGTGGCCGCGCCGACCCGCAACTGTCCGTGCTTACGGGCCACGTCGTCGATGAGGTAGGCGAGCGGCTGCGGGACCGGGGTGCGGGAGTGGGTGGCGAGGAACTCCTGCAGTTCGGCGGCGGAGCGGCCGGCGTCCAGGGCGCGGCGTACCGAGCCGGGGGTGAAGCGGTAGACCGTCGCGCCGCCCTTGGACTCGATGTCGGCGAGCACGCCGAGCGCCTCGGCGAGCGGGCGGCGCAGCGGGCCGGGCGCGACGGCGGTCAGGTCCGCCTGGAGCAGGACGTGGTCGACGGGTTCGGGCAGGAGCGGGGCGAGCAGGGCGGCGGCGTGGGCCGCGGCGGCGGCGGTTTCGGCGGCGGTGGTGGCTTCGGCGGTGCCGTCCGGTGCGCCGTCGAGCAGGCCGCGGCCGTGGGTGGAGAGCGCGCCGCGGCCGGTCACACCGAGCAACTCGGCCTCGGTCAGGGACCATTGGGCGAGCCGCGAACGGAGGTCGTCGGCGGGTCCGGGCGCAGTGTCGTCGTCGCCGGCGGCCGGCAGCCGGCTCGCGGCCGGGGCGCCGCCGCGCAGCGGACGCTCCCACCGCAGCCGGGCCAGCACCGCCGTCGCCGGGACGGCGGTGCCCGGCGGGAGCGCGGCGAGCAGGGTGAGGGCGCGGCGGCGGACCTCGGGGGCGGGGGAGCGGTCGAGGTGCGGGCCGAGGGCGGCGAGCGCGCGGCCCTTCGCGTCGGCGCTGCCGACGACGCCGGGGGCGCGGGTCGCGGCGAACCAGCCGGCCGCCAGCACCGCCCAGCGCTCGTGATCCGGCTGCTGCAGCCACTCCTCGGCGGCCGGGGTGGCCGCGAACCGCTCGTCGGCCTCGCCGTCGGAGGCGATCAGCCCGGCCGCGTAGGCGAGTTCGAGCCAGAAGGCGGCGAGCTGCTCGGTGGTGTCCAGGGCGGTGGCGGTCCGCTTGAGGTCGCGCACGCTCATCCCGCCGGCGCGCAGGACGGCAGGACCGCCCAGGTCCCACTCCTTGAGCAGCTCCTCGACGGTCGCGAGCGCGGTGAACGCCTGGCTCGCGGCGGCGTTGTCCACAAGCTGTGGATCACGTTCGGTGGCGGGGGAGAGCGCGGGCGGCACCGGCTCGGGCCGGTGATGCGCGCGGCCGCCCCGCAGATGCAGCGCCGCCTCCCGGGGCAGTACCACGTTCCGGGCGCCCGCCGGGATCAGCAGCCCCCGGTCCAGCAGCCACTGCAGATGCGGGGCCGGGCGTTCGGTGACCGCGCCGTAGGGCGGGCCCCACAGCAGCTTGTCCAGTACGGCGACGGACTCGGCGGGCGCGGTGTCCAGCAGCGCCGCCATCCGCGTCCGGTCGGTGAACAGCGCGCCGAGCGCGGCGACCGCGGTCACCGGGTCGTGGGTGGCCGGCAGCCCGGCCACGGCGATGACCTCCTGGAGCCGCCCCGGCGACGTCCCCGCCATGGCCTCGGCGACGGTCGGGCCCAGGCCGGTCGGCGAGGGGTGCGCGGCGCTCGGCGTGAGCAGCTCACGGGCCGTGCGCACCAGCCGCAGCCGGTCGTCCGGGCCCCACACCAGCGCCTGCGCCCGCAGCTCCGCCAGCGCCCTGGGCAGCTCGGCGGCGACCGCAGCGTCACCGGCGTCCCCGCCCATCAGCGCGCCCAGCGTGTCGTACGGGCACGGGTCGGGCGCCACCGCCAGCGCCTCGGCGGTCTGGAGCACGAACCGGTCGAGCCGCTCCACGGCACGCACCACCGACGCCCGCGTCCCGGCCCGGGTCGCCAGCTGGGTCACATCGCCCGGCACCGGACTGAGCAGGTCGGGCCGGGCCCGCAGCAGCCCGGCGAGCCCGTGGTCGGGGCGGGTCCTGAGCTCCTCGGCGAGGGTGCGGGGTGTACCGGTCATTCGTCCTACGTTAGCGGGGCCGGGAAGGACCGGGGAGCGTGCGGCCGCCCGGCGGCGCCCCGGCCGGCCCCGGACCGGAACGGACCCGCCGCCCCCGCCCCCGGCAGCCTCCGGCCCGGCCGCCCGCCGAAGCGGTACCGTCGGGGCAGCAACCAGCGGACGCCGCAGGGGATTTCGTGGGGATCGAGAGTGATCAGCTCGTCTTGGACTATCTGAGCCGGGTGGGCGACCTGGCCCAGCAGCGGGGGCTGCCCGCCGCCACCCGGATGCGGCTGGTGACCGGCCTCCGGGCCGAGATCGACGGCAGCCGCGCCGATTCGGTGTCCGGGGTGAAACGGACGCTGGCCCGGCTGGGGACGCCGGAGGCGGTGGTCACGGCCGCGGGCAGCGCGGACGACCGGGTGCCGGGCGCCGCCTGGAGCGGCGCGGCGCGGCCGGAGCCGGGTGCCGGGGCCGCCGCCGACGGGCCCGCCGTACCGCTCGGCCCGCGGCCCGCCGAGCCGCCCCGGCGCTGGACCGGCGCGCGCGAGAAGCTCACCGGCCTGGCCGCGCGCAGCGGACTGACCGGCAAGCCGGCCGACGGCGGCACCGCGGCCGGGAACGGCACGGCGCGCGGCAGGCTCCCCGCCCCGCGCGGCGAGGCGCCGGACAGCGCGCCGGCGGTCGGTCTGCCGCCGCATCTGGCCGGTGCCGACGAGCTGGGCGACGGGGACGCGCCGGACTGGTGGCGGGTGGAGCCGGCGCCGTTCGGGCCGGGGGAGACCGTGCCCGGGTTCGTCGGCGGGATCGAGATCCCGGAGATGTGGGACCGGCCCGAGGACGAGCGCCCCACGTCGCTGACGAAGGACGGCGCGGACGGGGACGGGGGGAAGAACGGGCAGGCCGGGGGCGCGACGGCGGGCCGCCCGCTGCCCCGGATGCTCCGGCGCGCGCTCGGCCGCCCGCCCGTTGCCGCCCCGCCCCCGGCGGAGGCAGGGCCGGAGGAGGACACCGTGGTGGCGGTCCCGGCGCGGCCGCCGCTCAACCCGGTCCTGACGCTGGCGGTGCTCCTGCTGGTGGCCGGTGCGGCCCTGGGGTCCTGGCTCGCGCTGGCGGGTGGCTGGGGACTCGCCTACGTCTCGCAGCGGCTGACCCGTACCGAGGCCAAGGTCGCGGCGCTCGGTGTGCCGGGCACCGTCGTCGGTGGTCTGGTGGTGTGGCTGTGGGGCCGCTTCGACGGGCGGTGGGGCGAGCCGATCGCCCAGGGACGGCTGGGGCAGGAGCTGCTCGACGGGCTGCCGGGCGGGGTGCGGGCGGCGGCCGTCGCCTCGGCGCTGTTCCTGGTGTGGCGGATGCGGCGCCCACCGCGGTGAGGCGGGCGAGGCGACCGGGCCGGACGGCCCGAACGGGGCCGCAGGCACAATGGCGGGCATGGCTGCACACCCGCTGACGGTCGGCTTCGACCTCGACATGACGCTGATCGACTCCCGCCCCGGCATCAGGGCCGCCTACCACGAGCTGTCCGCCCGGACCGGCACCTTCGTCGACGCCGACCTCGCGGTGAGCCGGCTGGGGCCCCCGCTGGAGCAGGAGATACGCCGGTGGTTCCCCGAGGAGCGGGTCGCGGAGACCGCCGACCTCTACCGCGCGCTGTACCCGGACCACGCGGTCCGGGCGACGACCGCGCTGCCCGGCGCCCGGGAGGCCCTCGACGCGGTCCGCGCGGCGGGCGCCCGCGCGATCGTGGTGACCGCCAAGCACGAGCCCAACGCCCGGCTCCACCTCACCCACCTCGGGCTCGACGTGGACGCCCTCGTGGGCTCCCTGTGGGCGGAGGGCAAGGCCGAGGCGCTGCGTGAGCACCACGCCCGGATCTACGTCGGCGACCACACGGGCGACATCGCCGGGGCGCACACCGCCGGCGCGCTGTCCGTCGCGGTCGCCACCGGCCCGTGCGACGCCACGGAGTTGCGCGCGGCCGGCGCCGAGGTGGTGCTCGGCGACCTGACGGAGTTCCCGTCCTGGCTGGCGCGCTATGTGGCGGAGGGTGGGGACGAGGCCGCCGCCACCTGACGGCGCTGGGCGACAACGGAACGGATCACTCCGGCCGCCGCGACGACGAAACCGGCGCCCATGAGCATGCACACGCCGTAGAAGACGGACGGCAGCGGATCGGTCCCCAGGAACAGCGGAGCCACCGTGGCGAGAGTGGCCACCGCGCCAACTAGGAACATGATCGCGCCGATTCGGACCAGCAGATCCCCGGCAGGGGGCGTTTCGTCAGACACCTGACCAGGGTAAGTCCGGGCCAGAAGCACGGAGGACCCACCCGGCGGCGTCTTGTCACCGGCCTCGGGACCATTAGCCTTGGGGTGGCGGGTCCTGCGGCCCGCTGCATTGCTATCCAGACCCTTTCCGCCCGGCTTCACCCGAGCGGGAAGACTCCAGACCGCAGTTCCGCAGTAGACCCGGCCCAGTTATTTTTCCGACGAGTACGAGGACGAGGACAGACGTGCCTACCGGCAAGGTCAAGTGGTTCAACAGTGAGAAGGGCTTCGGCTTTCTCTCCCGCGATGACGGCGGTGACGTCTTCGTGCACTCGTCGGTGCTTCCCGACGGCGTGGCCGCACTCAAGCCTGGCCAGCGCGTCGAATTCGGCGTCGTGGCGGGCCAGCGCGGCGATCAGGCGCTGACCGTGACACTCCTCGACCCCGCACCCTCGGTGGCCGCGGCGCAGCGCCGCAAGCCCGACGAACTCGCCTCGATCGTCCAGGACCTCACCACCCTCCTGGAGAACGTCACCCAGCAGCTCGAACGCGGCCGTTACCCCGACAAGGTGCACGGCGCCAAGATCGCCGGCATGCTGCGCGCCGTCGCCGACCAGCTGGACGTCTGAACGACCCGGCCGGCAGGCACGGCTCATACGAAGCTCAGCGCATCGCGGCCGAGGGGCGGAACCAGCCCCTCGGCCGCGGCGCGTGTGAGCAGCCCGCGCACCGCGGCGTAGCCGTCCTCGCCGAGGGCGGCGGTGAACTCGTTGACGTACAGCCCGATGTGCTGGTCGGCGACCTTCGGGTCCATCTCCTGGGCGTGCTCCAGGACATACGGCCGGGAGGCCTCCGGATCGTCCCAGGCCATCAGGACCGAACGGCGGATCGCCGCCGCGAGGTCGCGCAGCGTCCGCTCGCCCAGCGACCGCTTGGCGATGATCGCGCCGAGCGGGATCGGCAGGCCGGTGGTGTGCTCCCAGTGCTCACCCATGTCGGCCAGGCAGAACAGGCCGTAGTTCTGATACGTGAAGCGCGCCTCGTGGATGACCAGGCCCGCGTCGACCTTGCCGTCGCGCACGGCCGGCATGATCTCGTGGAACGGCAGCACCACGATCTCCCCGACCCCGCCCGGCACCTCGGCCGCCGCCCACAGCCGGAACAGCAGGTACGCGGTGGACCGTTCACTGGGCACCGCGACCGTCTTACCCGCCAGATCCGCGGCCGCGCCCTCTTCCCGGGTCAGCACCAGCGGCCCGCAGCCGCGCCCCAGCGCCCCGCCGCAGGGCAGCAGCGCGTACTCCTCCAGCACCCACGGCAGCACCGCGTACGACACCTTCAGCACATCGAACTCACCGCGCTCGGCCATGCCGTTGGTGACGTCGATGTCGGCGAAGGTGACCGCCAGCTCCGGTGCGTCCGGGACCCGGCCGTGCGCCAGCGCGTCGAAGACGAAGGTGTCGTTCGGGCACGGCGAGTACGCGATCTGCAGCGGCCGGGTCACGGGGTCCTCCTCAGGGACGTGGGGGTTCCGGAGCCGGTGCGGCGGCGGCCGGCAGGGCTCCGGGGAGCGTACGGAAGGCGCCGGTCAGCGCGGTGAGCGCGTCGCCGATGCGCCACGCGGCGCGGTCGCGGGGGCCGACGGCGTTGGAGACCGCGCGGATCTCCAGCACCGGCACCCCGTGGGCGGCGGCCGCCTCGGCGACCCCGAAGCCCTCCATCGCCTCGGCCAGCACCCCCGGATGACGCTCCGCCAGCTCGGCGGCGCGGGCCGCGCTGCCGGTGACCGTGGAGACGGTGACGACGGCGCCGGACCGGGCGCCGGCCGCCGCCGTGACGGCCCGCACCAGCGCCGGGTCGGGGTGGTGCGCGACGGTCCCGAAGCCGAGTTCGGTGACCGGGAGGAAGCCGTCGGGGGTCTCGGCACCGAGGTCGGCCGCGACGATCGCGTCCGCGACCACCACCGACCCCAGCGGCGCGCCGGAGCCGGAACCGGGGGAGAAGCCGCCGCCGATACCGGCCGAGACGACCAGGCCGTACGGCTGCCCGGCGAGCGCGGCGGCGGTCAGCGCGGTGGCGGTGCCGGCGGCCGCGGCCGCCGGACCGACGCCGGCGGCCAGCGCGTCGAGCGCCACCGGCAGGCCGGCCGCGTGCCGCAGTTCGAGGCCGCCGGGCAGCGTCGTCCCGCCGCCGGGCTCCGCCGCGGCGCACACCGCGTCACGCTCGGCGGCCACCGCCGTGACGACCAGGACCCGCATCATCCGGCCCGTACGCCCTAGTTCTCCTGCTTCAGCGTGAAGTGCCACATCGCCTTCGGGCCCTCACCGGCGCCCAGCTCGGCGACCTGGAGGGTGACTTCCTTGGAGTACGTGGTCTGGCCGGTCTGCGGGTTCTGCTGCATGAAGAGCGTGTCCGCGTCGAAGCTGCGGTACGTCTGCTTGCTGGGCTCACGCATGACGGGACCGGCGCCGATGACGATCCAGCCGGACTTGGCGATGTCCGGCTCGACACCCACGCGCACCTTCTCGCCGGGGTGCACGGTGATCGTCTTGCCGCCCTTCTTGGTCAGGCAGTCCGTGACGGCCTTCTTGGAGAGGACCTTGCCGTCACCGTCGCAGCCGGGAGTGGCCTCGGCCGTCACCGTGTTCGAGTTGACGGTCACGGTCGCGAGCGCGGTCGGCTTCTCGCAGGCGGAGAGGGTGACGAGACCCAGGGACACGGCACCGATGGCGGCAGCGGCACGGCGGCCCTTGCCCCAGGAGATCAACGCAGCGGTCATACGGGCAGGCTATCGGGCGCCTCGGCTCACGCCACGCCCGGGTACGGCGTGCCGCGTCTCCCCGTCGCCGGTCAGGCCACCCGGGCGCTCCGCGTACCGCCCCGCCGGGCCGCGCTCAGCAGCCCCCGCCCGGCCAGCACCAGGCCCAGCGCCACCAGCCCGGCGGCCACCGCCATCCCCACCGTGCCGACCAGCGGCAGCGAGATCCCGATCGCGCCGCCCACCACCCACGCCATCTGCAGCGCCGTCTCGGACCGGGCGAACGCGGAGGTCCGGACCTCCTCCGGCACATCGCGCTGGATCATCGCGTCCAGCGACAGCTTCGCCAGCGCCTGGCACAGCCCCGCGGTGGCCGCCGCCGCAGTCACCACGACCACCGCCGCCCCCTCGTAGAACACCGCCGCGACCACCGTCGCGCAGAGCGCCAGCGCCAGCATCGCCGCGATGATCCGCTCCGGCCCCCGCGCCTTCAGCCAGGCGCCGACCGCCGTCCCCAGCGCGTTGCCGGTACCGGCCGCCACCACCACCAGCCCGAGCGAGGTGGCCGGCCCCAGCCCGCCCAGCGGATGCTCCCGCAGCAGGAACGCCAGGAAGAACGTCAGGAAACCGGAGAGCGCCCGCAGACAGGCGTTGGCCTGGAGACCGTGCAGCACCGACGGGCCGACCGTCCGCAGTCCGGGCTTCCGTCCGCCGCCCGCCTGCCGCGCCGCGTCCCGGGACGCCAGCCGGGCCCGTGCCTCGCCCTTCGCCGAGTCGACCTTGTGCGGCAGCGAGAACGACAGGACCGTCCCGGCCAGGAACACCACACACGCCCCGTACAGCGGCCAGCTCGGCCCGATCAGATGCAGCCCGGCCCCGGCCGGCCCCGCCAGCCCGGTCGCCAGCAGCCCCGCGAGCGTCACCCGTGAATTCGCCTTGACCAGCGAGATCCGCGGCGGCAGCAGCCGCGGCACCACCGCGCTGCGGACCACCCCGTACGCCTTCGACGCCACCAGCACGCCCAGCGCCGCCGGATACAGCTCCAGCCCCCCGGTGGCGACCGCGCCGGACAGCGTCAGCGCCAGCAGCGCCCGCGCCAGCATCGACCCCGCCATCGCCGCCCGCCGGCCGTGCGGCACCCGGTCCAGCAGCGGCCCGATCACCGGCGCGAGCAGCGCGAACGGCGCCAGAGTGACCGCCAGATAGAGCGCCACCCGGCCCCGTGCCTCATCCGTCGGCACCGAGAAGAACACCGTCGAGGCCAGCGCGACGGTGATCATCACGTCCCCCGCGGAGTTCACCGCGTGCAGCTCGATCAGCTTGCCCAGGCCCGACTCCCCGGCACCGTGCGCATGGGTGGCGCGCCGCACCCCGCGGGCCGCTCCGGTGAACGGCCGGTGCAGCGCCCGGCCGACGGCACGCCCCGCCCGGCGGGCCCGGCCGCGCCCGTCCCCGCCGCGCGTCGAGGCGCGCGAGACCTGTGACGACTTCCCTGACGTCCTCGACATCTCCGAACTTTCGACGCCCCGTGCGGCAGCAACCCGGCCATACTGCCCCAACTCGCCCAGGAGGGGGCACTTTCTCCGCCCTGCCGCGCGGGGCGTCCCGGCCCGCGCACACGGCCGTGGATATTTGCCGCTCCCGCCGAGGGGTCGTCCACTCTTGAAGGGGTAGCGTGTGTAGCGCGCCACCGGCGGTCGTTCTTGGCCGCGTGCCTCCGCGCGATCCCGCAGAATGGGACGTAAGAGGTGCGCTCGACCGGAACGACCGGGCGCGGACGTCGACGCGGTCCCCTGGTCCGCTCCGCCCGCCCCGGTACCGCCGGTCGTCCGGACAGGACAAGGACAGCTCCGGCTGGCGCACTCGTGAGACGGCGTGGAAGAGAGAATCGATTCTTGTGAGTGCTGCGATGCGAAGCCGTACCCCTGACCGCCTGTGCGCCGAGGCGGTCGATCTCGCGCGGGCGGCGGCGGAGGAAGCCGCGCTGCCCGGCACGGTCGGCGAGCACATCGAGGCCGTCGCCGACGGGGACCGCGTCGTCACCCACCTCTTCGCCTGCGACGAGCCCGGCTACCGGGGCTGGCGCTGGGCCACGACGGTCGCCAGGGCCTCCCGCGCCAAGACCGTCACGCTCGACGAGGTGGCCCTGCTGCCCGGCCCCGACGCCCTCCTCGCACCGGAATGGGTGCCGTGGAGCGAGCGGCTGCGCCCCGGCGACATGGGCCCCGGCGACCTGCTGCCCACCGAGTCCGACGACCTGCGCCTGGAGCCCGGCTTCACCGGCGAGGACGTCCCGCCGCCGAACTCCCCGGTCGCCGAGGGCATGGCCGCCGACGTCGCCGACTCCGAGGAGGCGGACGTCCTCCCCGGCTCGCCCGCCGTCCAGCCCGCCCCCGGGCGCGGCAGCATCGCGGCCGTCGCCGAGGAACTGGGCATGCGCCGCGCCCGGGTGCTGTCCCGCTACGGCCTGCGCACCGCCGCCGACCGCTGGGAAGAGGCCTACGGCGCCCGGTCCGCGATGGCCCAGGCGGCCCCCGCCACCTGCGTGACCTGCGGCTTCCTCAGCCCGCTGCCCGGCTCCCTGGGCCAGGCGTTCGGCGTCTGCGCCAACGAGTTCGCCCCGGCGGACGGCCGCGTGGTGTCCCTCGCCTACGGGTGCGGGGCGCATTCCGAGGCTGCCGTCATGCCTAAACCGCCGCGGCCGGCCGCGCCGGTTGTCGATGAGACCGTTGTGGAGCCGTTGTCGCTTCGGCCTGAGCGGGATGGTGGGTCCGTCGAGGAGACGGGGCCGGCCGAGGAACTCGGTCACAGCTAAGCGCTGGGGGCTCATTCCCACGTTGTCGGGTGGTGCCGTCGTGCCCTGTTTTCGCCTTCGGCGGGGGTGTGGGTTCGGGCGGGGGCCGCGGTTGTTCGTTGTGGTGCCGGGTTCGGTCCTCCGGGGGCGGGGGGTGCGTCCGGCAAGGGCTGTTCTGGGCAGAACACCCCCCCCCCCCCCACCCCCCCCCCCCGCCCTGGCCGCCCGCAGAGCCCGCGAGGGGGCG
>NZ_JBICVV010000026.1:60099-113064 GCF_043199295.1 Streptomyces sp. NPDC048612
GTGGGTGTTCGGACGTAAAGCGAAGCAGTCCGAACACCCACCCCGGAGCCCCCGCCACCGGCACCCACCACAAACCGGGGGCCCCACCCCAAACACCCCACCCCCTCCCGCCGCCAGGCGGGAAAACAATCCACAGGCCGGGACACGGCGCCGCACCCCACAACGTGGGGCGATACCGTCGGCCCACCGACATACGTGAGGGAGACCGACAGTGACAGCAACGTCGTGGGTGCGAGGCGCAGCCGGAGACCCGTTCGGGACGGCGCGGCTGCGGCGTGGGGTGCTGGATGCCTGGGCCGCCTCGCCGGCCCGGTTCCGGGAGGACGCGAACGCCGAGGAGGACCTCGCGCTCGGCGGCTACCGTGACCGGCTCGCGGTGGAGCTGGCGCAGAACGCGGCGGACGCGGCGGCCCGCGCCGGTGTCCCCGGCCGCCTCCGGCTGACCCTGCATGCGGCCGACGGCGACGCGCCCGCCGTACTTGTCGCGTCCAACACCGGTGCCCCGCTGGACGCCACCGGCGTGGAGTCGCTGTCCACGCTGCGGGCCTCCGCGAAGCGGGAGCCGAGTGTGGCGGCCGGTGCGGTCGGCCGGTTCGGGGTGGGCTTCGCCGCGGTGCTGTCGGTGAGTGACGAGCCGGCGCTGGTGGGCCGTACCGGCGGCGTCCGCTGGTCGCTGGCCGAGGCGCGGGCGATGGCCGGGGAGGTGGCGGCGCACAGCCCCGGCCTGGGCGGTGAGTTGCGCCGCCGGGACGGGCATGTCCCGCTGCTGCGGCTGCCGCTGCCCGCTGAGGGCGGGGCGCCCGAGGGGTATGACACCGCCGTCGTGCTGCCGCTGCGGGACGTCGCGGCGCAGGATCTCGCCGAGCGGCTGCTGACCGGGATCGACGCGGCGCTGCTGCTGACGCTGCCGGGGCTGGCCGAGGTCGTGGTCGAGACCCCGGAGGGCGTACGGGAGTTGCGGCGCAGCCAGGACGGGCCGTACGTCCTGATCGAGGACAGCGAGCGGGGCGCCACCCGGTGGCGGGTGGCGAGCGACGGCGGCCCGCTGGACCCGGCGCTGCTGGCGGACCGGCCGGTCGAGGAGCGGCTGCGCCCGGCGTGGTCGGTGACCTGGGCGGTGCCCGTCGACGGTGCGGGCGCGCCGGTGCGGCCGGGGACCGCGGCGGTGGTGCACGCTCCGACGCCGACGGACGAGCCGCTGGGGCTGCCCGCGCTGCTGATCGCGTCGTTCCCGCTGGAGCCGACCCGGCGGCATGTCGCGCCGGGCGCGCTGACGGACTTCCTGGTGGGCCGGGTGGCCGCGACGTACACGGCGCTGATGGGCGAGTGGCAGCCGGTGTCCGTCGGCACCCTCGACCTGGTGCCGGGCCCGCTGGGCAAGGGCGGGCTGGACGGTGAGCTGCGCCGGCAGGTGCTGGAACTGCTGCCGCGGGTGCGGTTCCTGCCGAGTGCGGCCGCCGGGCGGCAGGCCGAGCCCGAGGCGCCCGAGGTGGCGGCGGCGGACGAGTGGGACGCGGGCGACGGCGGGGTGGACCGTCATGTCCTGCGCCCGGTGGACGCCGAGTTGGTGGAGGGCGCGGGCGCCGCGGCCGTGGGCGTGCTGGCCGAGCTGTTCCCCAGCCTGCTGCCGGCCGGGCTCGAACGCCGCCCGGAGCTGCGGGCGTTGGGCGTGGCCCGGGTGCCGCTCGGCGAGATGATCGACCGGCTGGCGGGCGTCGAACGGTCCCCCGGCTGGTGGTGGCGGCTCTACGACGCGCTGGCCGGCACCGACCCGGACCGCCTCAGCGGGCTGCCGGTACCGCTGGCGGGCGCGGCCGGCCAGGGGCCCGGCGGGGCGGACGGCGGTGTACGGACCACGATCGGACCGCGCCAGGTGCTGCTGCCGCTGCCCGGCGGCGGCCCCGGGGAGGACGCCGCGGCACGGCACCGTACGCTCGCCCGCCTCGGCTTGAAGGTGGCGCACCCCGACGCGGTGCATCCGCTGCTGGAGAAGCTGGGCGCCACCCCCGCCGCCCCGCGCGCCGTGCTGACCACGCCTCAGGTGCGGGCGGCCGTGGCGAACTCCCTGGAGGCCGACGAGGACGCGTACGACGTCTTCGCCGACGAGCTGGGCGGCGGGCCGGGGGCGCCGCTGGGCACCGAGGAGCTGGCGGAGACGGTGCTCGGCCTGGTCCGGGACGCCAACCTCGCGCCGGGCGACGAGCCCTGGCTCGGGGCGCTCGCGCTGCCCGACGAGGACGGCGAGCTGGCGCCGGCGGGCGAGCTGGTGTTCCCCGGCAGCGCCTTCGAGCGCGTCATCCGGGAGGGCGAGATCGCCGCCTGTGACGCGGAGTGGGCCGAGCGGTGGGGCGAGCAGCCGCTGACGGCGGTGGGCGTGCTGGCGGCCTTCGCGCTGGTGCGGGCCACCGACGTGGTGCTCGACCCGGACGAGATGGAGCCGCGGGAGGGCGACTTCGCCGAGCCCGACGACGTGGGCCTGCTGGACGCGGTGGACGTCTGGTGCGAGGACATCCTCGACACCCTGCCGGAGACCCCGGTCCCCCCGGTGGTGACCGAGCTGGTCGCCGTCCGCGATCTCGACCTGGTCGACGACGACGCCTGGCCGCAGGTGCTGGCGATGCTGTCCCAGCCGCCGCTGCGCGACGCGCTGACCGCGCCCGTACGCGTCCTGCTCCCGGACGGCACCACCGAATCCGTCCGCCCCTACACCGCCTGGTGGCTGCGCGGGCACCCGGTGCTGGACGGCCGCCGGCCCGCCGGTCTGCGGTCGGCCGGCGGCGACCCGCTGCTGGCCGGGCTGTACGAGTCCGCCGACGCGGGCGACGTCGACGCCCAGGTGCTGCGGGCCCTCGGTGTCCGCACCTCCGTCGCCGCCCTCCTCGACGAGCCGGGCGGCGCCGCGGAACTGCTGGCCCGGCTCGCCGACCCGGACCTGACCGTCGGCGCCGCCCAACTGCACGCGGTCTACGGCCTGCTGGCGGATCTGGACCCCGACCAGGTGACCCTGCCGGACGAGCTGCGGACCGTGCGCGACCAGGAGGTGCGGGTGGTCGACGCGGCCGACGCCGTGGTCGCCGACGCCCCGGACCTGGTGCCGCTGGCTGCCGGCCACGCCCTCCTCCCGGTGCGCCCGGCCCGCGCCGCCGCACTCGCGGAGCTGCTCCAGGTGCGCCGCCTGAGCGAGGCGGTCAGCGCCGAGGTCCGCTCCGAGGGCGTCCGGCACGAGGTCCCCGAGGCCGTCCGCACCCTGCTCGGCCCCGCCACCCCCGACACCTACCTGGAGCACGAGGAACTCCTCGTCGGCGACGGCCCCGACGACACCGCCGAACTGGACTGGCGCCACACCCCCGACGGCACCCTCCACGCCGCCACCCTGGAGGGCGTCGCAGCGGGCCTGGCCTGGGCGGCCGGCCAGTGGCCCCGCCGCTTCGAGGTCGCGGCCCTCCTGGAGGACCCGGACCGGGGGGACGAGCTGGCGCGGGCGCGCTGGTTCGACTGAGGAGGGATCGCCGGGCGGCCCGGTAACGACGGGGCCGCCCGCCGACGGCTCAGGGGTCGGGGCGCGAAGGCGCGGCTGAGGGCCGCTCCCATGCCCTGGGCGCGCGGCCTTCCACTTTGCTACCTTGCACTGCACTAGCTTGCACTGCACTAGCTTGTGGTGCATGACTCATGCTGTGTAAGGTACTGGCTCATGGAAGAGGCTTCTACCCCCCGCGCTCAGTGGCTGCGAGGGGTGCTGGACATGTGTCTGCTGGCACTGATGGCGGAGTCCCCGGTCTACGGCTACGAGCTGACCGTCCGGCTGGCCAAGGCCGGGCTGGAGGTCGCGGACGGGTCGATCTACCCGGCGCTGGCGCGCCTGCGCAAGCGTGAGCTGGTCGAGGTGGAGCGCCGCAGCGGGGACGGCGGACCCACCCGTACCTACTACCGCCCCAGCGAAGCGGGCATGCAGACGCTCCGGTCGTGGAGCCGCGACTGGAACGAACTCGCTGCGAGCATCGGCTGCATCATCAACCAGAGCGCAAGGAAAGAACCATGACGCTGACCATCGAGAACGCGATCCAGCAGGCCGAACAGACCTGGCACCGCCTCGGCGTCGACAAGGCCGCGGCCGCCGAGATGGCGGAGGAGCTGAGCGCGGACCTGGTCGCCGCCGCCGACGACGGACGGTCGGTCACCGACTACATCGGCGGGGACATAGCGGCGCTGGCGACCTCCTGGGCGGTGGAACGCGACCTGCTGCCCGCACAGCACCAGCGCCTGAGGGAGACCGCCATCGCGGCGGCCAGTGGCGCCGCCCTGCCCGCCCTGTTCGCCGTGCTCCTGTGCTGGGTGTCCTGGTCCCACCTCCTGGACCCCTGTACCGGCTGGGGGACGGGGCCCGACGGAGAGGTGCTCGGCTGCCGCACCACCGTCGACGCCTGGTGGATGTGGGCGGGCTGGGTGCTGTGCGCTGCCGCGGCCTACGGGCTGGTCCTCCGCAGCGTGTCATGCGCTCTTGCCGACCACCAGGCGGCCGGGCGCGAGGCCACCCGGCGGCAGCTCATCAAGACGCTGCCGCTCATCGTGCCGGCAGCCGCACTGGTCGGTGGCGGCATAGGGCTGCTCGGCTCGATCGTCTTCGGGTATTTCGCCATCCTCGCCTTCCCCGTGGCACTCGTGGCCATGCCCGCCGCAGTCGCGGCCGGCGCCACCTGGGTCCGGCACCGCAGCTGCCCCCCGGTGGACACGACCAGCTGACCCCAGACCGCGGACGCCGGGCCCCGGCCGGCCTTTGGTTGTGTACGGCGCCGCGCCTCAGTTGCCGAACGCGCCGTCCTTGACGGCGTCGACGAAGGAGGCCCGTAGCTGCTGAGAGCGGGGGCGGCACCGTCACACCGGGGGCCGCCGCGCCGGCGGATCAGGGGGCGAGCAGCCGGCTGGTGAAGCCGTCGCGGACGAGTGAGGCGTAGGCGGACCGTACGTCCTCCGGCACCTGCTGCTCGATGGCGAAGCCGAGCCCCGGGTACTCGATCACCCGCTGGAGATCGCCGACGAGCTGGTCCGTGACGTGCCGCTCGTCGCCGATGTGCTTGAGGTAGTCGTCGAACTCCAGTGGCTCCGACGCACAGATCACCTCGACCTCGGGCCACAGCTTGCGGGCGGTCGCGAAGGCCCGTCGCTCCATGTAGGGCATGCACACCAGCAGCACCGTGGCAGGGGTGATGCCGGCGGCGGCCAGCACCTCCCGGGAGAAGGCGATGTTCTGGCCGGTGTTGCGCGCCGCGGGCTCCAGCAGAACGGCCTCGTCCGGCACCCCGAGTTCCAGCGCGTGCTCCCGGAAGTGGACTGCCTCGCCCCGCGGAAAGCGTTCCGGGGCGGTGGGGTTGGGACCGCCGGTGAAGACCAGGGTGGGGAAGAGCCCCGCGCGGTACAGCCGGGCGCAGAAGGCGGGCACCCCGAGATCGTGACTGCCCAGCCCGATCGCCGCATCGGCCGGCCGGACGTCATGGTGCATCCGGTGGTAGCCCCAGATCACCTCGGCCCACCGCCGCTGATCGTCGGTAAGGCCCCGCTGGTTGTCCGTCACGCTGGTTCTCCCTGGTCACCGTCGCCGGGGGCAGGAATGTCCCTCGGTCGCCTTGCGGATGCTCTCGATGCTGTGGAGCTGGTGGCTGAGGCCGAACCTGGCGGCCAGCCTCGCGGCGCCGTCGAGCGCACGCAGCCCATCATCCCGGGTGGACGGATCGGACAGCAGGATGTGACCGTGAGCGGTGTCGGACCGCACACGCTGCATCGGCGAGTTGCCCACACCGGCATTGCGGGCGATCTCCATGAAGTGCAGGGCGGAGCCGAGGTCGTTGGCGCCGCGATGGGCGAGGGCGACCTTTTGGTGTGCGACCGACCAGTCCTCGGGTTCGGACAGGTCCTCGAACTCGCGAGTCGTGGCCAGTATGACGCGGGCGGCATAGTCGTGATGGCCGTCCTTGCTCAGCGAGGTTCCCACCCACAACCTCGCACGGGCTCGGTCACGGCGGGAAAGGCGGTCGTCCACGGCGAGGGCCTCGTAGCGGCGGGCGGCAGTCTGCAGCCTGCCGGCCATCTCCGCGACCACTGCCAGGGACAGATCGATCTGGGCGATCCGTCGGGGGATGTCGAGCTGGGTGAAGACCGAGTGGGCATCGGCGTAGCAGTGCTCTGCCGACAGGGGCCCGATCACGGCGCCCTGATCGCGTCGCAGGTCGCCGAGCAGGGCGGTGGCCCGGGCGAACAAGTAAAGGCCCCTGTCGTCCAGGTCCGCCACCTCGCAGCGAGCCAGCCATCGATTCAGCAGGTCGTCGGCGAACACGAAGTTCTGCTGGGACAGGGCGACGAAGGCCCGTTCCAGATCGTCGGTCCACGATTCGTACTCACACGCCCGCGGGCCGGTGACCGCTGTCCGGCGGCTCATGCCGGATGCTGCGGGACGCCCGCCCGAGAGGTTCGCCTCGAAGCGCAGATGCGCCGCGGCGTCCGCGCGGGCCAGCGCAGTATCCAGAATGGCCTGGGTGTCAGGGCGCGGTTCGGTGCTTGCGAGCAGCTTCTCCCACTTTGAGACGGTGCGGATGCCGACGCCCAGATGTTCGGCGAATGCCCGGACGCTCATCCGCAGGGCGTGGCGAAGGGCTCGGGCCTCCCGGCCGGTCCAGCGGTGCACGGACGCCACGCATTGCTCCCTTCCGTTCGCCATGGAAGCACGAAGCGTGCGGCTCGGGGGACGGAAGTGCCACGGAAGGGCAACAGCGGTTCATTTCCCTACTGCTGATGTGGTGTCAGTCTCGAACGGTCACTTCCGGACAGCCTGCATCAACCATCGTCGGCTGCTCACATTCCATACCGCGAACCCTGGGAGTTGAGGTCATGAACGAAGCCGCCCCTCGTCTGCTGCCGTGGTCGAGTCCCAACGGCAGTCCTTGCTACTTGCTGGGAGACGGGACTGGGCCGGTCGCCCGCGTCGCCGATGACATCGAACGCTTGCAGATCGGTATGGCTGACGAATTGCTCGACCATGCGGACTACCTGCTGACCGGAGACCAGGCCAGCAGCCGGGAGCTGCGGTTTCTCGCCCGGGGGCTGACGTGCGCCCTGCGGGACGTGCGTCGCGTGGCGGAGAGCAGGGGAGCACGTCTCACCGGGGCGGGGCAGGAGCCCTGCGTGGACCGTGGAGGAGAGGAGCTACCCCACCCGCCCCTCAGTCCGAGCTGAACTTCCTCACCAGTGACCAGATGACCGCGACCACGCCGACGGTCAGGAGCAGCCACTCCCACCAGGCCATGACGCCGTTGCCGCCGTAGGAGCTGCCGCCGGAGTGGTAGTGGTGGGAGTGATGAGTGCGGGCCAGTACCTCGTAGGTGAGGCCGGCGGTGTGGGAGGTCATGAGGCGGAGAGTAGGCGGCGGGGCGGGGGGTGGCCATGGTGGCGCGGGTTCTGTGACCGGGCCGATACGGGGTGGGTGGCGGTTGCGGGTCAGGCCGGGAAGCGGCGGGACACCAGGCGCCAGGCGAGTTCCAGCAGCACGGCGGCCACCAGGGCGATGGCCACCGCCACCCAGGGCATCGTCGTGCCGACCAGGCGGAGGGCGAAGAAGGTCTGGAGTGCGGGGGTGACCAGGACGATGAGGAAGGCCAGGCCCATGGCCAGGACCAGGGCGATCCGCCACCAGGTGTAAGGGCGGGCGATGATCACCAGGACCCAGATCGCGGTGAGGAAGAGGGTCAGCGTCGCCGCGCTGGTCTCGGCGGGCAGGGCGTCCGGACCGGTGTAGTAGCCGCGGGCGAGCAGGTAGGTGGCGAAGGCGGCGGTGCCCGCGATGAGGCCGGAGGGGATGGCGTAGCGCATCACCCGGCGGACGAAGTGCGGGCGGGCGCGTTCCTTGTTGGGGGCCAGGGCGAGGAAGAACGCGGGGACGCCGATGGTGAGGGTGGAGAGCAGGGTCAGGTGCCGGGGGAGGTAGGGGTAGGGGATCTGCCAGCAGGCGACCAGGATCGCGAGGAGGACGGAGTAGACCGTCTTGGTGAGGAAGAGGGTGGCGACGCGGGTGATGTTGCCGATGACCCGGCGGCCCTCGGCGACGACGGACGGCAGCGTCGCGAAGCTGTTGTTGAGCAGGACGATCTGGGCGACGGCGCGGGTCGCCTCGGAGCCGGAGCCCATCGCGACGCCGATGTCGGCGTCCTTGAGGGCCAGTACGTCGTTGACGCCGTCGCCGGTCATCGCGACGTTGTGGCCGCGGGACTGGAGCGCGGCGACCATGTCCCGCTTCTGCTGCGGGGTGACCCGGCCGAACACCGCGCCCGCCTCGATCCCGTCCGCCATCGCGTCCCGGTCGCCGGGCAGGGCGCGCGCGTCCACCGGGGCGTCCGCGCCGGGCAGTCCCAGCGCGCCGGCCACCGCGCCCACCGACACCGCGTTGTCGCCGGAGAGCACCTTGGCCCGGACGCCCTGCTCCTCGAAGTAGCGCAGGGTGTCGGGAGCGTCCGGGCGCAGCCGCTGTTCCAGGACGACCAGCGCGGTGGGCCGGACGCCCCGGGTGACCTCGGGGTCGTCGAGGGCGCGTACGGCACGGGCCAGCAGCAGGACGCGGAGCCCGCGGGCGTTGAGGGTGTCGGTCTCGGTGAGCCGGTGGTCGCCGGGCGGCAGCAGGACGTCCGGGGCGCCGAGCAGCCAGGTGGTGTTCTCGCCGTCCGGGCCGTTGAAGGACGCACCGCTGTATTTGCGGGCGGAGGAGAACGGCAGTGACTGGACGCAGCGCCAGCCCCCGTCCGCCGGATAGGCCGCGATGACCGCCTGGAGGGAGGCGTTGGGCCGCGGGTCGGACTCGCCGAGCGCGCCCAGCACCTGCCGGACGTACGCCTCGTCGCCGTCGAGTGTCCGCAGCCCGTGCACGTCCATGCCGCCCTCGGTGAGGGTGCCGGTCTTGTCCAGGCAGACCACATCGACCCGGGCCAGCCCCTCGATCGCGGGCAGCTCCTGTACCAGGCACTTCTTGCGGCCGAGCCGGATGACGCCGATGGCGAAGGCGACGGAGGTGAGCAGCACCAGGCCCTCCGGGATCATCGGCACGATGCCTGCCACCATGCGGCGGATGGCGGCGTCGCCGGGCAGTCCGAGGGTGAGCAGATGGCTGAGGATCAGGCCGATCGCCGTCGGGATCATCATCCAGGTCACGTACTTGAGAATCTGGCTGATGCCGGTCCGCAGTTCGGAGTGGACCAGGGTGAACCGGCTGGCCTCCTCGGCGAGCTGGGCCGCGTACGCCTGCCGGCCGACCTTGGTCGCGGTGAAGGCGCCGCCGCCCGCCACGACGAAGCTGCCGGACATCACCTGGTCGCCGGGCTTCTTGAGCACCGGGTCGGCCTCGCCGGTCAGCAGCGACTCGTCGATCTCCAGGCTGTCGCTCTCCCGCACCTCGCCGTCGACGACGACCTTGTCGCCGGGCCCGAGTTCGATGACGTCGTCGAGCACCACCGCGGAGGTGGGGATCTCCGCGGTGACCCCGTCCCGGCGGACGGCGGGTCTGGCCTCGCCGATGACCGCCAGGTTGTCCAGGGTCTTCTTGGCGCGCAGCTCCTGGACGATGCCGATCCCGGTGTTGGCGACGATCACGAACCCGAACAGGCCGTCCTGGATCGGCCCCACGATCAGGATGATCACGAAGAGCACGCCGATGATGGCGTTGAAGCGGGTGAAGACATTGGCCCGGACGATCTCGGCGGCCGAGCGGGAGGACCGTACGGGGACGTCGTTGACCTCTCCCCGGGCGACCCGTTCCGCGACCTCGGCGGCGGTCAGTCCGGGGGTGACCGGTTCCCTGGCGGCCCGGCGGGCGGGCTCGCCGCCCGGCCCGGAGTGCTCGGCGTCGGTCCTCGCCCGCTCCGTCATGCCCTCGACGTTACGGGCGGAATGCGCACTTCACCCGCCGACGGGCGGGCGCCGGGGGTGGCCCCCAGGGGTGCGGCTCAGGAGCGGTCGGCCGCCGCGGCGCGCTTGAGGGCGGCGTCCCGTCCGCGGACGTACCAGATGCCCACCAGTCCCAGACCGGCGCCGGCCAGGCAGGTCCAGACCCACCAGGCGTGGCCGTTGTCGGCGAACCAGCCGTAGAAGGGGAGCTGGCCGAGGAAGAGCACGAACCAGATGATGGTGCCGCCGGTGACCGTGCCGACGACGGGGCCTTCGAGAGGCGCCGGGGCCTCGCGCAGTTCGGACTTCTTCCACATGGTGCTCAGCTTACGGGGGGCCGGTGACGGCGCCACGAGCGGCGCTGGGCAGCGGGCCGGCGGGGGGCCGGTGGTGGGGAAACGGTGGTGGGGGAGGGGCGGGGCGTCGCCCGGGTCCCCTGTGCCGCCACGGGTCTACGCGCGGAGATAGCGATCACCGAATTGTTTATTCATACTGAACCTTTCTGGATGCGGCTGGTTTCGATCGTTGGTTCCTCCAACCTGATCCAGTTGATCCTCTCCTGTTCTGTTCCGGGCCCTCGGGCCCCCGCGCCTGCCCAGGCCCGTCCGACTGAGGTCCCCGCATGCCCTCCTCGGCCATCCCGCCGGTCGATGCCCTTCTGCACCAGGGCCCGAAGCCTCCCAAGAACGGCTTCGACCGCTTCTTCAAGATCTCCGAACGGGGGTCGACGGTCGGCCGCGAACTGCGCGGCGGTCTGGCGACGTTCTTCGCGATGGCCTACATCATCGTGCTGAACCCGATCATTCTCGGCGCCGGAGTCGACAAGTACGGCCAGCACCTCGACAACGCCCAGCTGGTCACCGCCACCGCGCTGATGGCCGGGCTGACCACCGTCCTGATGGGCGTCATCGGCAACGTCCCGATCGCCATCGCCGCCGGGCTCGGCATCAACGCCGTGGTGGCGCTGCAGCTCGCCCCCAAGATGAGCTGGCCGGACGCGATGGGCATGGTCGTGCTCGCGGGTCTGATGCTGATGATCCTGGTCGCCTCGGGTCTGCGGCAGCGGGTGATGGACGCGATCCCCAACGGGCTGCGGCGGGCCATCGCCATCGGCATCGGCCTGTTCATCTCGCTGATCGGCCTGGTCGACGCGGGCTTCGTGACCCGTAACCCGGACGCCGCGCACACCACCGTCCCGATGGGCCTGGGGCAGGGCGGACAGCTCAAGGGCTGGCCGGTGCTGGTCTTCGTCATCGGTCTCGGGCTGATGTTCGTCCTGATCGTGCGCAAGGTCAGGGGCGCGATCCTGATCGGCATGGTCTCGATGGCCGTGCTCGCGATCGTCATCAACGCGCTCCTCGATATCCCGGACGCGGCCTGGGGCCTGGCGGTCCCCAACGTCCCGGAAAAGATCATCGACACCCCGGACTTCGGCCTGATCGGTCAGATCAGCCTCTTCGGCGGCTTCCAGGAAGTCGGGCTGCTGACCGGCTGCCTGTTCGTCTTCACCGTGCTGCTCTCCGGCTTCTTCGACGCGATGGGCACCATCATCGGCGTCGGCGAGGAGGCCGGGCTGCTGGACAACGAGACCGGGCAGCTGCCGAACATGGGCCGCATCCTGATGGTCGACGGCATCGCGGTCGCGGGCGGCGGCTTCGGCTCCGCCTCCGCCAACACCTGCTTCGTGGAGTCCACCGCCGGTGTCGGCGAGGGTGCCCGCACCGGTCTCGCCAACCTGATGACCGGCGGTCTCTTCCTGCTCGCGCTGGTCTTCACGCCGCTGGCGACGGTCGTCCCCGCGCAGGCCGCGACGCCCGCGCTGGTGGTCGTCGGCTTCCTGATCATGGCCTCGAACGTGCAGGCCATCGACTGGGGCGACTTCACCGTCGGCATCCCGGCGTTCCTGACGGTCGTCTCGATGCCGTTCACCTACAGCATCACCAACGGCATCGGCATCGGCGTGCTGGCCTTCATCCTGCTGCGCGCGACGACCGGCCGGGTCAAGGAGATCCCCTGGCTGCTGAACGCCGTGGGCGTCTGCTTCCTGGTCTACTTCCTGCTCGACCCGATCGAGCAGGCCCTCGGGGTCAAGTAGCCGGCCAGCGGACTCCCAGCTTCTCCGTCTCGTCGACGGAGGACTGGAACCGCTCGTCGAAGTCCTCACGAATGAGCGTCCGGACCACATAGTCCTGGACGCTCATTCCGCGTTTTGCGGCGTGCTGCCGGATGCGCTCCAGCAGTTCCCCGTCCACCCGCAGGCTGAGTACGTGCGATCCCATCCGCACACGGTCCCGTCCGTACGCGGTCAGGCGCGTCACTTTCGGCTGCGTCCTCACTCATATGGGTGACTCGGGGCGGAAGGCCACCCCTGGCTTTCCTTAGAGAGGGTAATGAGTTATGCTAAAGACCATGCCGGAACTGTCCCCCCTCCAGCCCGACGGGCCGGAGGTGCCTCCTGACGACGCGGCCGCGGTGAACGCGCTGCGGTCCGCCGTGATGCGTCTGTCGCGCCGCCTCAAGCACCAGCGGGTCGACGAGTCGCTGAGCCCCACCGAGATGTCGGTGCTCGGCACCCTCTTCCGCTGCGGCAGTGCCACCCCCGGCGAGCTGGCCCGCAAGGAGCATGTGCAGCCGCCGTCGATGACCCGCATCGTGGCCATGCTGGAGGCCAAGGGACTGGTCCGGCTCGAAGCCCACCCCGACGACCGCCGCCAGAAGGTCGTCACGCAGACCGAGCAGGCCGAGGCGATGCTGGAGGAGAGCCGCCGCAAGCGCAACGCCTGGCTCGCCGAGCTGGCCTCCGGGCTGGACGCGGACGAGTGGGCGAAGGTGCGGGCCGCCGCGCCCGTGCTGGAGAAGCTCGCACAGTTGTAGACCCCGAGGCCGAGGAGGCGAACCCACTTTGAGTACGGGACCCGGAGCACACTCCGCCCCCGCACCGAACTCCCACGACGACACGGTTTCCGACGACGCGACCGCGACCACTCCGGGCACCGCCCCGGACGTCGCCGCAGGCCCCGCCGCCACACCGCGCAAGGGCACGTTCAGTTCACTCCGTATCCGTAACTACCGCCTCTTCGCCACCGGCCAGATGGTGTCCAACACGGGCACCTGGATGCAGCGCATCGCCCAGGACTGGTTGGTGCTCAGCCTCACCGGCTCGTCCACCGCGGTCGGCATCACCACCGCGCTGCAGTTCCTGCCGATGCTGCTCTTCGGCCTCTACGGCGGCGTGATCGCCGACCGCTTCGCCAAGCGCCGGCTGCTGCTCGTCACCCAGTCCGCCATGGGCCTCACCGGCCTCGCCCTCGCCGCGCTGACGCTCAGCGGCCAGGTGCAGGTCTGGCACGTCTACCTCATCGCCTTCGCCCTCGGCCTGGTCACCGTCCTCGACAACCCCGCCCGGCAGGCCTTCGTCTCCGAGATGGTCGGCCAGGACGAGCTGCGCAACGCCGTCAGCCTCAACTCCGCCAACTTCCAGTCCGCGCGGCTCATCGGGCCCGCCGTCGCCGGTGTCCTGATCACCGCCTTCGGCAGCGGCTGGGCCTTCCTGCTCAACGGCCTCTCGTTCCTCGCCCCGCTCGCCGGCCTGCTGATGATGCGGACCGCCGAACTCCACAAGGTCGACCGGGTCCCGCGCAGCAAGGGCCAGCTGCGGGAGGGCCTGCGGTATGTGTCCGGCCGCCCCGAGCTGATCTGGCCGATCGTCCTGGTCGGCTTCATCGGCACCTTCGGCTTCAACTTCCCGATCTGGCTGACCGCGTTCGTCCACCACGTCTACCACCAGGGCGCGGGGACGTACTCCCTGTTCAACGGGCTGATGGCGGCCGGATCGCTGATCGGCGCGCTGCTCGCGGCCCGGCGGGCCAGCTCCCGGCTGCGGCTGCTGGTGGGCGCGGCGATGCTCTTCGGTGTCCTGGAGATCGCGGCCGCGCTCGCCCCGTCGTTCTGGGTCTTCGCGGGGCTGCTGGTGCTGATCGGCACGGTCGGTCTGACGATCAACGTCACGGCCAATTCGAGCGTCCAGATGGCCACCGATCCGCTGATGCGCGGCCGGGTGATGAGCCTGTTCATGATGGTCTTCGTGGGCGGCACCCCGCTCGGCGCACCCCTCGTCGGCTGGGTCACCGACACCCTCGGCCCGCGGACCGGCTTCCTGACGGGCGGGGTGGTCTCCCTGGCGTCCGCCGTCGTCATCGGGCTGGTCCTCGCCCGGGTGGGCGGTCTGCGCCTCAGGATCGACCTGCGCCGCGGCCGTCAGCACCTCGCCTTCGTGCCCCGGGACCCCGCCGCGTCCACGGAGCGTGAGCTGGCACCGGCGGCGTAGTGCACCCCGGCCCGGCTCCCGCGGGGGCCGGGCCGGCGCACGAGCCGGCCCGCGGTGTGCTGCGCCACACTGACCGCATGAGACTCTTCGCCGCCGTCCTGCCCCCCGCTCGCGCGATCGAGGAACTGGCCGCCGAGGTGGCGCGGTTGAAGCAGCTCCCGGCCGCCGACCGGCTGCGCTGGACCGGCCGCAACGGCTGGCACTTCACCCTCGCCTTCTACGGCGAGGTGCCCGAGGAGACCGTCCCCGAGCTGTCCGAGCGGCTGGGGCGCGCGGCCCGCCGCCGCGACCCCTACGAGCTGCGGATCGCGGGCGGCGGCCGCTTCTCGGACCGGGTGGTGTGGGCCGGGGCCGACGGCGACCGCCCCGCCATGCGCACGCTGGCCGACGCGGCCACCGCGGCGGGCCGCCGGGCCGGCCTCGCCATGGACGAGGAGCACCGCCCGTACACCCCGCACCTCACCCTCGCCCGGAACCGCGTCCCCGGCCTGGACCTGCGCCCGTACGCGACCGCCCTCAAGGACTTCGCCGGCACCGCCTGGACGGTCGGCGCCCTCGCCCTGGAGCGCAGCCATCCGCCCGCCCCCGGCGAGGCGGGCGCCCGGCCCCGGTACGAAACGCTGGACTCCTGGCCGCTGGGCCGCTGAAGCCCGCAGGGCCGCCCACCACCCGGCCCGCTGAAACGTTCGGGTCCGCCCCGGTTACGCTCAGAGGGTGGACCCCAAAACCCGTAACCGGATCATGTCCGGTCTGCTCGCCGTGCTGCTCGTCGTCGTGATCGTGGCGGCGGCGCTGCGCTGACGGCTGCCGCGGCCCCCGACGACCGCCCGGCGGCCGGCCCGGCCGCCGGGTGCCGGGCGCTCACCAGGCGAAGGCCTCCGGGCTCGGCCCGGGGCCGGGGAAGATCTCGTCGAGCGAGGCGAGCAGCTCGTCCGGGAGGGTCAGTTCGACGGCCCGCAGTGCGGAGGCGAGCTGGTCCGCGGTGCGCGGGCCCACGATCGGGCCGGTGACCCCGGGCCGGGTGAGCAGCCACGCCAGCGCCACCTCACCGGGCTCCAGACCGTGCTTGTCGAGCAGGTCCTCGTACGCCTGGATCTGGGCGCGGATTGCGGAGTTGGCGAGCGAGTCGGCGGAGCGTCCGGCGCCCGAGCGGGCCGCGCCGCCCTCGCGCTCCTTGCGCAGGGCGCCGCCCAGCAGCCCGCCGTGCAGCGGGGACCACGGGATGACGCCCAGGCCGTAGCCCTCGGCGGCCGGGATGACCTCCATCTCGGCGCGCCGCTCGGCGAGGTTGTAGAGGCACTGCTCGCTGACCAGGCCGTACGAGCCGCGGCGGGCGGCGGTCTCGTTGGCGCGGGCGAGGTGCCAGCCGGCGTGGTTGGACGAGCCGACGTAGAGGATCTTGCCCTGCTGGACGAGGACGTCCATGGCCTGCCAGATCTCGTCCCAGGGTGTGTCCCGGTCGACGTGGTGGAACTGGTAGAGGTCGATGTAGTCGGTTCCCAGCCGCTTCAGGCTGGCGTCCACCGCCCGCCGGATGTTGAGCGCGGAGAGCTTGTCGTGGTTGGGCCAGACCGCGCCGCCGTCCGGCGCCATGTTGGCGTAGACCTTGGTCGCCAGCACGGTCTTGTCCCGCCGCCCGCCGCCCTTGGCGAACCACGAGCCGACGATCTCCTCCGTACGGCCCTTGTTGGCGCCCCAGCCGTAGACGTTGGCGGTGTCGAAGAAGTTGATGCCCGCGGCGTGCGCGGCGTCCATGATGGTGTGGCTGTCGGCCTCGTCCGTCTGAGGCCCGAAGTTCATCGTGCCGAGGACGAGTCGGCTGACCTTGAGTCCGGTGCGTCCGAGCTGCGTGTACTCCATGAGACCCCAGCCAACGCCTTGAAGTGCGCTCGAAGCAAGGACCGTTCGGGGCGTTCGGGGGCCGCCCCCGCCCTCATCCCGCCGTGACCGCCCCGGCAGGCGTCCCCGCGGAGTACGCGCCCCCGACGCCCCACGCCTGGTGCATCGCGTCGGCGAACGCCCCGGCCAGCAGGTGCTCGCCCCACTCCGACGGATGGGTCCCGTCGTAGGTGGCGCGACCGGTCTCCCACCCGGCCGGTTCGGAGGCCAGCAACAACGGGGAGGCGGGGGTGGAGAGATCGGCGACCACCTTGGCCAGCAGTTCGTTGAAGCGGGCGCACTGGACGCCGAACGCGGCGTCCGCCGTCGCGCGCACATTGGGGATGACCGGCATCAGTACCGCCCGCACGTGCGGCGCCGCCTCCCGTGCCTCCGCCACGAACCGCCGTACGTTCTCCGCGGTCTGCTCGGCGTTCGTGTAGAAGCCGAGGTCTATCAGGCCGAGCGAGACCAGCAGGGTGTCGGCCTCGTGCCGGCGGACCGCGTCGCCGATCAGCGGGGCCATGTGCAGCCAGCCCTCGCCCCAGCCGGCGAGGTGGCGGCGGGCCCCGTCCGGGAAGCCGGGGTCGGCGTAGGCGGCGGAGGAGGCGTCGTCCGTGGCGGGGTCGTGGAGGGTGTGCCGCGGGCCGACGATGCGGTACGGCCCGCCGAAGGTCGCGTTCAGGTGCTGCCACAGGCGATAACGCCAGGTGAAATCGCCGGCGCTGCCGATCGTCATGGAGTCACCGACGAACATGATCCTCATCCGGACATGATGGCCGAGAATCCTTACCGGCCGGTACGTGACGCTGGCCACGCCGGGCCGCCCGCCACGGAGCGCCGCGCCACAGCGGCCACGCGCCGGGGCCCGGGATGGCAGTCTGTGCCCATGCGTTCGCTTCTCTGCGCGGCCGGTGCCGCGGGAATCCTGTGGGCGGCGGCCGCCGTTCCCGCCGCCGCCGACGAGCCCGACGGCTTCACCCTCGGCGACCCCCGGATCACCGAGTCCAGCGGGCTGGCCGCCAGCCGTACGCACCCCGGCATCTACTGGACCCACAACGACAGCGACGACGGCCCGTACGTCTACGCCGTCGACGGGAAGTCCGGCCGGGTGGTCGCCCGTCTCACCCTGCGCGGCATCGGGGCGCCGCGCGATGTCGAGGCGATCTCGGTGGGCCCGGACGGCAACCTCTACGTCGGCGACATCGGCGACAACCTCGGCGGCAGCTGGAACCACGTCTGGATCTACCGCTTCCCGGAACCGAAGCGGCTGCGCGATGCCACCGTCACCGCCACCCAGTTCGATGTGAAGTACGCCGACGGGCCGCGGGACGCCGAGGCGCTGATGGTGCATCCGAAGACGGGCCGGGTCTATATCGCCAGCAAGAAGCAGGGCGGCGGGGGCGCGCTCTACGAGGGGCCGCGGCGGCTGACCTCCTCCGGCACCAACACCTTCCGCAAGGTCGCCCCGGTCGATCTGTGGGTGACCGACGGCGCGTTCTCCCCCGACGGCACCCGTCTGGTGCTGCGCAGCTACTTCGGCTCCCGGATCTACCGCTGGCAGGACGGCCGTCCCAAGGATCTCGGCAGTGTGGGCGTCCCGGTGCAGCAGCAGGGCGAGTCGGTCACCTTCACCGCGGACGGCCGCACCCTGATGTACGGCTCCGAGGGCGCTGACAGCCCGGTCGAGCCGGTCGGCCTGAGCGACGAGCAGCTGCCGGACACGGCCAAGGACGACCCGGCGAACGGCGACGGCGCCAACGGCGGTCAGGGCAAGGGGAGTTCGGGCGAGGAGCTGGACCCGGGCTTCGTGAAGGGCGCCATGGTCCTCGCCCTGGCCACGGGCCTGGTCGTCGCGATCCGGAGGCTGCTGCGACGGCGCTCGTGACGACGGCCGGCGCGGGTGCCTCGCTCCTGGGCGGCGCGCGTCAGCCCTCCTCCGTCAGTCGCAGCTCGTAGTGGAGTGTCCGGTGCTTCCCCAGCCGGTGGGCCAGCGGCACCAGCAGCCCGTGGATCAGCGGATACTTCCGGGTCAGTGAGCGCTCGGCGCGCCGGTACTCCCGGGACTGCGGATCGAGCAGCCGCACCCGCGCCCTGACGGGAGGTCCGGTGGGCCGTCCGCGCCAGGTGGAGGGGCAGATCTCCACCTCCGGGACGTTCCGCATCCGCTTGGCCTTCCAGGCGCCGCTGTAGGTACGGACGTAGGCGTGGTCGCCGTCGACGGCGATGTTGACCGGTGTGCCGACACCGGTGCCGTCCCGCTTGTACGAGGTCAGCAGGATCGCCCCTTGCCGTTCGAAGACGGCGAGGCCGGGAATCGGGGGCTTCGTCATGGCTTCCATACAGGCACATACAGGCCGTTCCGTCACCTCATGGCGCGTCCGTTCGGGGGGTGCGGGCGACGCCGGCGAGGAAGCCGCCGAAGGAGACCAGGAGGTGGATCTTGCCGCTGGCGGTACGGCGCTTCCGGTGGCTCAGCCGCTGAGGCACCGGCCGGTCCGCGACAGCACGCAGGCCCCGGCGGGTCGCCCGCCGGGGCCTGTGGTGCGCGTGCTGCCGGGCAGGCTGTTACAGCTTGCCGATGACGTGGTCGATGCAGGCCGTCAGGGCCTCCACGTCCGCCGGGTCGATCGCCGGGAACATCGCGATCCGCAGCTGGTTGCGGCCGAGCTTGCGGTAGGGCTCGGTGTCGACGATGCCGTTGGCGCGCAGGGCCTTGGCGACGGCCGCGGCGTCGATGTCCTCGTCGAAGTCGATGGTGCCGATGACCTGCGAGCGCTTCGCCGGGTCGGTGACGAACGGGGTGGCGTACTTGGCGTCCTCGGCCCAGCCGTAGAGGGTGCGCGAAGAGGTGGCCGTGCGGCGGACCGCCCAGTCCAGGCCGCCCTGGCCGTTGATCCACTCCAGCTGCTCGTTGAGCAGGAAGAGGGTGGACAGCGCCGGGGTGTTGTACGTCTGGTTCTTCAGGGAGTTGTCGATCGCCGTGGGCAGCGAGAAGAACTCCGGGATGTGGCGGCCGGACGCGTGGATCGCGCGGGCGCGCTCCAGGGCGGCGGGGGAGAAGGCCGCCAGCCACAGCCCGCCGTCGGAGGCGAACGACTTCTGCGGGGCGAAGTAGTAGACATCGGTCTCGGCGATGTCCACGGGCAGGCCGCCGGCGCCGGAGGTGGCGTCGACCAGGACCAGCGCGCCCTCATCGGCGCCCGCGACCCGCTTGAGGGGCGCGGCGACACCGGTCGAGGTCTCGTTGTGGGTGAAGCCGTAGACGTCCACGCCCGCCTCCGCGGCCGGCTCCGGGTGGTCGCCCGGCTCGGCGGAGAGGACGGTGGGCTCCTCCAGCCACGGCGCCAGCTTGGCGGCCTTGGCGAACTTCGAGGAGAACTCACCGAAGCTGAGGTGCTGCGACTTGCGCTCGATCAGGCCGTGCGTCGCGATGTCCCAGAACGCGGTGGAGCCGCCGTTGCCGAGCACGACCTCGTAGCCCTCGGGCAGTTGGAAGAGGTCGCGTACGCCGTCGCGCACCTTGCCGACCAGGTTCTTGACCGGGGGCTGGCGGTGGGACGTGCCGAGAAGGGAGCTACCGGTGGCGGCGAGGGCGCCGAGCGCCTCCGTACGCACCTTGGAGGGGCCCGCGCCGAAGCGTCCGTCGGCGGGCTTGATGTCAGCGGGGATCTGGATATCAGCCACGGACGAAGCCTAATCCGTCGCGCCGCGGGCTTCGGCGGCACGTCCAGCGGGTGAGATGTCGGCTGCCCATACGGTGGACGGCCGGGCGGGCCACTAGGGGGACGGGGTGTCCGCCGCGTACACGGCGGTGAGGGCGGCCGCGGACTCGGCCATCACCCGGCGGGCCTCGGGGGGCGTGAGCACTTCGAGGGAGTCGCCGAACTGGAGCAGCTGACGGATCGCGGGGAGGACGGGGAAGGCCAGGTCGAGGACGGCCCAGTCGCCGTCACCGTCGCCCGCCCCGTCCCCCGTACGGGGTGGCCCGGTCAGCGCCCCGCCCAGGATGCGGACCGCCAGGTCAAGCCGCTCGCGGCGGATGCGGGCGGTCACCCGTACGTCAGCGGGCCGGTCCTCCACCTGGCGCCGCAGCCGCTGCCACACCTCGGCGAGCTCCACGCCCGCGCGGCGCCGAACCGGCACGTCGGTGACGGTCGCGGACTCCACCCGGTCGGCCCGGAAGAGCCGTGGCCCGCCGCGGCGGTCCGCGACGAGGTACCAGGTGCCGGCCTTCGCCACCAGCCCGTACGGGTCGACCGTGTAGGTCCGCGGCCGGGTCTCGCCGCTGTGCCGGTAGCGCAGGCGCAGCCGCCGGTCGGCGAAGACGGCGGAGTGCAGCACCTCCAGCTCCACCGCGGGCCGGGCGGCGGGCCCGTCGCCCGGGGCGGCGGCGGACGACGGGCGGGGCGTCCACTTGTCCGGGTCGACCAGGATGCGCCGGCCGGTCAGCTCCGCGGCCGGCCGGTGCGGCGCGGGCAGCGCCGCCATCACCTTGCGCAGCGCCGAGCGGAGCGCGTCGTCCAGCCCGAGCGCACTGTGCGCGCCCTGCGCGGCCAGGATGAAGAGCGCCCGCGCCTCGTCACCGGTCATCCCCGTGACGTCCGTACGGAAGCCGGGCAGCAGCGCGATACCGCCGTGCCGGCCGCGCTCCGCGTAGACCGGCACCCCGGCCGCCGAGAGCGACTCGATGTCGCGGTAGACGGTCCGGGTGGAGACCTCCAGCCGCTCGGCCAGCTCCGCGGCCGGCACCCGGCCGCGGGTCTGGAGCAGCAGCACGATCGAGACCAGGCGCGACGACTTCACAGCCGCTTTTATATATGACGGCGGGTGTCAAGTTATCGCGGCAGAGTGCGGGGCATGGAGATCAACGACCTCGCTCTGCCGTCCGCGCCCGCACCGCTCGACCCCGCCTCCCTCGCCGCCCTCGTGGTCCAGGTCCGGGGCCCGGTCCTGGTCCCCGGTGACGACGGCTACGACGCCGAGCGGTCCGGCTTCCAGCTGGCCCACCGGCACCGCCCCGCCGTGATCGTCGGCGCGGAGTGCGCCGATGACGTCGTCGCGGCGGTGCGCTTCGCCCGCGCCCAGGGGCTGCCGGTCGCGGTCCAGGCCACCGGGCACGGGCTGTCCACGGCCACCGACGGCGGGCTGCTGCTCAGCACGCGGCGGATGGCCGGGGTGCGGGTGGACGCGGCGGCCGGCACCGCGCGGGCCGAGGCGGGCGCCGTCTGGGGACAGGTGATCGAGGCGGCGGCGCCGCACGGACTCGCCCCGCTCAACGGCTCGTCCCCGGGCGTCGGCGTCATCGGGTACACCCTCGGCGGCGGTGTCGGCGTGCTGGCCCGGACGTACGGCTTCGCCGCCGACCAGGTGCGGTCCGCCGACCTGGTCACCGCCGACGGCCGGCTGCGGCACCTGACCGCGGACACCGACCCCGAGCTGTTCCGGGCGCTGCTCGGCGGCGGCCACGGCCTGGGGGTGGTGACCGGGATGGAGTTCGGCCTGGCGCCGGTGGCCCGGCTGTACGGCGGGCAGCTGGTGTTCGGCGGCGAGCAGCTCGACGCGGCGCTGACGGCCTATCTGGACTGGACCGCGACCGTCCCGGACGAGCTGACCTCGTCGCTCGCCCTGATCGCCTACCCGGACCTCCCGCAACTGCCCGAGTCACTGCGCGGCCGCTACCTGGCGCACCTCCGCATCGCCTATACGGGGAGCGCCGCGGAGGGCGAACGGCTGGTGGCGCCGCTGCGCGCGGTGGGCCCGCGGGTGAGCGACGACCTGCACGAGATGCCGTACGCCGAGTCCCACACCATCCACCGCGACCCGAGCGACCCGCACGCCTACGACGCTGACAACGCGCTGCTCAGCGGGCTGGACGCGGCCGCGCTGCGCCGGGTGGCGGCGCTGACCGGACCGGCCGCCCCGGCCATGTGCGTGGTCCAGCTCAACCATCTCGGCGGCGCCATGGCCGGGCCGGGCCCGTCGGCCGGCGCGGTCGGCCACCGCGACGCCCGCTACGCGCTGCGGCTGCTGTCGCCGCTGCCGGTTCCGGGCGCCGCACCCGGCGGCGACGCGGCGGACGCTGCCCTCGCGACCGTACGGGCGCTGCACGCCGAGGCACTGGCGGCCGTCGCGCCCTGGCGGCTCGGCCGGAGCGTGAACTTCCTCTTGGGCGCGCACGGGGACCGCCCGGACGCCGACGAGGTGGTGCGCAGCGTGCACGACGCCGGCACACACCGGCGGCTGGCCGCGCTCAGGACCGGCCACGACCCGGAGAACCTCTTCCGCTTCCACCCGGCCGCCGCGTCCGCTGCCCCGTCCACCGCCCCCGTTCCGGTCTGACGGCCGCGACGCGCCCCGGCGATCGGCCCGGCGACCGCCCATGAACCCGTCCCAGTGGGCAGGCTGGAGACATGGCTGATCGTACGGAGACGGAGAAGCGGGATCTGGCGGAGGAGTTGGCGGCCGCGGTACGGGGGGAGGTCTCGTTCGCCGCGGCCGACCGGGCACTGGTCACGATGGACGCGTCCAACTACCGGCGGGTGCCCAGAGCGGTGGTCGCGCCCCGGGACGCCGAGGACGTCGCGGCGGCGCTGCGGGTGTGCCGGGAGCACGGGGTGCCGGTGGTGCCGCGCGGCGGCGGGACCAGCATCGCGGGGCAGGCGACCGGCGTCGGGGTGGTGCTGGACTTCACCCGGCACATGCGGCGGATCGTGTCGCTGGACCCCGCCACCCGCACCGCCGTCGTCCAGCCCGGCGTCATCCTGGACGACCTGCGGGCGGCGGCCGGCGCCCACGGTCTGACCTTCGGCCCCGACCCCTCCACCCACAGCCGCTGCACCCTCGGCGGCATGATCGGCAACAACTCCTGCGGCTCGCACTCGGTGGCCTGGGGGACCACCGCCGACAGCGTCCGCGAGCTGGAGCTGCTGACGTACGGCGGCGAGCGGGTACGGGCCGGCCGCGGCACGGACCCCGCCGGCGCCCCCACCGGACTGCCCCCGCGCCTGCGGGACGGCGTGAAAGCCCTGGTCGACGCGGAGTTGGCACTCCTTCGCACCGGCTACCCCGACCTCCCCCGCCGGATCTCCGGCTACGCCCTGGACGCGCTGCTCCCGGAGAACGGCACCGACCTGGCCCGCGCCCTCACCGGCAGCGAGGGCACCCTCGGGGTGCTGACCGAGGCGACCGTACGCCTGGTGGAGACCCCCGCGGCCCGGGTGCTGGCCGTCCTCGCCTACCCCGACGAGAGCGCCGCCGCCGAGGCCGCGCACACCTTCCTGCCGCACCGCCCGATGACCGTCGAGGGGATGGCCGCCGATCTGGTCGGCGATGCCGCCGGGCTGCCCAAGGGCGGCGCCTGGCTGTTCGTGGAGATGGGCGGCGCGAGCCCGGAGGAGGCGGCCGCCCGTGCCACGGCGCTGTGCCGCGCGGCAGCCGCCGACGGCAGCACCGACCACACCGTCGTCACCGACCCGGCCGGCCAGCGCGCCCTGTGGCGCATCCGCGAGGACGCCTCCGGCACCGCCACCCGGCTGCCGGACGGCTCCGAGGCCTGGCCCGGCTGGGAGGACTGCGCCGTCCCGCCCGCCCAACTCGGCCCCTACCTCCGCGACTTCCGCGCCCTGCTCACCCAGCACGGCCTGCGCGGCACCCCCTACGGCCACTTCGGCGACGGCTGCATCCACATCCGCATCGACTTCGACCTGCTGACCCCGCCCGGCATCCGCCGCTTCCGGGACTTCTCCTACGACCTCGGCGAGCTGGTCGTCGCGCACGGCGGCTCGCTCTCCGGCGAACACGGCGACGGCCAGGCCCGCGCCGAACTGCTCCCGAAGATGTACGGCCCCGAGCTCGTCGGCGTCTTCGAGCGGTTCAAGTCGCTCTGGGACCCGGCCGACGGCCTCAACCCCGGCATGCTGGTCCGCCCCGCCCGCCTCGACGAGAACCTCCGCTTCGCGGTACTGCCCAAGCGCCCGGTCCCGGTGGAATTCGGCTACCCGCACGACCACGGCGACTTCTCCGCGGCCGTACGACGCTGCGTCGGCGTCGCCAAATGCCGCAACACCACCACCGCCCCGGGCTCCACCGACGTCATGTGCCCGTCCTTCCGCGCCACCGGCGAGGAGCAGCACTCCACCCGCGGCCGCGCCCGCCTGCTGCACGAGATGCTGGCCGGCGAGGTGATCACCGACGGCTGGCAGTCACCCGAGGTGCACGACGCCCTCGACCTCTGCCTCTCCTGCAAGGGCTGCCGCAGCGACTGCCCCGTGGGCGTCGACATGGCCACCTACAAGGCCGAATTCCTGCACCACCACTACGAGGGCCGGGTGCGCCCCGCCGCCCACTACTCCATGGGCCGCCTCCCCCAGTGGCTGCACGCCGCCGCCCCCCTGGCCCCCGCGCTCAACGCCCTCGCCCGCACACCCCTGGCCGCCGTCGCCAAACGCCTCGGCGGCATCGCCCCCGAGCGGCCGATCCCCGAACTGGCCACCGAGACCTTCACCCGCTGGTGGTGGCGCCGGCGGAAGTCGGCGGGCGGGGCCGGGGCGCTGTCCGGTGGACGTACGGCGGCCGGGACCGGGGCGCCGTCCGGCGGACCTTCGAGGACCGGGACCGCGGCGCCGTCCGACAGCCGCACCGTCATCCTCTGGCCCGACACCTTCACCAACCACCTCTCCCCGGAGGTCGGCCGCGCCGCCGTACGCGTCCTGGAAGCGGCCGGACTGCGCCCGCTGCTGCCCCCGACCGCGCCCCTGCGCCAGCCCGGCGGCGCCCTCCCACAGCCCGCCGCCCTGCCCCGCCTGCACCGCCCTCCCCTGTGCTGCGGCCTCACCTACGTCTCCACTGGGCAGCTTGATCAGGCCCGCCGCGTCATGCGCCGTACGGTCGAGGTCCTGAGCCCCCTCCTCCAGAACGGCCGCCCTCTGATCGTCCTCGAACCGAGCTGCGCCGCCGCCCTCCGCACGGACCTGCCCGAACTCCTCGCCGACGACCCCCGTGCCGCCCAACTGGCCCGCTCGGTCCGGACCTTCGCCCAAGCCCTGGAGGAACTGGCCCCCGACTGGCAGCCCCCGCGCATCAACCGCCCCGTCGCCGGCCAGACCCACTGCCACCAGCACGCCGTCCTCGGCGACACGGCCGACCGCCACCTCCGCGACCGCGCCGGCCTCACCGGCAACCTGACCGGCGGCTGCTGCGGCCTGGCCGGCAACTTCGGCTTCGAACGCGGCCACTATGACGTGTCGGTGGCCTGCGCCGAGGACCAACTCCTGCCCGCGGTGCGGCAATCGCCCCAGGATGCGGAAATCCTGGCCGACGGCTTCTCCTGCCGCACCCAACTCGCCCAACTCGGCGACCGGCCTGGGCGGCACCTGGCGGAGGTGCTGGCGGAGGCGCTGGGGGAGGACGGGGAGGGGGAGTAGCGGAAGCGCCCGGCGCGCGCCGGGAGGTGCACCCCGGTGCGTACCGAACCACCGCGCCGCCGTTTCCTGCATCCACCGGCACCTTCCGCAGCAGTGCCATCCGGGTGGGGCGCATCCCTCAGGGAACACCGACAGAGAAGGCGAGAAGTCAGCCGACGGCCCCGAGCACCCGGCGCGGAAGGACACCCACCCTTCCGCGCCGGAGCCCGGGACACCGTGAGGTTCCGAGGCACAAGGGGCGATGGTGCGCAGTTTTGACCTCAAGGCGGAAGCCGAAATGCGACTGGACTCCGACCGCCGCGCGGAGGAACTGGCCCGCAAACGGGGAGAGAAGGCGACGGCGGCCCCGGACGACGCCCAGGGGCCTCTTCCTGCTGATGGGGCACACCCGTCCGGGGCGGGGGAGACCGGCGAGGCCGAGGGATAGCGGCGGCTCGGCCCCGACCGGACGAGGACTCGCGCCACGCGACGGCCGCCGCGCGAGATCCCCGTTCGGCTTTGCCGATGCCGCCCGTGGGGTTCAGTGCAGCCCTTCAAGCGCCTTCAAAATGAGCGCCCGTGCCTCCGCGCCGTACACGGCCATGCTGCTTAGCTGTTCGAACGCCTTCAGGTACTGGGCGATTTCGGAGGGCTGGGTGATGTTCAACTTCGCGGACACCAGCTCGATCGACGCGAGGTTTTCGTCGTATACGTGGAACGTCTCACGTGCCCACTGCACCCGCTTGCGCGTCGCCATCGGGATGATCCCGAGCGACACGGAGGGCAGGGCGTCGGTGGTCAGCAGGTAGTCCAGTTGAGCAGCCATCACCTCCGTGTCTCCGAGCCGGTGGTGCAGCACTGCCTCTTCGATGAGCAGAACGAATCGGCGCTCTGGGTCATGGATGACGCGGGAGCGCTCGACCCGGGCTCGCGCAGCCTCCGCACTGTCGTCGAAGGGGAGTTCCTGAAAGTCGGCGACAGTACGCAGTACTGCGGCTGCATAGCCCTCAGTCTGCAGTAGGCCGGGCATGAGGGTGGAGGAGTAGACACGAAACAGCTGGGTCTCTTGGAACAGCTGGACCAAAGTGTTCTGGAGCGGCTTCAGCCCGTCGCGTACCTTGTGGTGCCACTCGGTGTATGTCGACTCGGAATTCGGCGACTGCGGCATCGTGTGCGTCCTTGTGCAACCAGTAGGGGCGTCATAGGGAACCGAGCTATCGGGTGCGATTTTCACTCCTCGGTTGCGGCTACCAGTGCCGCGAACTCTTCATAGGGGGAGGAGTGATGAACCGCGGCGTCGCGTACCTGGGCGTACCGCATCACCTCTGACGGTGCTGTGATCAGTTCGACGCGGAGGAGCGTGTCTGCCTCGTCGAAATGTAAGAGGGCAATGAACCGTGAGTCGAAGATCCAGAAGTCTTCGGTGGGTAGTTGAAGTCGCTCAGCGTCGGCGCGCCAGAGGTTACGCATGTCCTCTCCGGTAGCTGCATTACGCTTCGCGTTGTCGAATAGATACAGCTGGCCGGTAGTCGGAGGACTATCAACGATGCGCACCCGGCCGACGCGCTTACCGGCCGCTGTCTGCGCGCGCATGTTCCTGCACCATTCGTCATCGAGATCCCATGACACTGTGCCCGTATCGACGAACTCGCGGTAGGTGTCGTCCGCACGGTCGGAGGCGTAGCCGTGGCGCGTCTCCAGGCGCCATGCGGAGTGTTCAAAGGTGCGGAAGAGCTTCCCGAACTCGTTCAGGTCGATGAGGGTGGACACGTAAGGCCTCCTTGGACTTCCTTCGGCTCTGAGTGAGTTCGCTGAACTACCTGGAATCAGTGTGCGTTGAGAGCTCGGCGGGCCGCGTGTATGACGTTCTGCGCCTTGGCGCCGTAGACCGCCGAGCTCTGAAGCGTGTTCCAGACCTTCATGTATGTAGTGATGCTCGGCGTATCGTCCAGCCACAGTTCCGCGTGCCAGTCTTCGACGATCGCGACCCGCTCATCCAGTACCCAAAAGGCGTTGGCCGGCGGGATCTTCAGCGGTGCACTGAACGGCACAATCCCCAATTCGACCGTGTCGAGGCCGATGACACCCGCGAGACGGTCGAGCTGAGCGGCGAGCACCGAGGGTGGGCAGACCAGGGTGTGTAGCGCCGCTTCCCACATGATGATTCGGTATTTCTTCCCCGCCTGGTAAAGGCCTTCCTGTCTTTGCAAGCGTGCTCGAACCGCGTCCTCGGTGTCGCGGGGCGACTCGTGCAGGTTGGCATAGCGCGTGAAGATGTGTCGTGCGTAGTCGGCTGTCTGAAGCTGCCCCACGATCATGGCGCCTTCCCAGGCATGAAATACGGAAGTACGCGAAAATTCCGCATTGATTCCTACCTGTACCGCCTTGTGGCCCGAGGAAAGCTGGCGACGCCATGAGCGCACGTGCGATTCCAGGCCGACCAGCCGAGAGGTCAGTTCTTCTGTTGCTTTCGGCTGGCCGGTGGCTTCTGCCCAGGCTCGCAGATCGTTGGAGGTAGCGGTTTGTCGACCGTTCTCCAGTTTGCTGACTTTGGAGTGTGGCCACCTGAGTTTCTCGGCGAGTTGAGCACCGGTGAGTGGGCCTCCAGGGCACGAGTGGCGGAGCTCCTTGAGGCGAACACCCAGGGACTCTCGTGCCTGCTGGAAGTCGGTACTCACGGGTACAGGCTCACTCCTTGGTTGCTGCCGTCACGTTCGCTGCGAATTCCTTGTAGGGGACGGCGTGGTGTGACGCGGCATCGCGCACTTGGGCGTAGCGATTGACGGCCGCCGGCTCTGTGATCAGCTCGACATCGATCAGGTTGTCCGAATCGTCGAAATTGAGCAGGGCGACGAGTCGGGAGTCGAAGAGCCAGAAGTCTTCTGCTGGCAAATGGAGTTGCTCGGCCTCGGCGCGCGAGAGGTTGCGAATGTCTTCGCCCACGGCGCTGTTCCGCTTCGCGTTGTCGAGCAGGTAGAGCTGGCCCGTAGTCGGAGGGGTGTCGACGATGCGGACACGCTCGAAGCGCTTGCCGAGGGCAGACTGTTCCCTGCGCTGAGCGCACCACTCGGCGTCGACTCCGTCCCACACCACCGGCTGTCCTCCGGTGAACTGAGCGTAGGTGTCGGTAACTTCGTCGCTCGCATAGCGTCGGCGAGTTTCAAGCCGCCAGGCTGTGTGCTCGAATGTGGTGAAGAGCTGATCGAACTCACTCAGGTCGATGATGTTCGGCACTCGGGCAGCTTCCTTGGGGCCGAAGTCGATCAGTAATTCCCGTGGTACGACGATGGCGGTCTCGCCGGGGGACAGGTGCCGGAGCTGGCTGGTGTCCTCCGGGTCGGTGAGCGGCGGGCCGTGCACGACGATCTCTCCAGTGTCGAGATCTTCATGGATGGACGAGCATCCGTTCACGCCGCTGCCGGTGCCGTTGAAGCGCAGTCGCCTCATGATCGTGTCCCTTCGTTCGGACTGACTCGTCCAGGATTCAGGGGCTCGAAGCCCGGCGGTACAGGGTGCGCTCAGCTGCGTAAGAAGGATAGGGAAAGCGCAGTCGTGGCGCGCGAAACTTCGAGAAAGTTTCCTGGCGGCTCCCACCTGTTGGTTCCTAGCGTCCTGCCATGACCACACCGGACACGCAGCGCTGTACCACCTGTCAGGACCTGGAGCGCGCCCGTAAGCAGGCCGCAGCGGCGCGGGATCTCAGCAAGGTGAGCGACTTCCGCGTCCTCATCGCGCGCCATCGGGCGAGGCATCAGCCGAAGCTGTGAAGGGCTTTCCGTCAGGCCTGCGGCTCCCCACCAAGACTCCCGCTCCAGCCGTCATTCCCCGGCAGGACACGGCCGGAGCGGGTGGGCCCACGAGGGGCCCTCGCATGTGCACGGCGGCGTGCGGATCGACCGCGCGGCGGCTCAGCACCTGAGGAGATGACCATGCGATACCGCTTCGGCCCGGTCAAGTACGGCGGCGATGAGGACGACAACCAGGGCGGCAACCCCAACGGAGGGTGCGGTGACGGTCAGGGCTGTGGCCGTCAGTAGTCCGTGAAGCGTGGGCGGTCCCGGCCCGGACCTCGGGTGGGGGCCGCCCGTTCGGACCAGTTCACGGAGTGGAACGTGCGACATCAGGGAGCGAGATGACCGGACCCCACCACCACGCCTACGTCTGGCTCGGCAGCGGCGATGTCCTCGTGAAGCCGGGGGATGCGCACCGGCGCCCGGATCACCCGGAGTTTCGGTCCGCGCAGGTGATGCCGTTGCAGTGCGCGGACTGGCTGCTGAAGCCGGCGGACCGGATCGAGGCGACCTTCGAGGAGCCGAAGGGGGCGGCTGAGTGGTACGCCGCCCAACTCGCCCACTACTCCGGCCTCTTCGTCGGCTCGTACGCGCCGAAACCGTCGTACGAGGAGACCGTACGTGTCCTGTCCGTCGGTGAGGACCGGGTCGGGGGCTGGTGGGTGAGCGGTGGGCGGTTTCTTTCGTTGAATCTGATCGCCTGTAGTCCGCATCGGGTGCGGAGTGATCTTGCGTGCCCGTTGCGGTAGCCCGTCTGTCGCAGGCCGCACCGGCCCGCCCCGGCCCGCCCCGGCCCGTCTCGGAGTGGAGCCTCCTTGCCCTGGGGTGGGCCGTACTGCCCTGGCGGAAGCTTGCCGGGCCGGCCGGGCGCCGGGTTTCCGACCGCCGACCCGGCAGCCGGATTTCTGACCGCCGGCCCCGCCCCCCGGTGACGCCCCCATCGGCACGCACCCTGGCTCACCTCATCGGTCCGCATGCGAATTCCGGCAGAGCGAGGGCCGAATGCGCCGGACGTCCCTCCGTGGAGGGCATCGCGCTGAGGTTGCGCAGCATGTCGTTGCGCTGCTCCAGGGCGCGGGCGGTGGTCGGGAAGAGTGTGGCGTCGCCCTCGCCGACCTGGTCCTGGTTCGCGGTCACGAACTCACGGGTGTGGTGTTCGTAGGCGGCGAAGCCCGCAGTGTGGTTCCGGTTGGCCAGGGAGCCGGCGAGCATGTACGCGCCGACGAGCGCGAGGCTGGTGCCTTGTCCGGTGAGGAACGAGGGTGCGTACGCGGCGTCGCCCACCAGCGCGACCCTGCCGCTGGACCAGCGGGGCATGCGGATCTGGCTGACCGCGTCGAAGAACAGGTCATCCGCGTCGCGCAGGGCGGCAAGCATGCCCGGGACCTCCCATCGCGCGTCTGCGAACACCGCGGCGACCAGGTCCCGTTGGGCTTCCGGGTTCCGGAACGCGTCGAGCGGCGGTTCCGGGTGGGCGAAGTTCAGGAGGGCGTGCACATCGTCGTGGTCTCCCACCGCGTAGAGTGCCGCGGCCCTCCCCGGGGTGTTCCACAGCACGGTCTCGTGGGAGAGCCCGAAGGTGTTGCGCAGGGTGAACCCGGCGAAGCAGTAGCCGAGGTAGCGGTGGAACTGCTCTTCGGGGCCGAACGCCAACGTGCGGGTCCGGGAGTGCAGACCATCCGCACCGATCACCATGTCGAACGTACGCCTGCCGCCCCCGCGGAAGGTGACGTCGACGCCGTGGCCGGACTGGTCGAGGGCGTTGATGGAGTCGTGGAACACAAACTCCACGTCGTCACGGACCGCCGTGTACAGCGCGTCGCTCAGGTCGCCGCGCCGGACCTCCAGGTCCTGTCCCGCGACGCCCCCGGTGAGGGTGTGCGGGTCGACCGAGGCCACCTTGCCGCCGTCCGCGTCGAGGAAGGTCAGCCGGCTCAAGTCGATATGTGCGTCCAGTAGTTGCGGGAGGATTCTCATCCTCCGGACGACTTCGAGGGCGGTGCCGCGCACGTCGACGGGGTAACCACCGGCACGGAGTGCGCCTGCCTTCTCGACGACCGTGACCGCGAATCCGTAGCGGTTCAGCCAGAACGCGAGGGCGGACCCCGCGACGCCGGCCCCGGACACCAGGACTGTGCGCCGCGACGTGGTACGGACATTCCTCAACAGGTCAGTGGGGATCATTTCTTGGCTCCTTTGCTCATGGTGCGGACAACAAGCAGGGACAGCGCCGTGAGGGCGGCGGCTATGAGGAAGCCGGTGACGAAGGCCGATTCGGCCGGAACATCCGATCCGGAAGGGGGGCCGGCGGTGAGGATCGCGCCGCTGACCTGCACACCCACGGCGTAGCCGAGCACCCGAGTCACCAGGACCAGGCTGGTGGCGATGCCGGTGTCGCTCCGCTCGACGGATGTGGCGGTGCTCGTCACCATCGCCGTGACGCACAGGCCGTTGGCCAGCGCGATCAGCATCTTGCCGAGGACGAGGTGCCAGACCTCGGTGTGCACGGCTGCCAGGGCGATCAGGGCGGCGGTCATCATGACGATCCCGGCGGTGACCACCGCGCGCGAGCCGAAACGCCGCGCCCCGATCCCCCCGACCGGCCCGGCCAGCGACGCGGCCACGGCGCCGGGCAGCAGGAAGAAGCCGATCTCGGTGGCGCTGGCCCCGAATCCGTACCCGTCGGCGGACACCGCGAACAGCTGCGGGACGAGATAGACCGCCACCGAGGTGCCGACGCAGATCACGAACGTGAGCACACACGCCTTCCACACCGCGGGCCGCGCCAGCATGCGCAGATCGATCATCGGCGAGGCCGCACGGCGCTGGGCGGCTATCCATCCGGTCACGAAGGCGGCCAGCACCACGAGGAGGGCGCCGAGCACGAGTGGCCGCGAGCTCATGTCGGGCGCCAGCGCGAGCAGGAGCATGAGCGTGGCGAGCGTCCCGCTCAGGAGGACCAGGCCGGGCCAGTCGACCCCGGCGGCGGCGTCCGAACGGCCCGACGGGCCTGGTGGATCGTGCGGCATCAGCCCGTTCACCAGCAGGGTGGACCCGATGACCGCGATCGTCGGCAACGCGAACATCCAGTGTCGGGACAGCCCTTCCGCCACCGGCCCGGCCGACAGCGTGCCCGCCATCCCGCCGCCCACGAATAACCCGCTGACCACCCCGATGGCCACCTTCGACTCTCCCGCGGGGAGGTGCGTGCGAACCAGGATGAACGACAGGGGCAGTGCGCCCACCATCGCGCCCTGCAGTACCTGACCGAGCAGCAGCACCGGCAGGTTCGGCGCCAGGGAGGACACCAGACCACCGGCACAGACCACCGCCATCAGCCGGATCAGGACGCGTTTCCCGCCGTAGCGGTCGCCCAACTTGCCTGCGACCGGTGTGACGAGCGCGCCGGTGATGAGCAGCATGATGCTGAGTAACGCCCCTTCGGCGGGGCTCATATCCAGCTCGCGTTGCAGGAGCGGGAGCGTCGGCGTCACCACCGACTCCAAGGCACCGGTGGCGACGGCCAGCGTGCCGAGGGCCCCGACGGCGGCCTTCCCGATGCGGAGCGGGGGAGCGGCCAGAGTTGCGGTCATGGACATCCTTCCGTCATTGCCCGGCGGGTAAGGGGTCGGCCGTACGCATCGCGTAGCGCTGCCGTCTTGCCGGGTCCGCTGCCGTCTTGCCGGGCCCGGCGCGGACACGGCGGCCGTTCACGTGCGGTGCGGTGCGGTGTGCAGGGTGCGTTGCGGACGGGTCAGCGGTCGTCCGGCGGGGTGAACTCGTGGCAGCCGTACCCGAGTTGGCGCATGCACGGCTTCGCCGGGCGCGGCGGGTGTACGAGTGCGGCACCCGCCCGCCAAGGCAGTATTACACTACACCGTGCAGTGTAGAAAGGGTACGATGTGCCCATGCCGACCACGAAGACACTGCGCGAGGGATCAGCGCGGAAGCGGGCCGCCATCCTCACGGCAGCCCGGGAGTTGTTCCTCGCAGACGGCTTCGACCGGTCCAGCGTCGACGCGGTCGCCGCCCGTGCCGAGGTGTCCAAGCGGACGGTCTACGACTACTTCGGCGACAAGCAGACGCTGCTGAAAGCAGTCGTCGACGCCGTCGGCCAGTCACTGATCACCACGGTCCGGCGCACCCTCGACGACACCCTCACCGGCCTCACCGAGGTCGCCGACCTTGAGGACGCGCTGGTCACGTTCTCGATGCGCATCTCGACCGACATGCTCGGCTCGGCGGAGTACGTCACGCTGCAACGACTGGTCCGGGTGGAATCCGGCCACCTGCCGCACCGGGGCTACAACTCCATGGCCGACGCCCCGGACGAGGCACTTGCCGAGCGCTTCGCCGCCTTCGCCGCGGCCGGGCTGCTCGACGTGCCCGATCCCCGCCTCGCGGCCGACCAGTTCATCGCGCTGACCTTCGGCGTCGCGCTGGACAGGCTCGGTTCCGCGAACGCCGCGGAGGACACCCGCGTCCGGCCACTCGTCGTCGAGGGAGTGCGGACCTTTCTCCGGGCGTACCGCAGGGTGTAGGGCCGGGAGCGTGGAGCTCCCTCAGGCCGCCACCCGCTCCGGCTCCTCGGGCTGGGTCGCGGGGTGGGTGATCAGGAAGCCGCGGTGGATCGTGGGGCCCAGGGTGGCGGTGGTGAGGAAGAGGGCTGCTGCCACGACGAAGGTGGCGTTGTCCAGGTACGGGGTCAGGAGGAGTTGGACGACCAGGGCGGCGGTGACCTTGATGAGTTTGACGGCCATCAGGCGTGGTGCGGAGAAGGTGGGCTGGGCCGCGGGGTGGGTGGTGCGGGCCCGGGTGCGGTGGGCGTGGCGGATCTGGGCGGGGATGCTGAGAAGGAGGAGCGCGAAGCCGATGGCCGGGAGGACCGGGGGGTGGGCGGCACCCGGGTCCAGTAGGCGGCCGAGCAGGATGCTGGTGCCGAAGGCGACCGTGATGATGACGATCCTGGCCGTGATCAGCTGGGCGATGACCCGTCCGGGGTGCGTGCTCTCGTAGAGCTTGTGGGTGAGTTGGCGGTTGGCCCGCAGGAGGAGGGGCGGCAGCATCAGCAGGATGACGAGGGTGCGCAGGGCGTGTTCCCAGGCCGGCGCGTTGCCTTCGCCGATCCAGGTGAACGCTATCCAGAGGCCGGCGGCCAGATAGCGCAGGCGCAGTTTGCGGGCGGCGGAAGCCGCTGTGTCGTCGGAGGCTGCCGTGTCGTCGGCAGCTGCCGTGTCGTCGTCGGCGGTGGTCGTGCGGTGCGCGTTCATGAAGGTGGGTCCTTCGGGGAAGCGGGGAGGCGTTCACGGGGCGCTGTGGGGCGTCGGGGTGTGTGCCGACGCCCCACAGCAGGCTCAGTGACGTGCCGTCATCGCTGCCGGGGCCGGTGCGCTCCTGCGGGTCGCGGGCCGCTCGCGGATGCGGGGCACGCGGGGGTGTGGATCACTCGGTGTCGGAAGGGGCCGTCCCGCCGGCCTTGATGCCGGTGAAGAGCCACTTCAGGGCCTCCCCGAAGAGTTCCTCCGGCACGCTGGCGGCGTCGATGCGCCGCTGACGCACCAGGCCGGTGAAGAGGGCCGCCACCACCGTGGCCACGGCCTCGGCGGAGACGCCGGCGGGGGCGTCCTGCTGGGCCAGGGACGTGCTGATCACCTGCTCCAGTGCGCGGCGGGGTGCGCGCAGGTTGGCCGCCATGGTGTCCAGGACGGCGGGGTTGCGGACCGCGTAGAGCCAGAACTCGGCCTGGAGCGGCGCGAAGTCGGTGTCCTTGTCGGCGACGTCGATCAGCAGCCGTCCGAGTTCGGCGGCGGCTTCGCCGGTACCTGCCGGGTGTCGCTCCACCGCCTGCGCGGCTTCGGCGATGCGGTCGGTCTGGCGGTCGGCGAGCAGTTCGAGGAACAGCGCCTCCTTGTTGCCGAAGTTCGAGTACAGCGCGCCGATCGAGAATCCCGCCGCTTCGGCGATCTCCTCCACGGAGGCGCCGGTGAAGCCCTTGCGGGCGAAGACCCGGGCCGCCGCGTCCAGCAGCAGCGCCCGGGTGCGGGCCTTGGCCTCCGCCCGGCTCAGGCGCCGGCGGGCGGGTTCAGCACTCTCAGCGTTCATGTTGCCGAGGCTATTCGGATAGGGATCACTATGTCAACGCTCGGATAGCGTGTACAGTCCGAATAGCGGTCACTATTTGAATTCTGTTCGCTATCGCAGTCCGGGGCCGCCGCCGGCTGACCGCACCTCCCGCAGGCGCCGCCGTGATACGCCCCTGACCAGCGAGGAGAGGGAAGAGATGAGCACCCAGTCCCCGCCGCAGCCGCTGCGGCTCGTGGTGGATCTGAACCGTTGCCAGAGCTACGGACAGTGCGTCTACGCCGCCCCGACGGTCTTCCGGTTCCACGGTGAGGAATCGCTGGAGTACGACTACGCGCCCGACGCCGGCGCCCGCCGCGAGGTGGAGCGGGCCGCCGCGGCCTGCCCGGTCCAGGCGATCACGCTGAGCGGCGCCACCGAGCCCGCGCCCGTCGCATGCGGCGCCACCGAATCCGCGCCCGTCGCGTACGCCGCCACCGAATCCGCGCCCGTCGCGCCCGCTGTGTGCGGAGACGGCCGGTGACCGCCGCGGGCGCAGCGGGGCTGCGTACCGGACGGGTCGTGGTGGTCGGCGCCTCGCTGGCCGGGTTGCGCGCCGCCGAAGCCCTCCGGGACGAGGGGTTCACCGGGGAGCTCACCTTGATCGGGGACGAGCCGCACGAGCCGTACGACCGGCCGCCGCTGTCGAAGGCGGTGCTGTCCGGACGGCTGAGCGCCGACCACATCGTGCTGCCCCGGGTGCGTGACGTCGACGCCCGCTGGCTGTTGGGCACCCCTGCCACCGGGCTGGATGTGCCGGCCCGCCGAGTGGAGCTGGCCGACGGCCGGCGGCTGGAGTACGACCGGCTGCTGATCGCCACCGGCACCCGGGCGCGCCGCTGGCCCGTCGAGGCGGGCGGCGGTCTGGAGGGTGTGCACGTGCTGCGTACCCGCGAGGACGCCGAGCGGCTGCGCGGCGTCCTCGCCGCCGGTCCGTCCCGGGTGCTGATCGTCGGCGCCGGATTCACGGGCGGTGAAGTGGCCTCCTCCTGCCGGGAGTTGGGCATCCCGGTGACGGTGACGCAGCGCAGTGCGGCCCCGCTGGCCGGTGCGCTGGGCGGGGTGGTCGGGCGGGCTGCCGCCGACTGGTACCACGAGGCCGGGGCGGATCTGCGGCTGAACACCACGGTGCAGGGCCTGGAAGGCGATGCCCGCGGCCGGCTGCGGCGGGCGGTGCTGTCCGACGGCACGGTGATGGGCGTCGAGGTGGCCGTGATCGCCACCGGCGCCGTGGCCAACACCGAGTGGCTGGCCGGCTCCGGGCTCGCCGCCGACCACCGCGGCGTGGTGAGCGACGGGCACTGCCGGGCCGTGACCGCCGACGGCAACCCGGCCGACGAGGTCTTCGTCGCCGGGGACGTCGCCCGCTGGCCGCACCCCCTCTACCCCGGGCAGCTGCTGCGCCTGGACCACTGGGACAACGCCCTCGCCCAGGCCCGCACCGCCGCGTACAACCTCACCCATGACCCGGCCGAACGGCGCGACCACCAGCCGCTGCCCGCCTTCTGGTCCCAGCAGTTCGGCCGCTACCTCAAGTCCGTCGGGGTGCCCGCCGTCGCCGATCAGGTCGTCGTCACCCAGGGCTCCCTCGACCAGCGGCGGTTCGTCGCCGCCTACGGGCTCAAGGGCAGGCTGGTCGGCGTCGTGGCCGTCGACTCCCCGCGCGTGCTGGACGGCTACGCGGCCCTGATCGAAGCCCGCGCGCCGTTCCCGCCCGAGATCGGCGCGACCGACGGACCGGACCGGCTCGACCCCGTCGACGCCGCATTCCCCGGCCGCGACGCCGGCGGCTCCCCGGAACACGCCATCAGCAGGCCGTCGGCGCTCACGCCGGCCCCGACCGCACACCGGTGAACGGAGACCTCTCATGACGACTTCCACCGCCCCTTCGGCCACGGACCTCTTCGCCCAGGTCCTGCGGTACGAGCACCGCGCCGACCCCTACCCGTACTACGCGCAGCTCGGCCGGGAACCGGTCACGCGCATGGACGACGGCTCCTGGCTGGTCAGCGGCCACCGGGAGATCAGGCAGCTGCTGCACGACCCGCGCAGCAGCGCCGACCGGCTCGACCCGCGGAACAAGGTCCCGAAGCCCGCCAGGAGCCTGCTCATGCAGGACCCGCCGCTCCATGACCAGCTCCGCCGGGTCGTCACCGACGAGTTCATCCCCCGGATCATGGGCATGCGCGACCACCTCGGCGAACTGGTCGACGGGCTTCTCGACGCCCACACCGGCGACCACCCCGGGCAGCTCGACGTCGTCGCCGATCTCGCCTACCCGCTGCCGGTCACGGTGATCTGCGAACTGCTCGGCGTGCCCCGCGAGGACGAGGCCCTCTTCGGCAGCCTCGCCCGCCGCCTCACCCGGGGCCTGGACCCCATCGACACCCAGACGGAAGAGGAGATCCGCGAACTCGACCAGGCGCGCGGCGAGTTGGTCCAGTACCTGGAAGGGCTGATCACCGGGCGCCGCGCCGACCCCGGCAGCGATCTGCTGTCCGGTCTGATGTTCCACCAGGACCCCGACGACGTCATGGGACCGATCCAGCTGCGTGTCACCCTCGGCCTGCTGCTGATCGCCGGTCACGAGACCACCGTCAACCTCATCGCCAACGGCACCCTCGCCCTGCTGCGCAACCCCGACGTCCTCGCCCGGCTGCGCACCGATCCCGACCTGGCCACCCCACTGGTGGAGGAGGTGCTGCGCCACGACCCGCCGGTGCAGATGTCCGGCCGCAGCGCGCTGGCCGACATCGACCTCGGCGGCACCACCATCCCCAAGGGGTCCCGCATCCGCCTCCTGCTCGCCGCGGGCAACCGCGACGCCACCCGCTTCGACGACCCCGAACGGTTCGTCCCCGACCGCCGCGACAACGCCCACCTCGGCTTCGGCGGCGGCCTCCACTACTGCATCGGCGCCACCCTCGCCCGCGCCGAAGCACAGATAGCGCTCACCGCCCTCGCCCGCAGGCTCGGTTCGCCGCGCCTGGTCGCCGACCCGCCGCCGTACCGGGAGAACGCCATCCTGCGCGGCCCGGAACAACTGCTGGTCGCCTTCGACCGGCTCACCCCGGACACCACGCCTAAGGAGAGGTGAAGGAGCCGAGCGTGTCCTGGCCGGTGGTCCACCAAACGCCGAGCCGCTGGCGGGTCAGGCGCCAGCCGCCGGCGGTCCGGGCGAAGTCCCAGTCGTAGGGGCCGCCCATGGCGTACGGCGAGGCGGTCCTGCCGGGATCGGCGACGGCCACGAACCACATGTAGCCGATGCCGGTGGCCCGGTCACCCTGCGTCTCGAAGGCCATGTTGAGGATGTGGTGCTGCATGCTGGCGTACGACTCCTCGGCCTCGACGACCCTGGCCAGGATCGCCTCCCGGCCGTGGACCCGCTCCCAGGGGCCGAACTCCAGGACCGCGTCCTCGGTCCAGCACCCGATCCAGGTGCGCCAGTCCTTGCGGTCCAGCGCCCGCCAGCCGTGGATCAGCAGCGCACGCAGGGAGTCCTTGTCCTCCAGGCGCTGCAGGCGCTGCAGGCGCTGGGCGAAGTTGTCGGCGTCATCGGGGGAGTTGGGCACGGGGACGGACAGGGACATGGGTGCTCCTCCGGGGCAGGGTTCACGGGTGTGCCGACTCTGTGCTGTCGGCGGCCGCTCAGCCAGGACGGGACGAGACCGGGTGCCGCGCACCCAGGCACCCGACCGGACCGTCGCAGGCGGTCCGAGCCGGCCCCGGCCGTCGCGTCCTCTCGTACAGTGACGGCCATGGCATGCCGTATCAGTGAACTGGTCATCGACGCCGCGGAACCGGAGCGGCTGGCCGCGTTCTGGAGTGACGTCCTCGGCTACGCCGAGCTGGGCCGGGAGGACGACGGAAGTATCGAGATCGGCCCGCCCGATGCCGGGTTCGGCGGTCCGCAGCCCACCCTCGTGTTCGGTCCGAGCAGTGACCCCCGGCCCGCGAAGCTCCGGCTGCACATCGATGTCAACGCCACCGACCGCGACCAGGACGCCGAGCTGGAACGACTGCTCGCGCTCGGCGCGCGGCCCGTCGACGTCGGCCAGACCGGCAACGAAGGCTGGCACGTTCTGGCCGACCCCGAGGGCAACGAGTTCTGCCTCCTGCGCGCCCGGCTCAAGCCGCTGTGACGGGGAAGGGGCGGGGGCGCCGCTGAGGCCCGCGCCAAAGTGCCGCCCGCCCGATCACCGCCCCATCACCTCATGGGCCAGCCTGATCAGGTCCGGGATGCGGGGGTGGCCCGGACCGTCGCGCCAGGCGAGGACGACGGGGACCGGCGGGGCGTCGGTGAGGGGGACGTAGGCCATGGCCGGGTGGGGGTGCATCTCGGCGGTGGCGGAGGTGGTGACGCCCACGGCGCGGCCGCCGGTGATGGCGGCGAGCCAGTCGTCGGTGTTGCCGATGGTGATCGTGGAGGCGGGGCGGGCGGCGGCCGGCCACAGGTCGAGGGTGGTGGTGCCCGAGACGGTGTTGACGGCGATGGTGCGGTCGGCGAGGTCCGTGAGGGCGAGCGCGGCGCGGTGGGCGAGCGGGTCGTCGGCGGGCAGACCGGCCACTCTCGGCTCGGTGGTCAGCAGCTCGGTGATCAGGCCCGGGGCGCGGACCTCGCCGCGCAGCAGGGCCGCGTCCACCTCGCCGCGGGTCAGCCCGGCCGTGCGGTCGTCGATACGGAGGAGTTCGAGCGGGGTCCCGGGGTGCTCCTCGTGCCAGCGGCGGAGCAGCGCGGTGGTGTCCGTACCGGCGGCCGACCAGGCGTGGCCCAGCCGCAGGGGCCAGCCGGTGTGATGGGCGTAGCCGAGCGCCCGGTCGAAGGCGGTGACCGCGACCGCGGCCCGGTCGCGGAAGGCCAGGCCGTCGGGGGTGAGGGCGAGGTGATGGGTGGAGCGGTCGACGAGCCGGACGCCGAGGGCGTGTTCCAGCTGGCGCAGGGTGCGGGAGACGGCGGGCTGGGTCAGATGCAGCCGCTCGGCGGCGCGGGTGATGCTCAGGGTGTCGGCGATGGCGAGAAAGCAGCGGAAATGTCGGAGCTCGATGCTCATGCGCGCGGAGCATAACAACAGGGGAAACGGCATTTCACGGACCGGAAGGGCGGGCCGTAGCGTGGTGGCGTGAATGCTTCGCCCGAGAGCCCCGATGGCGGTACGCCCGCCACCCCTGTCCACACCGTGCGCGCCGACGACGGGGGGTTCGTGCACCCCATACCGCCCTCGCCCGAGGTGCTGACGGCGGAGGCGCAGGCGGGCGGCGCCGGTGTGGCGGGTGCCCGTGGGCGGATCACGTCGGTGGCGCTGGTCATCGGCGGAATCGTGTCGCTGCAGTTCGGCTCGTCGGTGGCGGTGCTGCTCTTCCCGCGGGCCGGTGCGCTGGGCGTGGTCACCCTGCGGCTGGTGGTGGCCTCACTGGTGCTGCTGGTGTTCTGCCGGCCGAAACTGCGCGGGCACTCCCGCGGCGACTGGGCCACGGTGCTGGCCTTCGGTGTCGCGCTGGCCGGCATGAACTCGCTCTTCTACCAGGCCATCGACCGCATTCCGCTGGGCGCCGCGGTCACCCTGGAGTTCCTCGGGCCGCTGATCCTGTCGGTGGCGACCTCGCGCAGGGTGCTGAGCCTGCTGTGGGCGGCGCTCGCGCTGGGCGGCGTGGTGCTGCTGGGGCGTGAGGGGTTCGACGGGCTCAACCTCGCCGGTGCCGGGTTCGCGCTGGCGGCCGGCGGGCTGTGGGCCGCCTACATCCTGCTCTCCGCCCGTACGGGACAGCGCTTCCCGCAGGCGGACGGACTGGCGCTGGCGATGACCGTCGCGGCACTGCTCAGCCTGCCGTTCGGCATCCTCAGCGCGGGCTCCGCACTGCTGAACCCGGTCACGCTCGGCCTGGGCGCCGCGGTCGCCCTGATGTCGTCCGTCCTGCCCTACACCCTGGAACTGCTCGCCCTGCGCAAGCTCCCGGCCTCCGGCTTCGCGGTGATGATGAGCCTGGAGCCGGCCGCCGCGGCCACCGCCGGATTCCTCGTCCTGCACCAGGCGCTGGGCTGGGCCGAGGTGCTGGCGATCGGCCTCGTCGTGATCGCGAGCGTGGGGGCGGTACGGAGCGCGGCGGCCCACAGCTGAGCCATGGGCCGCCCGCGGCCGCCCGTTACGGGTAGCACTCCTTGGGCGGGTGCACGGGGGAGGCGAAGTGGCTGGAGTGGACCCATGACGTCGGTATGTGGTTGTACAGCCGGTACCAGAGGCGCCCGGACGGCGTCTTGGTGGTCTGGCACTGGATCTTCAGGGCCGTACCGAGCGGGTACTTCCTGAACTTGCGGGCGTCCGAGGACGGCCCGGCGTAGACGCTGGCGCCGTGGACGCTGGCCACCGCCATGGTCTTGTACCGGGCGGCCACCGGGGCTGCCGTCGGCTCGGCCGATAACGGAGTGGCCGTTGCCGCACCGCCGCAGGTGAGGAGGAGGGCGACAGCGGCCGCTCCGACCCCTGCCGCGCGCCGCTTAGGGGTGATGCGCATCTTCAGGACCTTCCGTAGATGACATGCCGTCACCCGCGGTGTGTCCCAGGACAGTTCGCCGGGACGACTCCCGCGGACGGCACTGATCAAGCCTCTGTCGCCGAGTGCGGCAGACGCCTCCTCCGCGAGTAGCAGGTACCTCCGCCAGACGGGGGAGCGCTGACGGGAAAAAAATCATGCACGCATGCTTGATTGTTCCCGGCGGCGCTGCCAGTCTCGGAGCGCACCCGCACCACACCGCACCCGTACGGCGTCAGCGCTCCGCCGCGGCCGTCACCGTTTTCCAACGCACCCCGCTGTCCTGGCAGTTGGGTGGACGAGGGGAGTGCCGCGTGTCCGATCCCGGCGCCGTACTGGCGGATCTCAGGGCGGAGAGCGAGGAGTTGGATGCGCTGGTCGCCGGGCTGCCGGCCGGGCGCTGGGCGGTCCCGACGCCCGCCGAGGGCTGGACGGTCGCCCATCAGATCGCTCACCTGGCCTGGACCGACCGGCAGGCGCTGCTCTCCGCCACCGACCCGGACGGGTTCGCGCGGGCCGCGCGGGAGGCCCTCGCCGCGCCGCTGACCTTCGTCGACGAGGCCGCCGAGACCGGTGCCCGTACGCCGCCCGCCGAGCTGCTCGCGCAGTGGCGGGCGGGGCGGGAGGCGTTGCAGCGGGCGCTGGCGGAGCGGCCCGCCGGCGGGAAGCTGCCCTGGTACGGCCCGCCGATGAGCGTGGCCTCGATGGCCACCGCGCGGCTGATGGAGACCTGGGCGCACGGGCAGGACGTCGCCGAGGCGCTGGGGGCCGTCCGGCCGCCCACCGCCCGGCTGCGGCACATCGCCCGGATCGGCGTCCGAACCCGCGACTTCGCCTACGCGACCCATCAACTCACCCCGCCGGAAGAGGAGTTCCGGGTCGAGCTGCGGGCGCCCGACGGCACGGTCTGGGAGTACGGGCCGGCGCAGGCCCGGCAGCGGGTGACGGGCGACGCGCTGGAGTTCTGTCTGCTGGTGACCCAGCGGGCGCACCGGTCCGACCTGCCGTCCGTACGGGCCGAAGGGGCGGACGCGCAGCGGTGGCTGGAGATCGCGCAGGCCTTCGCGGGGCCGCCGGGGAAGGGGCGGGCGCCGTCCGGGAAGGCCGCCACCTCATGAGCGGCGGCAGCGCCCGCGCAGGTGACACCGGCCCCATACGCCCCATAGGCGCCGACCCCGCGGTCCTCCGCGTCGGCAATGCCTCCGGCTTCTACGGCGACCGTTTCGACGCGCTGCGCGAGATGCTCACCGGCGGGCCGCTGGACGTGCTGACCGGCGACTATCTCGCCGAGCTGACCATGCTGATCCTCGGCCGGGACCGGCTGAAGGACCCCACGCGCGGATACGCCAGGACCTTTCTGCGGCAGCTGGAGGACGGACTCGGGACAGCCGTCGAGCGCGGGGTGCGGATCGTCGCCAACGCCGGCGGACTGAACCCGGCCGGTCTCGCCGACGCGGTACGGGAGTTGGCGGCCAAGGTGGGGGTGCCCGTCCGGGTGGCGCACGTGGAAGGCGATGACCTCCTGGCGCGCGGGGGCTGGGGCGAGGGGGTGCTGACCGCCAACGCCTACCTGGGCGGCGCCGGGATCGCCGCCTGTCTGCGGGCCGGTGCCGATGTGGTGGTGACCGGGCGGGTCACCGATGCCGCGCTGGTCAGCGGCGCGGCCCAGGCGCACTTCGGCTGGCGGCCGGACGATCTGGACCAGCTGGCCGGTGCGGTGGCCGCCGGGCACGTCCTCGAATGCGGCACCCAGGCCACCGGCGGCAACTACTCCTTCTTCACGGCACATGACCTGCGGCGGCCCGGCTTCCCGCTCGCCGAGATCGCCGCCGACGGCAGCTCGGTGATCACCAAACACCCGGGCACCGGCGGCGCGGTCACCCCCGGCACGGTCACCGCCCAGCTGCTCTACGAGACGGCCGGCGCCCGCTACGCCGGGCCCGATGTGACCGCGCGGCTGGACACCGTACGGCTGACCGAGGAGGGGCCGGACCGGGTACGGATCGACGGGGTGCGGGGCGAGGCGCCGCCGCCGACCCTCAAGACCGGGCTGACCCGTCTCGGCGGCTGGCGCAACGAGGTCACCTTCGTCCTGACCGGACTGGACGTGCCGGCCAAGGCCGCGCTGGTCCGCCGCCAGATGGAGGCGGCCCTCGACGCGGCGGAGCGCCGCCCGGCCGAGGTGCGCTGGGCGCTGGCCCGCACCGACCGGGACGACGCGGCGGTCCAGGAGGAGGCGAGCGCGCTGCTGCGCCTGGTGGTGCGGGACGCCGACCAGGACGCGGTGGGGCGGGCGGTCAGTGGCGCCGCCGTCGAACTGGCGCTGGCCAGTTACCCCGGCTTCCACGTCACCGCGCCGCCCGGCAAGGGCACCCCGTACGGGGTCTTCGAGGCGGTGACGGTGGACGCGGACGGGGTGCCGCACACCGCCGTACTGCCCGACGGCACCCGCGTCAGCTGCCAACCCCCGCCCCTGTCACGGGAGTTGGCGCGACCGGCCGACCCGCCGCTGCCCGAGCCGCTGCCCGCCGGGCCCACCCGGCGCGGGCCCCTCGGTCTGGTCGCCGGAGCCCGCAGCGGCGACAAGGGCGGCTCGGCGAACGTCGGGGTGTGGGCCCCCGGCGAGCGGGCCTGGCGCTGGCTGGCGCACGAGCTGACCGTCGACCGCTTCCGGCAGCTGCTGCCGGAGACCGCCGGTCTGCCCGTCGACCGGCACGTACTCCCGAACCTACGGGCGCTCAACTTCGTCGTCGACGGGCTGCTCGGCGAGGGCGTCGCCGCGCAGGCCCGGTTCGATCCCCAGGCCAAGGCCGTGGGGGAGTGGCTGCGTTCGCGGCACATGGACATACCGGAGGTGTTGTGGTGACCGTGCTCGGAACCGGGCTCGACCCGTCGGGCGCCGAGTACGCGGAGCGTCGTACGGCGATGCTCGCGAAGCTGGCGGAGATCGAGGCCGAACACACCAAGGCGACCGAGGGCGGCGGCGAGAAGTACGTCGCCCGGCACCGCAAGCGCGGCAAGCTGCTGGCCCGGGAGCGGATCGAGCTGCTCGTCGACCCCGACACCCCCTTCCTGGAACTGTCGCCGCTGGCGGCCTGGGGCAGCGATTACCAGGTCGGCGCCTCGCTGGTCACCGGCATCGGGATCGTCGCGGGCGTGGAGTGCCTGATCACCGCCAACGACCCGACGGTGCGCGGCGGCGCCAGCAACCCCTGGACGCTGAAGAAGTCCCTGCGCGCCCACGAGATCGCCTTCGCCAACCGCCTCCCGGTGATCTCCCTCGTCGAGTCCGGCGGCGCCGACCTGCCCAGCCAGAAGGAGATCTTCATCCCGGGCGGGGCGCTCTTCAAGGACCTCACCCGGCTGTCCGCGGCCGGCATCCCGACCGTCGCCGTGGTGTTCGGCAACTCGACCGCGGGCGGCGCGTACGTCCCGGGGATGTCCGACCACGTGATCATGGTCAAGGAGCGCGCGAAGGTGTTCCTGGGCGGCCCGCCGCTGGTGAAGATGGCCACCGGCGAGGAGAGCGACGACGAGTCGCTGGGCGGCGCCGAGATGCACGCCCGCACCTCCGGGCTCGCCGACCACTTCGCGGTGGACGAGCCGGACGCGCTGCGCCAGGCCCGCCGGGTGGTCGCCCGCCTCAACCGGCGCAAGCCGCACCCCGATCCGGGACCGGCGGCGCCGCCCAAGTACGACGGGGAAGAGCTGCTCGGCATCGTGCCCGGCGACCTCAAGGCACCCTTCGACCCCCGCGAGGTCATCGCGAGGATCGTGGACGGCTCCGACTTCGACGAGTTCAAACCGCTCTACGGGCCGAGCCTGACCACCGGCTGGGCCGAGCTGCACGGCTACCCGGTCGGCATCCTCGCCAACGCCCAGGGCGTGCTGTTCAGCGCGGAGTCCCAGAAGGCCGCCCAGTTCATCCAGCTGGCCAACCAGCGCGACATCCCCCTCCTGTTCCTCCACAACACCACCGGCTACATGGTCGGCAAGGAGTACGAGCAGGGCGGCATCATCAAACACGGCGCGATGATGATCAACGCGGTGTCGAACTCCAAGGTGCCGCACCTCTCCGTCCTCATGGGCGCCTCCTACGGCGCCGGCCACTACGGCATGTGCGGCCGCGCCTACGACCCCCGCTTCCTGTTCGCCTGGCCGAGCGCCAAGTCCGCCGTCATGGGCCCGCAGCAGCTGGCCGGCGTGCTCTCGATCGTCGCCCGCGCCTCGGCCGCCGCCAAGGGACAGCCGTACGACGACGAGGCCGACGCCGGGCTGCGCGCGATGGTCGAGCAGCAGATCGAGTCCGAGTCGCTGCCGATGTTCCTGTCCGGGCGGCTCTACGACGACGGCGTCATCGACCCGCGCGACACCCGCACCGTCCTCGGCCTGTGCCTGTCCGCCCTCCACAACGCCCCGGTCGAGGGCGCGCGGGGCGGCTTCGGCGTCTTCCGGATGTGAGGCAGAAGTGATCCGTTCCGTACTCGTCGCCAACCGTGGCGAAATAGCCCGGCGGGTCTTCCGCACCTGCCGCGAACTGGGCATCTCCACCGTCGCCGTGCACTCCGACGCGGACGCCGGCGCCCCGCACGTCCGCGAGGCCGACACCGCCGTACGGCTCCCCGGCGACGCCCCGGCCGACACCTATCTGCGCGGCGACCTGCTGGTGCGGGCCGCGCGGGCCGCGGGCGCCGACGCGATCCACCCCGGCTACGGCTTCCTCTCCGAGAACGCCGGATTCGCCACCGCGGTGGCCGACGCGGGCCTGGTCTGGATCGGCCCGCCGCCCGCCGCCATCGAGGCCATGGCCTCCAAGACGCGGGCCAAGGAACTGATGGCGGAGGCCGGCGTGCCGCTGCCGGCCCCCGTCGACCCCGGGAAGGCCACCGAGGCCGACCTGCCGCTCCTGGTGAAGGCGGCGGCGGGCGGCGGCGGCCGCGGGATGCGGATGGTCACCGAACTGGACTCGCTGGAAGAGGAGTTGAAGGCAGCCGCAGCCGAGGCGGCGTCGGCCTTCGGCGACGGCGAGGTGTTCGTCGAGCCCTACCTCCTCGGCGCCCGCCACGTCGAGGTGCAGATCCTCGCCGACGGACACGGCACGGTCTGGACCCTCGGCACCCGCGACTGCTCCCTCCAGCGCCGCCACCAGAAGGTCATCGAGGAGGCCCCGGCCCCCGGACTGTCCGAGGAGCTGCGGGCCACCCTGCACGAGGCCGCGGACCGGGCCGCCCGCGCCATCGGCTACCGCGGCGCGGGCACCGTGGAGTTCCTGGTCGACCGCACCGGACGGGCGTACTTCCTGGAGATGAACACCCGCCTCCAGGTCGAACACCCGGTCACCGAGGCCGTGCACCGCCTCGACCTGGTCGCCCTCCAGCTGAGCGTCGCCGAGGGCCGCCCCCTGGACCCCACACCGCCACCGCCCCACGGGCACGCCGTGGAGGCCCGGCTCTACGCGGAGGACCCGGCCGCCGGCTGGCAGCCGCAGACCGGCACCCTGCACCGGCTGGCGCTGCCCGACGGCGTCCGGCTGGACTCCGGCGTGACCGACGGCGACACCATCGGCATCCACTACGACCCGATGCTCGCCAAGGTCATCGCCTGGGCCCCGAGCCGCGACGAGGCCGTACGGAAACTGGCCGGCGCCCTGGAACGCGCCACCCTCCACGGCCCCGCCACCAACCGCGAGCTGCTCGTCCGCTCCCTGCGCCACCCGGAGTTCACCGACCCCGGCGCCCTGGACACCGGCTTCTACGACCGCAACCTCACCGAGCTGACCCGCAGCGACACCGACGCGGCACCGCTCTTCGCCCTCGCCGCCGCCCTCGCCGACGCCCACGGCCGCTCCCGCTTCGGCGGCTTCCGCAACGTCCCCTCAGGACCCCAGGTCAAGACCTACGCCTCCGGGGGCACCGAGCACACCATCCGCTACCGGCTCGGCCGGGACGGCCTGCACGCCGAGGACTTCCCCGGCGTCCGGCTGCTGGCCCTCGGCCCGGACGCGGTGGTGCTCGAAGCCGGCGGACTGCGGCGGCCGTTCACGGTCACCCGCTACGGCGACCGGGTCCATGTCGACGCACCCCCGGCCCCCGGCACCACCACCCCCGCCTCCCACGCCTTCACCGCCCTGCCCCGCTTCCCCGACCCCACCGCCCGCACGGAACCCGGCTCCCTGCTGGCCCCGATGCCCGGCACGGTCGTCCGCATCGCGACCGGCCTCACCGAGGGCGACCAGGTCACGGCCGGCCAGCCGCTCCTGTGGCTGGAGGCCATGAAGATGGAACACAAGATCACCGCCCCGGCAGCCGGCACCCTCACCTCCCTCCCCGTCCACACCGGCACCCAGGTCGAGGTAGGCACCCTCCTGGCCGTCGTCACGGACTGACTGACGGCACCACCCCGGGTTGTGACAGCTCCCCCACCGGGGTGGGGCCCGCCACCGCCCACCCACACACACCCGGGCCCCACCCCAACCACCCCCTCCCACCGCCGAAGGCGGGCCCGGCGCCGCACTCGGCAACGCAACCGGAACCGACGACCCCCCGAGGAGACCCCATGGGAACCCCGACGATCGAGTCCGAAGAACACCGCGCCCTGCGGGCGGCGGTAGCCGCCCTGGGTACCCGCTACGGCCGCGAGTACTTCACCCGCGTCGTGGCGGACGGCACCCACACCGACGAACTCTGGGCGGAGGCCGCCAAACTCGGCTACCTCGGCGTCAACCTCCCCGAGGAGTACGGCGGCGGAGGCGGCGGCATCGCCGAACTCTCCCTCGTACTGGAGGAGCTGGGCGCGGCCGGCTGCCCGCTCCTGATGCTGGTCGTCTCGCCCGCCATCTGCGGCACGGTCATCGCCCGCTTCGGCACCGAGGAGCAGAAGCGGACCTGGCTCCCGGGCCTCGCCGACGGCTCCCGCAAGATGGCCTTCGGCATCACCGAACCCGACGCCGGCTCCAACTCGCACCGCATCACCACCACCGCCCGCAAGGACGGCACGGACTGGGTGCTCAACGGCCGCAAGGTCTTCATCTCCGGCGTCGACATCGCCGACGCCACCCTGATCGTCGGCCGCACCGAGGACGCCAGGACCGGCCGCCTCAAGCCCTGCCTCTTCATCGTGCCCCGTGACACCCCCGGCTTCGGCCGCAGCCCGATCGCGATGGAACTCTCCGCCCCGGAGAAGCAGTTCGAGCTGACCCTGGACGAGGTGCGGCTGCCCGCCGAGGCCCTGGTCGGCGACGAGGACGCCGGGCTGCTGCAGCTGTTCGCCGGGCTCAACCCGGAGCGCATCATGACCGCCGCCTTCGCCCTCGGCATGGGCCGCTACGCCCTCGGCCGGGCCGTCGACTACGCCCGCACCCGCCAGGTGTGGAAGGAACCCATCGGCAGCCACCAGGCCCTCGCCCACCCCCTGGCCCAGGCCCACATCGAACTGGAACTGGCCCGGCTGATGATGCAGAAGGCCGCCCATCTCTACGACGCGGGCGACGACATGGGCGCGGGCGAGGCCGCCAACATGGCCAAGTACGCGGCGGCCGAGGCCGCGGTCCACGCCGTCGACCAGGCCGTCCACACCCTCGGCGGCAACGGCCTCACCCAGGAGTACGGCCTCGGCTCGATGATCACCGCCGCCCGGGTGGCGAGGATCGCGCCGGTCAGCCGCGAAATGATCCTCAACTTCGTCTCGCACCAGACCTTGGGGCTGCCCAAGTCGTACTGAGAAACGGGATGCTGACCGGGCCGGCCGGGCGAGCCCGTCCCGGCCGCCGGGGCGGGCGCCGCACCCGCCGCCCGCCGTACCCCGCCGAAGGAAAGGCCCAGGCATGGTGTTCCACGTGTTCCACAGCGAGTACGCCGACGTCGCGCCCGTAGAGCTGCCGATCCATGAGGCCGTCCTCGGGCGGGCGGCGGAGTACGGCGACCGGCCCGCACTGATCGACGGCCTCGACGGCACCACCCTCAGCTATGCCGAGCTGGACCGCCTCAGCCGCCGGATCGCCGCCGCCCTCGCCGCGACCGGCGTCCGCAAGGGCGACGTACTGGCCCTGCACAGCCCGAACACCGTGCTCTTCCCGGCGGTGTTCCACGCCGCCTCGCGCTGCGGGGCGGCCGTCACCACCGTCCATCCGCTCGCCACCGAGGGCGAGTTCACCAAGCAGCTGCAGGACTCCGGGGCCCGCTGGATCGTGACCGTGTCGGCGCTGCTGGACACCGCCCGCGCCGCCGCGCGGCACACCGGCGGCGTCGCCGAGATCCTCGTCTGCGACCGGGCCGCCGGCCACCGCTCCGTCCTCGACCTGGCGGCCTGCACCGACCCGGAGCCCTCCGTCACCCTCGACCCGGCCCACGACGTGGCCGTACTGCCCTACTCCTCCGGCACCACCGGCACCCCCAAGGGCGTGATGCTCACCCACCGCAGCATCGCCACCAACCTCGCCCAGCTCACCCCGCTGATCTCCAACGGCCCCGGCGACCGGGTCCTGGCCGTGCTGCCGTTCTTCCACATCTACGGGCTGACCGCCCTGATGAACGCCCCGCTGCGCAACGGCGCCACCGTCGTCGTCCTGCCCCGCTTCGACCTGAAACAGTTCCTCGCCGCCATCGAGCGGCACCGCATCACGGCCGTCTACGTGGCACCCCCGATCGTCCTCGCCCTCGCCAAACACCCCCTGGTCGCCGACTACGACCTGTCCTCCCTGCGGTACCTGGTCTCCGCCGCGGCGCCCCTGGACGCCGAACTGGCCGCGGCCTGCTCCCGGCGGCTCGGCCTGCCACCGGTCCTCCAGGCGTACGGCATGACCGAGCTGAGTCCCGGAACCCACTGCGTCCCCCTCGACGCCCCGAACCCGCCGCCCGGCGCCGTCGGCAAGCTGATCCCCAACACCGAGATGCGCCTGGTGTCCCTGGAGACCGGCGAGGACGTGGGGCCGGGGGAGACCGGGGAGATCCTCATCCGCGGCCCCCAGGTCATGAAGGGCTATCTGGGACGGCCCGCCGAGACCGACGCGATGATCGACCCCGAGGGCTGGCTGCACACCGGCGACGTCGGCCGGGCGGACGGCGACGGCTGGCTCCATGTCGTCGACCGCGTCAAGGAGTTGATCAAATACAAGGGGTACCAGGTCGCCCCCGCCGACCTCGAAGCGCTGCTGCTCGGCCACGCGGCGATCGCCGACGCCGCGGTCATCGGCGTCCCGGACGAGGACGGCAACGAGGTGCCCAAGGCGTTCGTCGTCAGGCAGCGGGGGGCCAGCCTGAGCGAGGACGAGGTCATCGCGTACGTTGCCGATCAGGTCGCCCCGTACAAGAAAGTGCGCCGCGTGGAATTCCTGGAGAGCGTGCCGCGCGCCACCACCGGAAAGATCCTGCGACGCGAACTGCGCGCCAGGGAAAGGAGCCAGACGCCCCGATGACCGACGCCCCGAAGGCCGACGCGTCCACGGAGACCCTCGTCCCGCGCTCCCACGAGCGCGGCATCACCACCCTCACCCTGGACTCCCCGCACAACCGCAACGCCCTCTCCACCCGCCTGGTCGCCGAACTACACCAGGCGCTGGAGGACGCCGCGGCCGACGACGCCACCCGCGCCGTCGTGCTCACCCACACCGGCGGCACGTTCTGCGCCGGCGCGGACCTCTCCGAGGCGACCTCGGGCAGCGCGAAGGACGGCCCGCTGGGCCTGGCCCGGCTGCTGCGCGCCCTCGTCGCGCTGCCCAAACCGGTCGTCGCCCGCGTCACCGGACACGTCCGGGCCGGCGGCCTGGGCCTGCTCGGCGCCTGCGACCTCTCCGTGGCCGGACCGGAGGCCACCTTCGCCTTCACCGAGGCCCGCCTCGGCCTCGCCCCCGCCGTCATCTCGCTGCCGCTGCTGCCCCGGCTCGACCCACGCGCCGTCGGCCGCTACTACCTCACCGGCGAGAAGTTCGGCGCGGCGGAAGCGGCCAGGATCGGCCTGGTCACCCTCGCCGCGGACGAGGTCGACAGCGGCCTCGCGCCCCTGCTGGACGGGCTGCGCAAGGGCTCTCCGCAGGGCCTGGCCGAGTCCAAGAAGCTGGTCACCGCCCCGGTGCTGGCCGCCTTCGACCGCGACACCGAGGCGCTCGCCGAACAGTCCGCACGGCTCTTCGGCTCCGCCGAGGCCCGCGAGGGCATGACCGCCTTCCTGGAGCGGCGGGCCCCGTCATGGGCGCGCTGACCCCCGCCCGCGGCACCAAGGAGCCCCAGCAGGAACGCAGCCGGGCCACCCGGCTCAAACTGCTGGAGGCCGCGGTCTCCTGCCTGGCGGAACGCGGCTGGAGCGGCAGCACGGTCTCCGTGGTCGCCGAACGCGCGGGCGTCTCCCGCGGCGCCGCCCAGCACCACTTCCGCACCCGCGAGGACCTCTTCACAGCGGCCGTCGAACACGTCGCGGAGAAACGCCAGGGCGCGGTCAAGGCCGTCGCCGACAACCTCCCCCCGGCCGGCTCCGCCGCCCGCACCCGGATCGTCGTCGAGGAACTCGTCGGCCTCTACACGGGCCCGCTGTTCCGCGCCGCGCTCCACCTGTGGGTGGCCGCCTCCGACGAGGACCAGCTCCGCGAACGGGTCACCGCCCTGGAGGCCCGCGTCGGCCGGGACGCCCACCGGACGGCGCTGACGCTGCTCGACGCGGACGAGGCGGTGCCCGGCGTCCGGGAGACGGTCCAGGGACTGCTCGACATGGCCCGTGGCCTCGGCCTCGCCAACCTCCTCACCGACGACTCCGCCCGCCGCGAGCGGGTTGTCGAACAGTGGTCGGCCCTCCTGGACGCCGAGCTTCGGGGCCGGGCCCGTTAGTCCCACGTTGTTGTCTTTCCCGCCGTGGTGGTTTCTCGCCGTTGCGCCTGCGGCGGGCGGGTGGTTGTCGGGTGCGGTGACGGACCTCCGGGGCCTGGTGTGTGGACTGCTTCGCTTTACGTCCACACACCAGGCCCCTCCGGCCCGTCCCCTCCCGTGGGAGGAGTGACTACAGGTGAGTGGGG
>NZ_JBICVV010000027.1:0-105223 GCF_043199295.1 Streptomyces sp. NPDC048612
GGTTTCCGGACGTAAAGCGAAGCAGTCCGGAAACCCTGCCCCGGAGGCCCGTCACCGCACCCGACAACCACCCGCCCGCCGCAGGCGCAACGGCGGAGCCACCCGCGAACACCACCCCACCCCACGCCCCGCACAGCGGACCCGAAACAGCGCGAGGCACCACGGCGGGAACGCCGACAACGTGGGAGGTCACACCCCACCCGTGTGGACCTGGAACGCCGCTCGGCGGACCGCCTTGGCGAGGGCCGGGTCGGGGTGGGCCGCGGCCAGGGCCACCAGGACCTGGACGGTTCTGGGGTGGCCGACGGCGCGTACCTCTTCCAGGAGGCGCGGTACCGAGCCCTGGACCGCCGAGTCCAGGTGCCTGACCAGCAGCTGGGTCTCGCCGTGGTCCGCGACGGCGGCCGCGGTGTCCACCCACAGCCAGGTCGACTCCTCGCGGGTGAGCACATCGGGCGCGGTCTCCGGGTCGCCGCCCTCGTGCTCGACCAGCCACAGCAGGGCGTACGGCCGCAGGGCCGGCTCGTCGGCCGCGGCCCGTACGGCGGCCTCGGCCGGGGCGCCGACCGCCCGCAGCGCCTCGAAGGCCAGACCGCGCAGCAGCGCGTCCTCCCCGCGGGCCACGGTCAGCAGCTCCTCGACGGCCGCGCCGACGGAGCGGGCGGCGAGCCAGGCGCGGTATTCGGCACGGGCCGGTCCCGGGGTGAGCCGGGCGCAGCCGCGCAGCATCGCCTCAGCGGACTGTTCGATGTGGCCGGCCGGGCTCTGCGCGGCGACGCAGATCTGTTCCAGCTTGACCCACACCGACCAGTTGCCGAGCGGTGTCAGCTGTGCCTCGGCGCCCTCGTGCGCGGCCTCCGCGCCGTCCGGCGGCACCAGCGCGCCGACGGTGCGCAGCGCGTCCAGCGCCCAGTCCAGCAGTGCGGCCAGCGACGCCCCCGCGGCGTCGCCGGCGGCCGCGGCCTCGTCGGCGGAGCCCGGGCCCGCCGGGTCCTGGCCGTAGGGGACCTCGCAGCGTTCGGTGCGCAGCTCGGCGACGCGCTGGTCGAGCATGTCGAGCAGCACCGGCAGCCGGACGGGGCCGGCCGACAGATGCAGCAGGGACAGCAACTGCGGCAGCGCCTCGACGACTTCGGCGACTATCGCGGGGCCGGCGGCGGCCGGGGCCGGGCGGGCCAGCGACCAGGCGTCGAAGAGCGCGACCCAGCCGCGCAGCACGGCGGTGTCGTCGCGGTCCCAGGCCCGCAGCCGCCAGCCGGGGCGGGCGAGGCCGTCGTGGAGTTCGACGAGTCCGGCCAGCCGGGCCCGGTCCCAGTCGGTGCGGACCTGTTGTGGTGTCAGGCCCAGGGCCTCGGCGGCGCGTTCCGCGGCGGTCTCCGGCAGCGCTCCGTCGGGGCCGGCCCGCAGGCTGCCGCCGGCGGCGCCGGCACCGACGCTGTCGGCCCAGCGGGCGAGCCGGGCGGCGCCGGCCAGGACGGCACGGGCCTGGCGGGCCAGTTCCGCGGGCGGCGGTGTGCCCTCGGGTGGCCGGGGCGCCGGGCGCTTGGTCCGGGTTGTCACCGCCCGGCGGGCGGCCGCAACCGGTTGACGGGGGACGAGTCGGAGCCGGGAGTCGCGCGGAGTACGGGACGTCACAGGAGCAGTGTTGCCGCTGTCGGCCCGAAAGCCCAATCGGAACCCCGCTTGCGAACTGCCACCGGCCCGTCATCCCGCCGCCCCGTCCCTGATGAGGGCAGTTGTCCGCCCGTACACCCGGGAGTCATCCGGGGGGGGCGGGCGATGGCAGAGCAAGTGGAAAGGAGAGGAGAGGGCGGTGGGTGGGGAAGCCGGCGGTGGGGCCGGCGCCGGGGCGGCCGGAACGCCAGGTCACACGGGTGGGGTCACATGAGTGGGGTGAGGAAGCGTCGTAGTGCCTCTTCGTAGCCGGACGGGTCGGCGTTCCACATCGCGGCGTGCGGGGCGTGCGGGACCGGCTGAAGCGTGATCAGGTCGGCCCGGCGGGCGGCGAAGGAACGGGAGGCCGTCCACGGGGCGATCACGTCGTCCGGCCCGTGGAAGAGGAGCGTGGGGATCTCCAGCTCGTCCGGGTCGACGGCGTCGGCGGGGTGGTCGAGGGGCAGGCCGGTGCTGCCCTCGGCGGCCCGTACCACCAGGGGCAGCAGGGCACGCGGGACCCCGCGGGCGGCGGCCAGCGCGCGGACCGTGGCGCACCGGTCGAGGACCGGGGAGTCCAAGACCAGGCCGCAGATCCGGTCGCGCAGCGCGGAGCGGGTGGCGGCGCGCAGTGCCATGGTCGCGCCGGTGGACCAGCCGTGGAGGACGACGTTCCGGGCGCCGTAGCGCAGCGCGTAGCGGATCGCCGCGTCCAGATCGCGCCATTCGGTCTCGCCGAGGTGGTGGATGCCGTCGCCGGTGCGCGGGGCTCCGGGGTCGTTGCGGTAGGACAGGGCGAGGACCGGCAGCCGGTGACGGTGCAGGAACGGCATGACGACCATGGGGTGCTCGCGCGTGGTGCCCAGGCCGTGGGCGGCGATGACCCAGGTGTCGCGTACGCCGGGGACGAACCACGCCGGGAGCGGGCCGAGTTCGCCGGGGATGTCGATGTCGGCGCAGTCGAGGCCGAGGGCGTCGCGGGGGTTGCCGATGTGCACCTGCGGGGTGAGCCGCATGCGGTTGCCCGGCCCGAGGGTGCCGTGGGTGACCCGTACCAGGCGGCGGACCACCGCGTCGGCGGGGTGCGGGACGCCGTGGACGACGTCGCCGATGACGGCGTGGCAGCCGGAGCCGGTGAGCCCGTACGTGCCGGGCCGCTGCGACGCCAGGCTGCGGGTGAGGGCGATGCGCTCCTCGGTGGCGGAGTGCACGGTGAGGCGGGAGTCGCCCGGGAAGGGCTGGTCCGGCGACGGTTTCAGGGCAATGTCACTGGCGTACCGGCCGACCGCCACCGCGGCCGCCCCGGCACCTATCACGGTGATGGCGGCCATGGCCGCCGCAGTACCCAGGCGCACCTCACCAGTGTGCGCAGCGGTGCCGGGGGCGGCCACCGGGCGGAGTCGGGCGGGTGACCGGCCGGAGCCCGTCCGGCCCGGAGGCGGCGGACGGGGCCGGGGCGCCGGACGGGCCGGAGGCGGCGGGGTGCGGGCCGGCCGCCGCGACGGCGTGCCGGGCGGGCGGTCAGCCCGGGTGGCCGCCCTGCTGGCCGTAGCCGCGCAGCCGGTCGGCGGCCGCGTCGAGCTGACCGGCCGACAGCAGGTGCGGGGTGTGGCCCGGTACGGAGCTCGCGGTGAGCCACACCCGGCACATCCACTCCAGCTGCGCGGTGCGGTCCAGCGCCTGGCCGAGGCTGTCCCCGTAGGCGATGGTGCCGTGGTTCTGGAGCAGGCAGGCGGTGCGGTCGCGCAGCGCCTCGCGCATGGCGGCGGCCAGCTCATCGCTGCCGTACAGGGCGTAGGGGGCGACGCGGACGGGGCCGCCGAGCGCCGCGGTCATGTAGTGGACCGGCGGGAGTTCGGTGACCAGAGTGGAGACGGCGGTGGCGTGCGGGGCGTGGGTGTGGACGACGGCGGTGGCCGTGGTGTCGCGGTAGACCGTCAGATGCATCGGGAGTTCGCTGGTCGGCCGGAGCGCGCCGATGATCTGGCGGCCCTCCAGGTCGACCGCGGTGGTGTCACCGGGCCCGAGCCGGTCGTAGGGGACGCCGCTGGGGGTGACCAGGATCAGGTCCCTGATACGGCGCGAGACATTGCCCGAGGTGCCGACCACCAGGCCGTCGGTGACCGTTCGGCGGGCGGTGGCGACCAGTTCGCTCCAGGCGGCGGCGAGGTCGTCGGGGTGGTCCTTCATGGGTCCTCCGGCGCGGTGCGGCGAATGCGGACGTGGTGCGCGACACCGTACGGGCGGGCCGGGGCACCGTACGCCGGTGGGCCGTCCGACCGGTATCCGCCATCCGGTGACACCTCCGCGAATGCCGGGGATTGACCGGTTCTGCGCCCCCTTGGGTGACTCGCCCCCTACGGTCGAGGTGACTCCGCGACAACGGGACCGCGGGGAGCGGCTCGTCGGCCCCTGGGGGCCGGCGGTAGCCCAGGAAGTTCACCAACGGGTGATGCGGAAGTGACGCCGGAGGCGCCTCCGCGTGAACACTGCGGTGGTGTCATCACCGCGCCCGTCCCAGTTCACTTTCCGTTCACCCGCTCTCCGTACGGTCCCAGCGACACTGACCTTCGAACTGATTGCCTGGGTGAATGGAACACATCACGCTTCTCATCGGGATCGTGATCGTCACGGCCTTGGTGTTCGACTTTACGAACGGCTTCCACGACACGGCCAACGCGATGGCCACCACCATCTCCACCGGGGCGTTGCGACCCAAGACCGCGGTGGCGATGTCGGCAGTCCTCAACCTCGTCGGCGCGTTCCTGTCCGTGGAGGTGGCCAAGACCATCTCCGGGGGGATCATCGACGAAGGCGCCGGCATCAGACCAGAGGTCATCTTCGCCGGCCTGGTCGGCGCGATCGTCTGGAACCTGCTGACCTGGCTCGCCGGTCTCCCCTCCAGCTCCTCCCACGCCCTCTTCGGAGGTCTGATCGGCGCGACCCTGGTGTCCGTCGGCACGAACGGCGTACACGGTGACGCCGTCGTGATGAAGGTCCTGATCCCCGCGGTGGCCGCCCCGGTCGTCGCCGGCCTGGCCGCGATGGCGGCGACCCGGCTCACCTACCGGCTGACCCGCAACCGCGACGAGGCGGACACCGCCAAGGGCTACCGCGCGGGCCAGATCGCCTCCGCCGCCCTGGTCTCCCTCGCCCACGGCACCAACGACGCGCAGAAGACGATGGGTGTGATCACGCTCGCGCTGATCACCGGCGGGGTGGTCGCCCCGCACGCCGACCCGCCGCTGTGGGTCATCGCCTCGGCCGGTCTCGCCATCGCGCTCGGCACCTACCTGGGCGGCTGGCGGATCATCCGCACGATGGGCAAGGGCATCACCGACATCCAGCCGCCGCAGGGCTTCGCCGCCCAGACCGGCGCCGCGGCCACCATCCTGGCCTCCTCCCACCTCGGCTTCGCGCTCTCCACCACCCAGGTCTGCTCGGGCTCCGTGATGGGCTCCGGACTGGGCCGCAAGGGCGGCGTGGTGCGCTGGTCCACGGCCGGCCGGATGGTCCTCGCCTGGGGCCTGACGCTGCCGGCCGCCGGTGCGGTCGCGGCGGGTGCCGCGTTCCTGGCCGGACAGGGCGACTGGGGCGTGGCGGCGGTGGCGGTCCTCGGACTCGGCATCTGCGGCGCGATCTGGGCCGCCTCCCGGCGCAAGCCGGTCGACCACACCAACGTCAACGAAGCCCCGGCAGCGGAGCCGGCGGGCGTGGTCACCGCCGCGCTGCGCACCGTCTCCCCGCCCCCGGCCGGCCAGCAGGCCCCGGGAGCAGACGCCCCGGAGACCGCCGACGCACCGGCGGCCGAGGCTCCCACCACCCCGCGCGCCAAGGCCGCGACGGTCACCCGCTAGCTGTCATCACGTAAGGAACTCCATGAGCATCGACTGGGCAGCTCTCGGCCAGGTCTTCGGCGTCACCCTCGGTGTGACGGTCGGGATCGTGGGCCTGTTCACCGTCGGCATCGCCGGTACGTCCCGCAAGACCGGCCACGGGGGTGCGGCGGCCGCGGTCGCCGTACCGGGCACCGGTGCACGGGCCGGCGCGATGGCCGCCTTCGCGCTCTGCGCGGTCGCGGTGGCCTACGGCATCTATCTGATCGTCGCCGGCTGACACAGCCGGACACGACGGACCGGACGAGGCGTCCGGCGGACCGCGGCAGCAGCCGTCGTCCGCCGGGCGCCTCGTCCGTGGGCCGCCCCGGCCGGCGCGCAGCGGACGGTGATGCGGGATCAGAGGGCGTGCGGGCGGCCGCCGATGACGTCGCCGTCGCGCTGTGGTGTGCGCCACAGCGCCTGCCACAGGGCAGCGTCGCAGGTCAAGGGTGAGTTGACGGGCATTCGCGGTGCGTGGTGGACTGCCGGAGCCATTCGGCGACAGCTGAGGAAGTCCGGTGTGAATCCGGCGCGGTCCCGCCACTGTCACCGGGGAGCGTTCCTCCGACGAGGGCCACGGTCCGCCGCGCACACGTGATCGACGTACGCGGGACTGGAAGGCCGGAGGACACGCCGATCCGGGAGCCAGGAGACTCTTGTCGCCGTCACGTCGAGCCAGGGCGCGGACCCTGAGTGAGGACATACCGCCATGCCCGGCTGCCCGTCGAGATCCTCTCTGCCCACCGCCGCAGGGTTCCTTCGAGGCCGGGCGGGACATCACGGACACGCCCTGGCAACGGCCTGATCCGGTGCGCGGCGAACACGCGGGATACGCGTGCGGCGCGGCCCTCGGCTTTCTCACCGACCTGATCGCGGCAGATCCGCGGCGTGGCCATCCGGTGGCCGCGTTCGGCCGGGCGGCGGGCGCCGTCGAGCGCCGGCTGTGGCGCGACCACCGCGGCTACGGGGCGGCGCACGCCGTGCTGTGCGCGGGCGGTGCCGCCGCCGCTGCCGCGCTGCTGCAGCGCGCCGTGCGGGGCTCGGCTTCCGCTTCTTCGCTGTCGCTCCGTGGTGGCGCCGGGGTCGCGCTGACCGCGGCGACGGTCTGGGCCGTGCTGGGCGGCACCTCGCTGGGCCGGGAGGCGCGGGCCGTCGGCGGGGCGCTGGCAGCGGGTGACCTGGACGTGGCGCGGGAGCGGCTGCCGCATCTGTGCGGGCGCGATCCGCAAGTGCTGGACGGGCCGCAGATGGCCCGTGCGGTGGTGGAGTCGGTCGCCGAGAACACCTCCGACGCGGTGGTGGGCGCCCTGGTGTGGGGCGCGCTGGGCGGGGTGCCCGGCCTGGTGGCGTTCCGGGCGGTGAACACCCTGGACGCGATGGTGGGCCACAAGTCGGCGCGCTACCGCCGTTTCGGCTGGGCCGCGGCCCGGCTCGACGATCTCGCCGGCTGGCCCGGCTCCCGCCTGACCGCCGCGCTGACCGTGCTCGCGGGCCCCGACCGGCGCGGTGCGCTGCGGGCCTGGCGGGCGGACGGCGCTGCGCACCCGAGCCCCAACGCGGGCCCGGTGGAGGCGTCGTTCGCGGGCGCGCTGGGCGTACGGCTGGGCGGCACGCTGGCGTACGGCGGGCGGGTGGAGCACCGTCCGGTGCTCAACGGCGCGGCGCCGCCGGTGGCGGTGGACGACATCGGGCGGGCGGTGCGGCTCTCCCGCCGGGTGAGCGCGCTGGCGCTGGTGACGACGGTGGCGGCGCGCGTGGCGGGCGGCGCTGCGCGGGCGGCGGTGGCTCGGGGAGCCGGGGGGCGCGGGCGTGGGCGTGGGCGTGGGGCGGGTCCGGTATGAGGCCGTCCGTTTTTTCCCCGCCGCCCACCCCCCTTCGGGGGGTGGGCGGGTGTAGTGACCCGAAGCTCAGGAGGAGGACCCGGTGAACGGGAGGAGGACCCGGTGAACGGGCGGTGGAAGGCAGCCGGCGGGGCGGTCGGCGGTGGTTCGGGCGGGGCCCTCGGCGGTGGCTTGTTGGTGGCCGGGACGACGTCCGACGCCGGCAAGAGCGTGGTGACGGCGGGCATCTGCCGCTGGCTGGTCCGGCAGGGCGTCAAGGTGGCGCCCTTCAAGGCACAGAACATGTCGCTGAACTCGTTCGTCACCCGCGAGGGCGCGGAGATCGGGCGGGCCCAGGCGATGCAGGCCGCCGCGGCGCGGGTGGAGCCGACCGCGCTGATGAACCCGGTGCTGCTCAAGCCGGGCAGCGACCGCAGCAGCCAGGTGGTGCTGCTGGGGAAGCCGGTGGGCGAGCTGAGCGCCCGCGGCTACCACGCGGGCAGGCAGGAGCAGTTGCTCGGCACGGTCACGGACTGCCTCCAGGAGCTGCGGCGCACCCATGACGCGGTGATCTGTGAGGGTGCCGGCAGCCCCGCCGAGATCAATCTGCGGCGTACCGACATCGTGAACATGGGTATCGCACGGGCCGCCCGCATCCCGGTGGTCGTGGTCGGTGACATCGACCGCGGCGGGGTGTTCGCCTCGTTCTTCGGCACCACCGCGCTGCTGTCCGAGGAGGACCAGGCGCTGGTCGCGGGCTATTTGGTCAACAAGTTCCGGGGCGATGTGACGCTGCTGGAGCCGGGGCTGGAGATGCTGCGCGGCCTCACGGGGCGGCGGACGCTGGGCGTGCTGCCGTTCGCGCACGGGCTCGGCATCGACGAGGAGGACGGCCTGCGGGTGTCGCTGCGCGGCGCGGTGCGCGAGAGCGTGGTGGCCCCGCCGCACGGGGCGGATGTGCTGCGGGTGGCGGTCTGTGCCGTACCGCTGATGTCGAACTTCACGGATGTGGACGCGCTGGCCGCCGAACCGGGCGTGGTGGTGCGGTTCGTGGACCGCGCCGAGGAGCTGGCCGACGCGGACCTGGTGGTGCTGCCGGGGACCCGGGGCACGGTCCGGGCGCTGGCCTGGCTGCGGGAGCGCGGGCTGGCGGACGCGGTCGCCCGGCGGGCCGCCGAGGGCCGCCCGGTGCTGGGCATCTGCGGCGGCTTCCAGATGCTGGGCGAGCGCATCGAGGACGAGGTCGAGTCGAAGGCGGGCGTGGTCGACGGGCTGGGGCTGCTGCCCGTACGGGTGCGGTTCGCGGCGGAGAAGACGCTGGCGCGGCCGGTCGGTACGGCGCTGGGCGAGCCGGTGGAGGGGTACGAGATCCACCACGGCGTCGCCGAAGTGAGCGGCGGGGACGAGGCGTTCATCTCCGATGACCAAGGGCGCAGCCTCGACGGGTGCCGGGCCGGCTCCGTATGGGGCACGCACTGGCACGGCTCGCTGGAGAGCGACGGCTTCCGCCGGGCCTTCCTGCGGCGGGTCGCGGCGGACGCGGGCCGGGCGTTCGTACCGGCCCCCGACACCCGCTTCGGGGTGCTGCGCGAGGAGCAGCTGGACCGGCTGGGCGACCTGATCGAGGAGCACGCGGACACCGGCGCGCTGCTGCGGCTGATCGAGGAAGGAGTGCCGGAGGGACTGCCGTTCGTGCCTCCGGGGGCGCCATGAGGGGTACGCACACGACGAATCCGGAGCTCGACGGCGACGTGGAGGACGACACAGCATGACAACCGCTCACGAGACGACCCCGCAGTACCCCTTCACCGCGGTGGTCGGGATGGACGACCTGCGGCTGGCGCTGCTGCTGAACGCGGTGAGCCCCGCGGTGGGCGGCGTGCTGGTCCGCGGCGAGAAGGGCACCGCCAAGAGCACCGCCGTGCGGGCGCTGTCGGCGCTGATGCCGGCCGTGGACGTGGTCAACGGCTGCCGCTTCGCCTGCGCCCCGGCCGCGCCGGACCCCGGCTGCCCCGACGGGCCGCACGAGACCGCCGCCGTCGAGGAGCGCCCGACGCGGATGGTCGAACTGCCCGTCGGCGCCTCCGAGGACCGGCTGGTCGGCGCGCTGGACATCGAGCGGGCACTGTCGGAGGGCGTGAAGGCCTTCGAGCCGGGCCTGCTCGCGGACGCGCACCGCGGCATCCTGTACGTCGACGAGGTCAACCTGCTCCACGACCACCTCGTGGACCTGCTGCTGGACGCGGCGGCGATGGGCGCCTCGTACGTGGAGCGCGAGGGTGTCTCGGTGCGGCACGCGGCCCGTTTCCTGCTCGTCGGGACGATGAACCCCGAAGAGGGCGAGCTGCGGCCGCAGTTGCTGGACCGGTTCGGGCTCACGGTCGAGGTGGCCGCCTCGCGCGAGCCCGACGAGCGGGTGGCGGTGGTCCGCCGCCGGCTGGCCTACGACGCCGATCCGGCGGGCTTCGCGGCGGGCTGGGCGGCCGAGGAGGACGCGCTGCGCGCCCGGATCGCCGCGGCCCGGGAGCTGCTGCCGCGGGTGGTGCTGGGCGATGCGGCGCTCCGGCAGATCGCCGCGACCTGCGCGGCGTTCGAGGTGGACGGGATGCGCGCGGACATCGTGATGGCGCGTACCGCCACCGCGCTGGCCGCGTGGGCGGGCCGGACGGACGTCCTGGAGGAGGACGTGCGGCAGGCGGCGCTGCTGGCGCTGCCGCACCGCCGGCGCCGCAACCCCTTCGACGCCCCCGGCCTGGACGAGGACAAGCTCGACCGGACTCTGGAGGAGTTCGGCGCGGACGACAACGCGGACGAGAACCCGGACGGGAACGCGGACGGCGACGACGACCCGGAGCCGGACGGTCCGGACGGCGGTCCCGGCGGGGGCGGTCCGGACGGCGGCGGGCAGCCGCCGCAGGACGGCGGGCCGGAGGAGTCCCCGCTCCCGCCGGAGGCCGAACTCCCGCACCAGCAAGACCGGGAGACCCCGCAGTCTCCCGAGCAGCCCGGACAGGCCGAGCAGCCCGAGCCCGGGAGCGCGCCCCAGGGGGCCGCGGCCGGGGAGCGGCCGGCGGTCGGGGCCACCGAGCCGTTCAAGACCCGGCGCCTCGATGTGCCGGGCCTGGGGGAGGGCGCGGACGGCCGCCGTTCCCGGGCCCGTACCGCCCACGGCCGGACGACCGGGGCCCGCCGCCCGCAGGGGGCGCTGGGCAAGCTGCACCTGTCGGCGACGGTGCAGGCCGCGGCGCCGCACCAGCGGGCCCGCGGGCGCAGCGGGCGGGGGCTGCTGGTGCGCCGGGACGATCTGCGCGAGGCGGTACGCGAGGGGCGGGAGGGCAATCTGGTCCTGTTCGTCGTGGACGCGTCCGGTTCGATGGCCGCGCGGAAGCGGATGAGCGCCGTCAAGGGCGCGGTGCTCTCGCTGCTGCTGGACGCGTACCAGCGGCGCGACAAGATCGGCCTGATCACCTTCCGCGGCAGCGGCGCCGAGCTGGCGCTGCCCCCGACGTCCTCGGTCGAGGCGGGCGCGGCACGGCTGGAGCAGCTGCCGACGGGCGGCCGGACGCCGCTGTCGGAGGGCCTGTTGAAGGCCCATGAGGTGCTGCGGGTGGAGCGGATGCGGGACGCCTCGCGGCGGCCGCTGCTGGTGGTCGTCACCGACGGCCGGGCGACCGGCGGTCCGGAGCCGGTGGTGCGCGCCGGCCGCGCGGCCCGGCTGCTGGCCGCGGAGGGGACCGCTTCGGTGGTCGTGGACTGTGAGGCGGGCCCGGTGCGGCTCGGTCTCGCGGGCGAGCTGGCCCGTGAGCTGCAGGGCACCGCGATCAGCCTCGACGAACTGCGCGCGGACAGTGTCTCCGCGCTCGTACGGACCGTGCAGGGCAACAGGAAGGCCGCGTAATGCCGCAGGGACAGCCGTCCGTCGTACCGAACGACGGGCTCACCACCCGCCAGCGCCGCAACCGCCCGCTGGTGTTCGTGCACACCGGCCAGGGCAAGGGCAAGTCCACCGCCGCCTTCGGGCTGGCGCTGCGCGCCTGGAACCAGGGCTGGCCGGTCGGGGTGTTCCAGTTCGTGAAGTCGGCCAAGTGGAAGGTCGGCGAGGAGCGGGCGCTGAAGGTGCTCGGGGAGTCCGGTGAGGGCGGCACCGTCGCCTGGCACAAGATGGGCGAGGGCTGGTCCTGGGTGCAGCGCGACATCGCCTCCAGCGAGGACGCGGCGCGCGAGGGCTGGGAGCAGGTCAAGCGGGACCTGGCCGCGGAGACCTACAAGCTGCTGGTGCTGGACGAGTTCGCCTACCCGCTGAAGTGGGGCTGGATCGATACCGACGAGGTGGTGTCGGTGCTGCGCGACCGCCCCGGGACCCAGCATGTCGTCATCACCGGGCGGGGCGCCCCCGAGGCGCTGCTGGACTTCGCCGATCTGGTGACGGACATGACCAAGGTCAAGCACCCGATGGACGAGGGCCAGAAGGGCCAGCGGGGCATCGAATGGTGAACAGGGAGCACAGCGCGTGAGCGGCGGATCGATTCCCCGGCTGGTGATCGCCGCGCCCTCGTCGGGCGCGGGGAAGACCACGGTGGCCACCGGCCTGATGGCGGCGTTCGCCGAGGCCGGACTCGTGGTGTCGCCGCACAAGGTCGGCCCGGACTACATCGATCCGGGCTACCACTCCCTGGCCACCGGCCGCCCCGGCCGCAATCTGGACGCCTATCTGTGCGGTCCCGGCCGGATCGCGCCGCTGTTCCTGCACGGTGCGGCGGGCGCCGATCTCGCGCTGGTCGAGGGCGTGATGGGGCTGTTCGACGGCGCCTCCGGGATGGGCGAGCTGTCGTCCACGGCGCAGGTGGCGAAGCTGCTGCGGGCGCCGGTGGTGCTGGTGGTGGACGCCTCCTCGCAGTCCCGGTCGGTGGCCGCGCTGGTGCACGGCTTCGCCTCCTGGGACCCGGAGGTGCGGCTGGCCGGGGTGATCCTCAACAAGGTCGGCTCGGACCGCCACGAGGAGCTGCTGCGGGAGGCGATGGACTCCTCCGGTGTGCCGGTGCTGGGCGCGCTGCGCCGGGACGGACGGGCCGGTACGCCCTCCCGGCACCTGGGCCTGGTACCGGTCGCCGAACGCCGGACCGAGGCGGTGGAGTCGGTGGCCGAACTCGCCGCGCGGGTCCGCGAGGGCTGCGATCTGGCGGCGCTGCTGGCGCTGGCCCGTACGGTGCCGGAGCTGCCGGACACCCCCTGGGACCCGGCGGCGGAACTCGCCCCGGCCGCCGGGAAGGACGCCCCGGAGAAGCCGCTGATCGCCGTCGCGGGCGGCGCCGCGTTCACCTTCTCGTACGCCGAGCACGCCGAGCTGCTGGCCGCCGCGGGCGCCGAGGTCGCCCCGTTCGACCCGCTGCGGGACGAGCAACTGCCGCCCGGCACGCGGGGGTTGGTGATCGGCGGCGGCTTTCCGGAGATGTACGCGCCGGACCTGTCGGCGAACGCTCCGCTGCGCGCCGCGGTGGCCGCGCTGGCCGCTTCCGGGGCGCCGGTCTCCGCCGAGTGCGCCGGGCTGCTGTACCTGTCCCGGTCGATCGACGGGAAGCCGATGTGCGGGGTGCTGCCCGCCGAGGCCCGGATGACCGAACGGCTCACCCTCGGCTACCGGGAGGCGGTGGCGCTGCGGGACAACGCGCTGGCCGCGGCCGGCACCCGGGTGCGCGGCCACGAGTTCCACCGCACGGTGCTGGAGCCGGGTGCGGGCGCGGACCCGGCGTGGGGTCTGACGCACCCGGAGCGGCGGGTGGAGGGCTTCGTGTCCGGCGGGGTGCACGCCTCGTATCTGCATGTGCACTGGGCCGCCGAACCCTCGCTGGCCGGGCGGCTGGTGGCGAGTGCGGCCCGGAGCGCGGCGGCCCCGGACGCCGCCCGGTGACCCCCGGCACGGGCGGGGCCGCCGTCCTCGACCATGGGCCGGGAGAGCCGGTCACCGCCGGACCGGCCGGGCTCACCGCGGTCGTTCAGGGGCGGCGCAGCCGGGTCGCCTTCGGCCGGGGAGTCGTGGCGGTATGAGGCGCCGGGGCCCCGACGGGGCCGGCGGTGGCATGCCGCTGGTCGTCGGGGTGGGGGCGAGCCGGGGCGTCCCGGTGTCCGAGGTGCTGGAGCTGATCGCGGCCGCCCGTGCGGCGGCGGGGTGTACGGACCGGCCGCTCACCGCGCTGGCGACGGTCACCGCCAGGGCCACCGAGCCGGGCCTGCTCGGGGCGGCACGGTGGCTGGGCGTTCCGCTGCGGTCGTTCCCGGCGGCGGCGCTGGCGGCGGTGCGGGTGCCCGCTCCGTCCCCGGCCGCGGCGGCCGCCGTGGGCACACCGAGCGTGGCGGAGGCGGCGGCGCTGCTGGCCGCGGGGCCGGGCGCCGAACTGCTCGCCGGCAAGCGGAAGTCGGCTCCGCACGGCCGGCCGGCCCGCGCGACCTGTGCGCTGGCCGGGCCCGCTGTAACGGACAGCGGTGCCCTTACCGCTGGTAGGGAGGGAGCGGCCACCGACCGCTCTTCCGCTGCGGATATCGTCTTGACCTCCCCCAACCCGCCCCGCCGTGGCCCGGATCGGTGGACGGCGGTCGCCGGCGACCCGGCGCCCGGCAGCGGACCCACCGGTACCAAGGAGACCCCGTGACGACCTCTCCCCCCGCACTGCTCATCGCCGGTCACGGCAGCCGCGACGACGGCGGGGCCGACGCCCTGCGCGCCCTGGTGCGGCTGCTCGGCGAGCGGCACCCGGACGTGCCGGTCGCCGGCGGTTTCTCCGGCGACCCGGACTCGCCGCTGTCCCTGGACGGCGCCCTCGACGGTCTCGTCGGGCGGGGCGCGACCCGGATCGCCGTCATACCCCTGCTGACCGCCCCGGCCGGCCCGGTGCCGGACGCGCTGTCCGCAGTGCTGGCGCGGGCGGCGGAGCGGCACCCCGGGCTCGTCCTCGCCCGCGGCACCGAGCTGGGCCCGCACCCCGCGCTGCTCGACGTGCTGGAGCGGCGGCTGGACGAGGCCATGGGCAGCGGCGCCCGCCGGCCCGCCGACCGGGCCGGCACCACGGTGCTGCTGGTGGGCCGCGGCGCGGCCGACCCGCACGCCAACGCCGAGGTGGCGCGGGCCGCGCGGCTGCTGTGGGAGGGGCGCGGCTTCGCGGGCGTGGAGACCGCCTTCGTCTCGCAGGCGGCGCCGGACGTCCCGGCCGGCCTCGACCGGTGCCGGACGCTGGGGACCGCTGCGGGCTCCGGCGGGCCGGACCGGATCGTGGTGCTGCCCTACTTCGTCCTTCCCGGCGGCCCGGTGGAGCGGCTGCACATGCAGGCCGAGGGCTGGGCGGCGGCGCACCCCGGCACGGACGTCTTCGGCGCGACGGTGATCGGCCCGGAGCCCGCGGTGGCCGACGTGGTCATGGAGCGCTACCACGCGGCGCTGGCGGCCGCACCGCTGCGCGACGGCGTGCCGGGCGCGGGCCGGGCGGCGGCGGAGGACGCCCGGCCGGCACACGGCGCGGCCGCGGTGGCCGCGGGCACCGGGGAACGGTGAGCATGCCCCCGCACACCACGTCCGACAGGCGCCCCGCCCCGGCCGCCGCTCCCCCCGGACCCGACCTGCGCCACCACGGTGACGCCGAGGTGCGGGGCGCGGACGCCGGGCTGACGGACCTGGCGGTCAATGTCCGCACCGGCACTCCCCCGGCCTGGCTCAAGGCCCGGATCGCCGCGTCGCTGGACGGTCTCGCCGCGTACCCCGACGGCCGCGCGGCGCGCCGGGCGGTGGCGGCGCGGCACGGGCTGCCCGAGGAGCGGGTGCTGCTCACCTCGGGGGCCGCGGAAGCCTTCGTGCTGCTCGCCCGCGCCCTGCCGGCCCGCCGGCCGGTGGTGGTGCATCCGCAGTTCACCGAGCCCGAGGCGGCGCTGCGGGACGCCGGGCACGAGGTCTCCCGGGTGCTGCTCGACGCGCGGGACGGCTTCCGGCTGGACCCGGCCGCGGTGCCCGAGGACGCCGATCTGGTCGTCGTCGGCAACCCCACCAACCCCACCTCGGTGCTGCACCCCGCGGAGGTGCTGGCCTCCTTGGCGCGGCCGGGCCGGACGCTGGTGGTGGACGAGGCGTTCATGGACGCGGTGCCCGGCGAGCGGGCGGCGCTGGCCGGGCGCACGGATCTGCCGGGGCTGGTGGTGCTGCGCAGCCTCACCAAGACCTGGGGGCTGGCCGGGCTGCGGATCGGCTACGTACTGGCCGGTCCGGACACCGTCGCCGCCCTGGAGCGGGCTCAGCCGCTGTGGCCGGTCTCCAGTCCCGCGCTGGCCGCCGCGGAGGCCTGCTGTACGCCCTGGGCGCTGGCGGAGGCGGCCGCGGCGGCCGGGGAGATCGCCGTGGACCGGGCCCATCTGCTGGCCCGGCTGGCCGCCTTCCGGCAGATCGAGACGGCCGGCCCGGCGGAAGGCCCGTTCGTGCTGATCCGGCTGCCGGACGCGGACCGGGTGCGGGCCGCGCTGCGGGACCGCGGTTTCGCGGTGCGCCGGGGGGACACCTTCCCCGGTCTGGGCCCCGACTGGCTGCGGCTCGCGGTGCGCGACCGGGCCACGACGGACCGCTTCGTCACGGCGCTGGCCGAGGTGCTCGGGTAGCGCTGCCCATGGGCGGTCCCCGCCGGGTCCCCCTGCACACCATGCCTGGTGGGGTCCCCGGCGAGGGTGGGGTGTGCCGTACGGTCCGCGGCCCGTACGGCACACCCCGGGCCGTACCCCGCGCGCGACGCCCCCACAGCACCGGCGCGGGGTACGGGGTCGGTCAGCCGCCGTCGCCCGGTGTCGCGGCGGTGCGGCGCCGGCGGGCGAAGACCGTCGCCCCGGCGCCCGCGGCGAGCAGCAGCCCCGCGCCGCCGGCGAGGTACGGGGTGGCCGAACTGCCGCCGGTCTCCGCGAGGTTCTGGGGGCGCGGCCCGGAGTCCGCCTGCGTCACCTCGGTGCCCTTGCCGTCCGGCTCGGTGCCGCCGATCTCACCGCCGGTGGTGCCGCCGCTCGGCTGCCCGCCGCCGGTCCCGCCGGAGCCGTTCTGCTCGGGCGCCTTGCCGCGCGGTGTGGTGCAGGTGGCCTTGGCCAGGGTGATCCGGCCGTGCACCTCGGCGACGTTCAGCTTCAGCGGGTTGAGGGAGACGTCGAGGCCGAGGGCGGTGGCCGCGGCGCCCTTGGACGTGACGTCCTTCCGGGACAGGTCGAGCCGCACCCGGCCCACGCCCGGGACCTTGACCTGCGTCGTGCCGCCCGCGGTGAGGGTGACCTTCTTGCCCAGGACGCGCACCGTGCCCAGCACGTTCGACTCGGCCCGGGGCCGCGCGCCCGCCTCGCAGACCGCCTTGGCGGTGACCTGCTGGACCTCGATCACGGGGAGCAGCGGCAGGCCGGGCAGATGCACCTTGGCGCGGACGAGGTTGGCGTAGCCCTCGACCTTGCGGCGGTCGGCGGTGGCCCGTGCGGTCGCGGCGTCGGCGCGCAGCACGCTGAACGGCCTGCCGTGGTCGATGCCGTCGAGCTTGACGGTGAGCGCGGTCTTGTCGGCGGAGGCCGGGGCGTGCACCTCGTTGAGGACGACGTTCAGCGGGACGTCGACCGTCTTGTGGAGCAGCCCGACGTTCACGCCGGTACGCAGCACGACCGCGTCGGCGGTGCCGCGGGCCGCGCCCTGCTCTCCCGTGGCATGCGCGGGCACGGCGCCGAGCAGGGCGGCGGGACCGGCCGTGAGCGCGGTGGCGACGAGGGCCGTGGCGAGGCGTCTGGGCATGCCGAAGGAGCTGGTGGGACTGGTGGACACGTGTGTGGAACCCTCACAGGAGAAATGGCGCCGCCGGCCGCGTCCATGGGGGACATCACGCGGGCCGACGGCATCGACCCGCACATCGTGTCCGCACCGAGGGTGAACGGGCAGCCACGTGGCGTCAGTTCATCCCAATGGGTGGTTTCCGTGCCTTTATTCGATTCGTGCGGCCTCGGGCACCCCCCACGCCACAGCCGCCCCACCTCACGGGTGACCCGGGTTGACCGCGCCGGTTCACCGGGTCACCCGAGCGGCTACCCCACGACCCGCCCCCGCAGCACCACCCGGCGCGGGGCGGCCAGCACCCGGACGTCCTTCCGCGGATCGCTCTCGTAGACCACCAGGTCCGCCGGGGCACCCTCGGTGAGGCCGGGGCGGCCGAGCCAGTCGCGGGCGCCCCAGGTGGTGGCGGAGAGCGCCGCCTCGGCGGACAGCCCGGCCCGGGTCAGCTCCAGGACCTCGTCGGCGACCAGCCCGTGCGCCAGGGACCCGCCGGCGTCGGTGCCGGCGAAGATCGGCACCCCGGCGTCGTGGGCGGCCCGCACGGTGTCGTAGCGGCGGGCGTGCAGCCGCCGCATGTGGTCCGCCCAGCGGGGGAACTTCGCCGCGCCGCCGTCCGCGAGCCGCGGGAAGGTGGCGATGTTGACGAGCGTGGGGACGATGGCCACCCCGCGCTCGGCGAACAGCGGGATGGTCTCCTCGGTGAGCCCGGTGGCGTGCTCGATGCAGTCGATACCGGCCTCGACGAGCGGGGCGAGCGTCTCCTCGGCGAAGCAGTGCGCCGTCACCCGGGCACCCAGCCGGTGCGCCTCGGCGATGGCCGCCTCGACCGCTCCCCGGGGCCAGCAGGCCGCCAGATCGCCCGTGGAGCGGTCGATCCAGTCGCCGACGAGCTTGACCCAGCCGTCGCCGCGCCGGGCCTCCTGGGCGACGTACGCGACCAGGTCCTCCGGCTCGATCTCGTGGGCGTAGTTGCGGATGTAGCGCCTGGTGCGGGCGATGTGGCGGCCGGCGCGGATGATCCGCGGCAGGTCCTCGCGGTCGTCGACCCAGCGGGTGTCGGAGGGGGACCCGGCGTCGCGGATCAGCAAGGTGCCGGCGTCACGGTCGGTGAGCGCCTGCTTCTCGCTGGTGGGGGCGTCCACCGGACCGTGCGCGTCCAGGCCCACATGGCAGTGCGCGTCGACCAGACCCGGCAGGGTCCAGCCCGTCACGGTGGTGGCATCCCGTGCCACCGCCGGCCGGTCGAAGGTCACCCGGCCGCCGACCACCCACAGCTCGTCGCGCACCTCGTCCGGACCGACGAGGACCCTCCCCTTGAGGTGCAGTACCGCACCTTCACTCATGGACGTCATACCGGCACTTTAGGCGGCGCGGCGCGCCGGGTGGCCGCGGCGGCGGAACCCGTCGGCACCTCGCATTCCCCGGCCGTTTCCCCGGGAATCCGGCGTTCCCCCGGACTTTCGGCACGGCCCCTTCTCCGGCACTCTCCGTACCGCTTCCGCCACCCTTGCCGCACGGTTCTCCGTACGTTCCCCGTAACACTGCGTACGTTTCGCGCGGTCTTCCCCGAGATCGCCTGGCGCACGTCCCCGCGGATCTTGTCGCGCTCTTGCCGCACAGGTTTCCATGGGCCTTACGCCCGGCCTTCCGGCGGCGAATTCCCAATTCCCTTGAAGTACAGCTTCCCGTATTCTTCTGCCCGCTTTTCCGCACCTCAAACGCCAAGATTTTGCTAGCGGCAAGTTCCGTAATTCGGACGGATCTCATCGGTGTTACGGAGCTGTGACCGACTACACAACGTGTCCGTTTCGCCCCGAACATCCTGGTCAAATGGGGACATCTCGCGGTGGCATCGCGCGGACGGGCGCCCCCGCGCGATAACACATCCCGCGCGCTTCCGTAACCCCTGCCCACGATGCAATTTCCTTTTTCCCTGGGTAAATTTAATTCCCATGACCGCCGCACAAGCAGACCATGCCGGTGCCCGAAGCGATATCAGAGAATTTCCGGAGGGCTTCAAGCTCGACACCCCACGCGTGGAGGACGGAGCCGCGATCTGGCGCATCGCCCGCGACTCGAAGACGCTGGATCTCAACTCCTCGTACAGCTACCTGCTGTGGTGTCGCGACTTCGCCGCCACCTCCGTAGTCGCCCGCGACACGGAGGGCGAGCCGGCCGCCTTCATCACCGGATACCTCCGCCCGGAGCACCCGGAGACCCTCGTCGTCTGGCAGGTCGCCGTCGACGACGCGCACCGTGGGCAGGGACTGGCGGCCGCACTCCTGGACGGGCTCACCGCCCGGGCCAGGGACGAGCTGGGCGTACGTTTCGTCGAGACCACCGTGACCCCCGACAACACCGCATCCAACCGGTTGTTCGCGTCCTTCGCGGAGCGGCACTCAGTGCCGCTCAAGAGCGAGGTGCTCTTTGACGCAGGACTGTTCCCGGAGCAGGGCCACGAGCCGGAGGTGCTCCACCTCATCGGCCCGTTCACCCCACCGGCCCGCCCGGAGCACTGACGCACCCAGGACCGCGCGGCAACGCCGCCGCAGCGGTCATGCGGGACCCGGCACCACACCCCGTGACACCGCCGGCACCGCCCAGCCCCAACAGACTTCCTCATCCTTCGCCACTCATCTCCCAGGAGCATGCTGTGACCATCACCCAGCCCGACCTGAGCGTCTTCGAAACCGTGGAGTCGGAGGTCCGCAGCTACTGCCGTAGCTGGCCCACCGTCTTCGACCGCGCGCAGGGCAGCCGCATGACCGACGAGGACGGCCACACCTACCTCGACTTCTTCGCCGGGGCAGGGTCGCTCAACTACGGCCACAACAACCCGGTCCTCAAACGCGCCCTGATCGACTACATCGAGCGGGACGGCGTCACCCACGGCCTGGACATGTCCACCACGGCCAAGCGGGCCTTCCTGGAGTCGTTCCAGAACATCATCCTGCGGCCCCGCGACCTGCCCTACAAGGTCATGTTCCCGGGCCCGACGGGCGCCAACTCCGTCGAGGCCGCGCTGAAGCTGGCCCGTAAGGTCAAGGGCCGCGAGTCGATCGTGTCCTTCACCAACGCCTTCCACGGCATGTCGCTGGGCGCCCTCGCGGTCACCGGTAACTCCATGAAGCGGGCCGGCGCCGGTATCCCGCTGGTGCACGGCACCCCGATGCCGTTCGACAACTACCTCGAAGGCACCTACCCGGACTTCCTGTGGTTCGAGCGGCTGCTGGAGGACCAGGGCTCCGGTCTCAACACCCCCGCCGCCGTGATCGTCGAGACGGTCCAGGGCGAGGGCGGCATCAACGTCGCCCGTGCCGAGTGGCTGCGCGCCCTCGCCGACCTGTGCGAGCGCTGGGACATGCTGCTCATCGTCGACGACATCCAGATGGGCTGCGGCCGTACGGGTGCCTTCTTCTCCTTCGAGGAGGCGGGCATCGTGCCGGACATCGTCACCGTCTCGAAGTCCATCAGCGGCTACGGCCTGCCGCTCGCGCTGACCCTGTTCAAGCCGGAGCTGGACATCTGGGAGCCGGGCGAGCACAACGGCACCTTCCGCGGCAACAACCCGGCCTTCGTCACCGCCGCCGCGACGCTGGACACCTACTGGGCCGACGGCCAGATGGAGAAGCAGACTCTCGCCCGCGGTGAGATCGTCGAAGCGCACCTGAAGGCGATAGCCGAGGAGCACCCGGACGCCATCGCCGAGTACCGCGGCCGCGGTCTGGTGTGGGGTCTGGAGTGCAACGACAAGCCCCTGGCCAACAAGATCGCGGCCCGCGCCTTCGAGCTGGGTCTGCTGATCGAGACCTCCGGCCCGGAGAGCGAGGTCGTCAAACTGCTCCCCGCACTGACGACCACCCCCGAGGAACTGGACGAGGGACTCCGCATCCTCGCCCGCGCGGTCCGCGACTGCGCCTGATCGGCCCAACGGCCCCAGAGTTCCTTACCGTTCCACAGAAAGGCACCGAGTCACCGTGATCGTCCGATCCTTCCAGGACATCGAAGGCACCGACCGCCACGTCAAGGCCAAGTCCGGCACGTGGGAGAGCAAGCGCATCATCCTCGCCAAGGAGCGCGTCGGCTTCTCGCTGCACGAGACCACCCTGTACGCGGGGACCGAGACGTCGATGTGGTACGCGAACCACATCGAGGCCGTACTCTGCGTAGAGGGTGAGGCCGAGCTCACGAACGACGAGACCGGCGAGAAATTCACCATCACGCCGGGCACGATGTACCTGCTCGACGGGCACGAGAAGCACACCATGCGGATCAAGGAGGACTTCCGCTGCGTGTGTGTCTTCAACCCGCCGGTCACCGGCCGCGAGGACCACGACGAGAACGGGGTCTACCCGCTTCTCACCGAACCGGAGTCTGAGCCCGAGACGGTCTGAGGCGCCATCCTCCCCGGAGGCACACCCAGCCCGCCCCACAGCGCTGAGGAAGGCACACACACGCGCACGTAAGCCAGATTCCGTACGAGAGGAGAGGAAGGCAACACCATGACCACCGCACCCGAGCGCACCGCCGACCTGTACCCGACCCGTGGGACCGCTGAGGTCATCACCCCGCGGAAGGACCCGGTGGTGTGGTCGCAGCCCGGAACGGCCGGCCCCTTCGAGCCGTCCGAGCTGAGCGACTTCGAACGCGACGGCTTTTTCGCCATCGGGGAACTGCTCACACCGGAAGAAGTCGCGGTGTACCGCGCCGAACTGGACCGGCTCGTACTCGACCCGACGATGCGCGCCGACCCGCGCTCCATCGTCGAGCCGAAGTCCCAGGACGTACGGACCGTGTTCGAGGTGCACAAGATCAGCGAGGTGTTCGCCAAGCTCGTCGCCGACCCGCGGGTGGTCGGCCGGGCCCGGCAGATCCTCGGCTCGGACGTCTACGTCCACCAGTCGCGGATCAACGTGAAGCCGGGCTTCGGTGCCTCCGGCTTCTACTGGCACTCGGACTTCGAGACCTGGCACGCGGAGGACGGGCTGCCGAACATGCGCACCGTGTCGGTCTCGATCGCGCTGACGGAGAACTACGACACCAACGGCGGCCTGATGATCCTGCCCGGCTCGCACGAGTACTTCGTGGGCTGCGAGGGCGCGACGCCGAAGGACAACTACAAGCGGTCGCTGCAGATGCAGGACGCGGGCATCCCGTCGGACGAGGTGCTGACGAAGATGGCGGACAAGCACAGCATCCGCCTCTTCACGGGTAAGGCCGGCTCGGCGACGTGGTTCGACTGCAACGCCATGCACGGCTCGGGCGACAACATCACGCCCTACCCGCGCAGCAACGTCTTCATCGTGTTCAACAGCGTCGAGAACGCTGCGGTGGAGCCGTTCGCGGCACCCGTCCGGCGCCCTGAGTACATCGGGGCCCGCGACTTCGCTCCGGTGCGTTAGGGGACACTCGCACCGGTGGCGGGGGGGGGGGGCCGGGCGGGGGGGGGGCGGGGGGGGGGCGCCGGGGGGGCGCCCCGGGGGCGCCGGGCGCGCCCCCCGGGGGCCCCCGTGCGACCGCGGGGCCCCGCCTGTGCGCCCGGGGGGGTTGGGGCACCCCCCCCCGGGGGGCGGGCCCCCCCCCCGGGGGGCGGGGGGGGCGCCCGCGCCGTGTCGTACGACGGGTGTGCGACGAGGGGCCCGGCAGGGCGGGGACCCCCGTACCCCGCCCTGCCGGGTCCCTCCCACCCGCTACCCCAGCAGGGACAGCAGCCGGTCCACGTCATCCGTCGAGTTGTAGAGATGGAAGGCCGCACGGAGCAGCCCGCCGCGTACCGAGACCCGCACCCCCGCCTCGGCCAGCCGGTGCTCGGCGTCCGCGATCCCCGGGGTGGAGACGATCGCCGAACCGGGCGCGGGCCGGGGCAGCAGGCCGCGCTCGGCCAGCCCCGCGCGGTAGTGGTCGGCGAGCGCGGTGTTGTGCGCGTGGATGGTCTCCACACCCAGCTCCGCCAGGAGGCCGAGGGACTGCTCGGCGCCGACATAGGGGTAGTGGGCGTGCGGTTCGTCGTAGCGGCGTGCGGTGGTCGCGGGCAGGATCGGCCCGTAGTTGGACGCGCCGATGTCCTCCCCCGCGACCCAGCCCGCGTGCCGGGCGTTCGGCCACTGCCCGTCCCGCCCCAGGTCCTCGCCGATCGCCAGGAAGGTCACCCCGCGCGGGCACAGCAGCCACTTGTAGGCCCCCGCGGTCACGAAGTCGAAGTCGGCGACGCGCAGCGGCAGCCAGCCGGCGGCCTGGGTGATGTCGAGGTAGGTACGCGTCCCATGGGCCTTCGCGGCCTCGCGGACCGCGGCCATGTCGGCGATCCGGCCGTCCAGCGACTGCACGGCGCTGAAGGCGACCAGCGCGGTCCCGGGACGCACCTCGTCGGCGAGCGCCTCCAGCGGCACGGTACGCAGCCTGACGCCGGGGTGCACCGCGAGCGGATTGACCAGCGAGCTGAAGTCGCCCTCGGGCACCAGTACTTCGGCGCCCTCCGGGAGCGAGGCGGCGACGAACGCGGAGTGCACCGCGACCGAGCTGCCGAGGGCGACCCGCTCGGCGGGTACGCCGTACAGCCGGGCGAAGGCGGCACGGGAGGCCGTGGCGGCGGCGAAGTAGTCGCGGCCCATGGTGCCGTAGGAGGCGGACTCCTCCAGGGCCGCGCGTACGGCGTCGGCGCTGCGCCGCGGCAGCAGCCCGCTGGCAGCGGAATTCAGATAGGTCGTCTCGGCCGCGAATTCGGCCCCACCGAGTGGCTCACGTCGATGCATGCCCCCACTCTGCTCGGCCCTTCCCGCCCCGTCCATTGCGAATTTGCTTGGCCGCTCCGCAACGCTCCCTTATCTCCGCAGGTCACACCGGGTGCGGCCGGTCGGACCCCGGATCAGTTCCCGGGCACGGCACACCCGTCGTCCCCGCACACCGGCGCCGCACCGGCCGGGTCACCGGCGGGCTGCGGCGGCCCGCCCCCGTCGGCGTACGCACGCTCCAGGGCCTCCCGGAAGACCTCGGCGGGCTGCCCGCCGGAGATCCCGTACCGCCGGTCGATGACGAAGAACGGCACACCCGTCGCCCCCAGCTCCGCGGCCTCGCGCTCCTCGGCCCGCACCTCCCGCGCATACGCCCCGGGATCGGCCAGCACCCGCGCGGCCTCCCCGGCCGGCAGCCCCGCGCCGACGGCGATCTCCTCCAGCACGGCGGGGTCGCCCAACGGCCTCGCCTCGGCGAAGTTGGCCCGGTAGAGGGCGTCCAGCAGCGCGTCCTGGACCCCGTGCGCCCGGCCGAGGTGCAGCAGCCGGTGCAGGTCGAAGGTGTTCCCGTGGATGCGGTCGGACCGGTAGTCCAGCCCCTCCCCCGCCGCCGCCCCGGCAACCCGCGCCTCCATCGCCTCGGCCTGCTCCCGGGTCACGCCGTACTTGGTGGCGAGCATGTCGATCACCGGCACGTCCGCGGCGGGCGCTGCGTCCGGGTCCAGCTCGAAGGACCGGTGCACCACCTCCACCTCGGCACGCCCCGCGAACCCGGCCAGCCCCGCCTCGAACCGGGCCTTGCCGATGTAGCACCAGGGGCAGGCGATGTCGGACCAGATCTCGACGCGCATGAGCTGACTTTCCTCGGGTGGATGTGTGCCCGTGCAACCTCGGCGCGCGGGGCGGTATTCCCGGGCGGGCGGCGGGGCCGCGGCGGGTGGGCCGGGGCGGGTGAGGGCTTCGACGTGGCCGGCGGGTGGCCGGCGGTCCGGTGGGTACCGTCCCCGCATGACCTCGTCACAGGGATTTCTCGGCTTCTGGGAGACGACCGGGGCCGGCAAGACCTTCACGCATCCGCTCGATCCGGCGCTGCTGGACGCGTATGTGCCGCGGAGTGCGCGGCTGCTGGACTACGGATGCGGTTACGGGCGGCTGACCGCCGAGCTGGCCGGGAGCGGGTACCGGGCGGTGTGCGGGGTGGATGTCTCGGCGGCGCTGGTCGCGCGGGGGCGGCGGGAGCACCCGGAGCTGGAGCTGCTGCACCGCCCCGGCTTTCCGCTGCCGTTCGAGGACGGATCGTTCGACGCGGCGCTGCTGTTCGCGGTGCTGACGTGTGTGCCGGGGGACGCCGACCAGACGGCGATCGCCGGGGAGCTGGGGCGGCTGGTGCGGCCCGGCGGGGTGCTGTATCTGAGCGATGTGCCGTTGCAGGGGGACGCGCTCAACCGGGAGCGGTACGCGCGGTTCGCGGAACGGTACGGGACGTACGGGGTGTTCGAGACGCCGGACGGCGGGGTGTTCCGGCACCATCCGCCGGAGCGGCTGCGGGGGCTGGTGCGGGAGGCGGGCTTCGCGGTGGTGAAGGAGCGGGCGGGGGCGGTGGCCACGCTGGACGGGCGGACGGCCGAGCGGCTCCAGCTCATCGCCCGTCGGGAGCCGGCGGCGCCTGCGCCGTCACCAGGTCCAGCGTCAGGCTGAGGTGCAGGGCGTCCGGGGCGGGGCGGCGGTCCGGGTCGGGGCGCCAGCCGAGGCGGGTGTAGAAGGCGCGGGCGCGGTGGTTGTGCCAGAGGACGTCGAGGGCGGCCCGGGAGACGCCGGCCGCGTGCCAGGCCCGTAAGCAGGCGTGGTGCAGGGCCAGGCCGACGCCGGTGCCCCAGTGGCCGGGGTCGACATGGAGCTGGTGGAGGGTGACGGCCGTCCGGTGGCCGGCGCGGTGGCGGTAGGAGGCCGCGCCGACCACGGTGCCGCGGCGGGCGGCGCAGAGCGCGGGGGTGTCGCCCCGGTCCAGGTCGCGGGACCAGGCGTCGTGCCACCGGGCCCGCTCGGCGGGGACGTCGAAGGGGACGCCCGGGAAGCGGGCCCGGTGGTACGCGGCACGGGCGCCGCTGTGCAGGGCGGCGATCGCGGCCAGGTCCGCGGCCGTCGCGGCGCGGACCCGGAGGGCGTCGCCGTCGGCGGGGCGCACGGCCGCTACGCGCCCTCGGCGCGGCCGTCGACCCGGCGCGGCAGGCCGAGCGGGTTGTCCTCGCGCAGCTCGGGCGGCAGCAGTGCCGGCGGGGTGTCCTGGTAGGCCACCGGGCGCAGCCAGCGTTCCACGGCGGTGCCGCCGACGGAGGTGGAGGTGGAGGTGGTGGCCGGGTAGGGGCCGCCGTGGTGCTGGGCGGGGGCGACCGCGACACCGGTCGGCCAGCCGTTGACGACCACCCGGCCGGCGAGCGGGGTGACCTCGGCCAGCAGCCGGGCGCCGCGGCCCGCGTCATCGGTGCCCGCGCTCTCCGCCTCGCCGAGGTGCAGGGTCGCGGAGAGGTTGCCGGGGAGCCGGGCGAGGACGGCGCCGGCCTCGGCCTCGTCGGTGTAGCGGGCGACGACGGTGACCGGGCCGAAGCACTCCTCCAGGAGGAGGTCGTGCGGCCCCTCGGCGGCCAGGTGGGCGGCGGGGACGGCGAGGAAGCCGGCGCTGACGGTGTGCTCGCCGCCCGCGCCGGGGGTCACCGGCGCCTCGACCCCGGGGAGCGCGGCGCGGGTGCGGACCCCGTCGAGGAAGGCCTGCCGCATCCGGTGGTCGAGCAGCACCCCGGCCTCGGTGTCGCTGACCGCGTCGGTCAGCGCCTTCAGCAGCCGGTCGCCGGTCGCGCCGCCGGGCGCCAGCACCAGGCCGGGCTTCACACAGAACTGGCCGACGCCGAGGGTCATCGCCCCGGCCAGCCCGGCACCGATCTGCTCGGCGCGCTCGGCGGCCGCGTCCTCGGTGATCACGACGGGGTTGAGGCTGCCCAGCTCACCGTGGAAGGGGATCGGGTGCGGGCGGGACGCGGCCGCGTCGTACAGGGCACGGCCGCCGCGCACCGAGCCGGTGAAGCCGGCCGCGCCGATCAGCGGATGGCGCACCAGGTCGATGCCGGCCTGGAAGCCGTGCACCAGGCCGACCACGCCCTCCGGCAGACCGGTCTCCCGGGCGGCGCGGCGCAGCAGCGCCGCGCACAGCTCGGAGGTGGCCGGGTGGTCCGGGTGCGCCTTGACGACGACCGGGCAGCCGGCCGCGAGGGCGCTGGCGGTGTCGCCGCCCGGGACCGAGAACGCGAGCGGGAAGTTGCTGGCGGCGTAGACCGCGACCGGGCCCAGCGGGACCTTGTAGCGGCGCAGGTCGGGGCGGGGCGGGGTGAGGCCGGGGTCGGCGTGGTCGATCAGGACGTCGAGGAACGCGCCCTCCTCGACCAGGTCCGCGAAGGCCCGCAACTGGTAGGTGGTGCGGGCGAGTTCGCCGGTGAGCCGGCCGGGGCCGAGCGCGGTTTCGGCGTCGGCGGCCTCGATGACCGCCTCGCCCGCCTCGTCGAGCAGCTCGGCGGAGCGGCGCAGCAGGGCGGCGCGTACGGTGCGGTCGGCCAGCGCGCCACGGGCGGCGTGTGCGGTGCGGACCGCGGTGTCCACCTCGTCGGCGGTGGCCTCCACCGCGACCTGTTCCCGTGGCTTCCCGGTGCGGGGGTCGACACTCCAGACTGGTGCTGCCGCTGTCGCTGCCACCGTGTATTCCTCCCGGGCGATGCTGCCGAGTCGTTCCGCGCCATGCCGCCCACCGGATCACGTTCGATATGCTGAACGCTGTCCCAGATGGTGAACAACTGGGACTCTATGGCGGGCCGAACAGGGGGGTCAAGGGCGATGTCAGCTGCCGATACCGGGGGATCGCAGGTCAAATCCGCCGTACGGACGGTGGAGTTGCTCGAATACTTCGCAGCTCGTCCCGGTATGCACAGTCTGGCCTCCGTCCAAGACGCGGTCGGCTACCCGAAGTCCAGCCTCTACATGCTGCTGCGCACCCTCGTCGACCTGGACTGGGTCGAGACCGACACGACCGGCACCCGCTACGGCATCGGCGTACGCGCCCTGCTGGTCGGCACCTCGTACCTCGACGGCGACGAGGTGGTGGCCGCGGCCCGGCCGACGCTGGACCGGCTCGCCGACGACACCACCGAGACCATCCACCTCGCCCGGCTCGACGGCACCCATGTCGTGCATCTCGCGACCCGTCAGTCCCCGCACCATCTGCGCCCTTCCGCCCGCGTCGGCCGGCGGCTGCCCGCGCACGCCACCTCGCTGGGCAAGGCGCTGCTCGCCACCCACACCGACGAGCAGGTCCGGGCGATGCTGCCGCCGTCCCTCCCCCGGCTGACCGAGCACACCCTCACCGACCGCGAGCAGCTGATCGAGGAGCTGCACACGGTGCGCGAACAGGGCTGTGCGGTCGACCGCGAGGAGAACACACTGGGCCTGCGCTGCTTCGGCGTCGCGGTCCCCTACCGCACCCCGGCGCGGGACGCGATCAGCTGCTCGGTGCCGGTGGCCCGGCTGACCCCGGAACACGAGCAGCAGATCAAGGACGCCCTGTCCGGCGCCCGCGACCGGCTGGCGCTGGCCACCCGGCGGCTGTGAGCCGGCCCCGCGGAACCGGCTGAGCCCCGCCCCTCCCCCGTGCGGCGGAGGCGGATCGTCATCCGGGCCGAGGCGCGCGGGCGGCGGGTCCGGAAGACTGGCCGCCATGACCGTTCGGGCCGGCCGGCACCACCACCGCGCACGTCACTCACCTGACGCACCTGACTCGCCTCACGCACCTGGCGCACCCACCGCTCCGCGGCGGGGCGTGCCGGGCGCTCTCCGGGCGGCCGTCGCCGCGGAGCGCCGGACGGAGCGTCAGGCGCAGCGCCGGGACGGGTCCGGGGCCGCGCGGTGCGACTGACCGGACTGCGGCGGTACGCCCTGTGCTGGGTCCACCTGGTGATCGGCGGCGCGTTCCTGATGCCGTACTTCCTGATGGCGTCGGTCGTCCTGTCGCTGGTCAGGGACGGCACCGACACCTACGGCGATATCGCCACCCAGTTCCTCGCGTTCGGCCTCGCCCTGCCGCCGGCCTGGGCGGCCGGGCTGGTGTTCGCGCCGGCGCGGTCCATGGCGACCGGCGCCGTACGGACGTTCTACGGTGTGCCGCGGGAGCTGCTGGCCGACGAGCCGGGGTACTCGTGGACCGCCCGGCGGCGTACCGCGCTGTGGTACCTGGCGCACAACGCGGCGGGCGGGATCGTCAGCGGCATGTCGCTGGCCGCGCCGCCGGCCGCGGTGGGTCTGCTGGCACTGCCGTTCTCGACCGGGCTCCAGCGCGGCTTCCCGGGGTGGCAGGAGGCCTTCCCCGGCGTGCTCGGCCCACTTGCCGGGCTGGCGCTGCTGGCGCTGCTGGCGGGCACGACCTGGGGAGCCGGGCAGCTCATGGCCCGCTTGGCGCCGGTCCTGCTGGGGCCCACGCCCGCCGACCGGCTGGCCGCCGCCGAGCGCCGGGCCGCCGGTCTGGCCACCCGCAACCGGCTGGCCCGCGAGCTGCACGACTCGGTGGGGCACGCGCTGAGCGCGGTCACCCTGCAGGCGAGCGCGGCCCGCCGGGTCCTCGACACGGACCCGGAGTTCGCCCGGCAGGCGCTGGCCGCCATCGAGGACACCACCCGGGACGCGGTCGCCGAACTGGACACCGTACTGGGCCTGTTGCGCGAGGAGGACGGCGGCGACCCGACGGCGCCCGCGCCCACCCTGGACGGGCTGGAGGCGCTGCTCGAACGGACCCGCGCGGCGGGCGTCCGGATCGAGACGACCGTGCAGGGGCGGTGCACGGGGCTGCCTCCGGTGGTTTCCCGGGAGGCGTACCGGATCGTGCAGGAGGGCCTGAGCAATGCGCTGCGGCACGCCGGGCCGGTGCCGGTGGAGCTGTCTGTGCACCGCACCGAGCGGGAGTTGACCCTGCGGATGGAGAACCCGGTGAGCGGCCGGGTGGCCGGCCCGGCGCCCGGCTCGTCGGTCCCGGCACCCCGCACGGGCGGGGGCCGCGGCCTGCTGGGAATCGCCGAACGGGCCCGGCTGCTGGGCGGCGAGGCGGCGGCCGGGGCACACGACGGCGTATGGCGGCTGACGGTCCGGCTGCCACTGGCGGGGAGGGAGCGCGGTGCACGCGGCGCGGTACGGCCGTAGGGGCGCCGGGGACCTCTGCGGGGCGACCGGAGGACGGAGCCAGGGGCCGCGGGAAGCCGGGAGAACAGGGGAGAGCAGGGTGACAGGGGACGGGGACATGACCACAGCTCAGGACGACGGCCACGCGACATGCGGCGACGGCGACGGCCACACGGCCGGCGACGACGACAGCGGCGGCAACGGCGGTGACCGGCGCGGCGACGGCGACGGCGACGTCAGCGGTGACCGGGACCGGCCCCGTCCGCTGCGCGTCGTGCTCGCCGACGACGAGCGGATGGTGCGTACGGCGCTGCGCGCGATCCTGGGCGCCGAGGGCGATATGGAGGTCGTCGGCGAGGCGGCGACCGGGGCCGAGGCGGTGCCGCTGATCCGGGAACTGCGCCCGGACATCGTGCTGATGGACGTCCGGATGCCGGAGATCGACGGAATCCGGGCGACCGAGCAGGTGCTCGCCGGGATGGACCGGCCGCCGCGCATCATCGTGGTGACGACCTTCGAGAACGACGCCTACGTCTATGACGCGCTGCGGGCCGGTGCCAGCGGGTTCCTGCTCAAACGGTCCGGCGCGGAGGACCTGGTGCAGGCCGTGCGGCTGGTGGCGCGCAGCGACTCGCTGCTGTTCCCGGCCGCGGTACGGCAACTGGCCGCCCGGCACGCCGGGGAGCGGGCCGCGAACGACGCGGCGCGGCTGATCCGGGCCCGGCTGTCGGAGCGGGAGCGGGCGGTGCTGCGGCTGATGACCGCCGGGATGACGAACGCCGAGATCGCGGACCGGCTCGGGGTGGGCCCGGCCACGGTCAAGACGCATGTGGCGGGCGTACTGGCCAAGCTCGGCGTACGGGACCGGACCCAGGCGGTGATCGCCGCGTACGAGTGCGGGTTCGTGCGGCCGGGGTGAGGGGCGGAGGCGGGACCCGCCGAGGAACCCCTGCCGCCCGGCCGGCGTCCTCGTGTACGTACCGCAATTTCCGTGCAGGAACGAGGAACACATCATGGGCATCGTCAGCTGGCTCGTACTCGGGCTGATCGCGGGCGTCATCGCCAAGGTTCTGCTGCCGGGGCGGGACCCGGGCGGAATCGTCGGCACGACCCTGATCGGCATCGTGGGGTCCTTCATCGGCGGCTGGCTCTCCACCCAGATCCTGCACCGCCCGATACCCAAGGACTTCGGCGAACCGGCCATGTGGATCTCCTCGATCGCCGGGGCCCTGGTCCTGCTGATCGCCTACCGGCTGCTCTTCGGCAACTCCCGGGAACGCCGGTGAACAGGCCGGATCTCCCCCGGACCACGGGTAATGGAACCGCAAAGGCGGGCCGATCGTTGAGCCCGGCATGACCGCTATGACTCCTGGCTCGAACCTCCCGCTCAGCGCCGTGCGGGTGGCGGTGGACGTCACCGCCCCCGTGCGGCTGGACGTCTCGGGCCTGCTGCTGGCCTCCGACGGCAAGGTGCGCTCCGACGACGACTTCGTGTTCTACAACCAGCCCGCCGGGCCGGGCGTGACGCACTCCGCGGCGGCCGGCGGCGGCGACACCATCACGGTGGACACCGCGGCGGTGCCCGAGGGCATCGAGAAGATCGTGGTCACCGCGAGCCTGGACACCCCCGGCGCGACCTTCGCCGGCACCGAACCGACCGGCACGGTCCGCAACGCCGACGACGGCAGCGTCCTCGCCTCCTTCACCCCGCCGCAGCTGGGCACCGAGACCGCGCTGGTGGTCGTCGAGATCTACCGCCGCGGCGGGGCCTGGAAGGTCCGCGCCGTCGGCCAGGGCTACGCCGACGGCCTCGCCGGGATCGCCACCGACTTCGGCGTCTCCGTGGAGGAACCGGCCGCGCCCGCCGCCACCCCCGCTCCCCCTGCCACTCCGGCCCCCGCGGCACCCGCGGCCCCCGCCGGCCAGTGGGGACCGCCGACCGGCGCCCCGGCCCCGGTCGCCCCGCCGGCCGCGGCCCCTGCCCCGGCAGCCCCGGCGGCAGCCGCACCGGGCAAGATCAACCTCGACAAGGGCCGCGTCAGCCTCCAGAAGAACCAGACCGTCTCCCTGGTCAAGGGCGGCCGCCCGCTGCTCAGCTCGGTCCGGATGGGCCTCGGCTGGGAGCCCGCCTTCCGCAGCAAGAGCATCGACCTGGACGCCTCCGTCATCGCCTACGGCCCGGACCGCAAGAAGGTCGACAACTGCTTCTTCGGCAAGCTGATGATCCTGGGCGGCGCGATCCAGCACTCCGGTGACAACCTCACCGGCGAGGGCGCCGGCGACGACGAGGCGATCACCGTCCACCTCGGCGGGCTGCCCCCGGAGGTGACGGGCCTGGTCTTCGTGGTGAACTCCTTCTCCGGCCAGAAGTTCTCCGACGTCGCCAAGGCCTACTGCCGCCTGCTGGACGCCCAGAGCGGCGAGGAACTGGTCCGCTTCGACCTCACCCACTCCGAGCCCCGTACGGGCGTGATGATGGCGAAGCTCATCCGCCAGTTCTCCGGTGAGTGGGAGATGACCGCGATGGGCGAGTACGTCGACGCCCGCACGGTCCGCGGCATGATCAAGCCGGCCGGCCAGGCGCTCTGAGCCGCTAGGACCTGCCGTCAAACTCCCACCTGCCCCGCGACGCTCCCCCAGCTACCGCTGGGAGGTGCCCCCAGGCACGCACGCTCGCCGCGTTGTCGGGTTCACCCCGATACACCCAGTATCGGGGCGACCCTCCGCCTTGCGATCGCACGCACCAGACGCCGCGGGGCCGCCCTTCGGGCGAACGATGGGAGTTTGACGACAGGCCCTAGACGCCCGGTCCCTGACGGCCCCGCCGCCGTCAGGGGACCGGGGCGCGGCGGCTCTCCCCCACGCGCGGCCTCCCCGCTGGGCGAGCGCCGCACGATGGTGCGGCAGCGTTCCAGGGCCGAGAATTGTTGCGTCCGTACCGCCGGGTCAGCGCCTCCGCGGCGCCCGTCACGGCGGGCCCCCCACGGCACGCACGAGGAGCGTTCGATGACGCAGCAGCCGCCGCCGGCCGCCCCCGCCGAACCCCCGGACGGCCCAGCGCCCCCGGACCTTCCCGAACGGGTCGCGCGGGTCTACGGCGCCGACGACCTCAGCACCGTCGCCGCCTTCGCCGGCGGCTTCATCAACTTCGGCTACTGGACGGGCCTGCCCGGCCCCGCTGACCGGCAGCTGACCGAGGCCGACCGGGTGCGCAGCGAGGAGGACCTCTACCGTCTGGTGCTCGGCACCTTCGGCCGGGCGCGGGGCCGCACCGCCCTGGACGTCGGCTGCGGACGCGGGCTGGGCTGTGCGCTGGCGCTGCGGGAGTCCGGGCTGGGGACGGTCATCGGGCTGGACGCCCACCCCGACCAGATCGCCCGCGCCCGGAAGGCCAACGCGGACCTGCTCGCCGCGCCCGCGGACACCGCAGGCCGGCTGGAGTTCGTCCTGGGCGCGGCCCAGCGCATCCCGCTGCCCGACGACTGCGTGGACTGCCTGTTCTCGGTCGAGGCGGCGCAGCACTTCCGTGATCTGCCCGGTTTCGCCCGGGAGGCCGCGCGGGTGCTGCGCCCGGACGGCCGGCTCGCGCTGACCACCTTCTTCGCCCGCAGCCGGGAGGCCGCCCGCGCCCTGCCGGAGCTGCTGCCCCCGTTCGCCGACGGCCTGGACGTTCCGCACGTGGTCGACGAGGTCGCTGCGGCCCTGTCGGCGGCGGGGCTGCGGGAGGTGCGGGTCCGGTCGATCGGCGACGGGGTCTGGGAGTCCTACGACCGTTACATGGCCCAGCAGCCGGAACTCCGCGACGACGAGTGGCCGCGCCGCTATCTGACGGCGTACGAGACCGGGCTGCTGGACTACTACCTCCTGACGGCGGCGGCCGGCTGAGCCGCCGCCGGACGGAGCGCCGGGGCGTGCCTACCGCTGGCGGCGCTGCCGCTTCCACGGCCCGGTGATGGCGAGCATGAGGCCGGGCTCCTGGATGTTGGCGAACAGCGTGCGGCCGTCCGGCGAGAACACCGGCCCGGTGAATTCGCTGAACTCGGGCTCGGACGCGGTGCCGATGTTCAGCTCGTTGCGGGCGATCGGGTAGGTGCGGCCGTCGTCGGTGGCCCCGAAGAGGTGCTGGACGCCCTCGCCGTCCTCGGCGATGATCAGCCCGCCGTAGGGCGAGACGGTGATGTTGTCGGGGCCGTCGAGCGCGCCGTCCCTGGACGGGTCGGGGTTGACGCCCAGCAGCACCTTGAGGGTCAGGGTCCGGCGCCGCGGGTCGTAGAACCAGACCTGCCCGTCGTGCTGGACGGGGCTCTCGTCGCGGGCGTAGGAGGAGACGACGTAGGCGCCGCCGTCCGCCCACCACAGGCCCTCCAGCTTGCGGGCGCGGGTGACCTCGGTGTCCTTGAACTGCTTGCGCACCGAGACCTTACGGGCGTCGCGGTCGGGCACCTCGACCCAGTCGACGCCGTAGACCGTGCCGGTCTTCGTGGCGCGCGACAGGTCGTCGACGAACCGGCCGCCGGAGTCGAAGCACTTGAAGGCCTCCAGCACACCGGAGTCGGCGGCGAGCGAGCGCAGCTGACCGCGGCCGTGGCGGAAACCGTGCGGCGGAGTCCAGCGGTAGAAGAGGCCGTTGGGGCCGGAGGCGTCCTCGGTGAGGTAGAGGTGGCCGCGCCGGGGGTCGACGACGACCGCCTCGTGGGCGTAACGGCCCAGCGCCTTGAGGGGCTTGGGGTCGCGGCCGGCCCGGCGGTCGTGGGGGTCGACCTCGAAGACGTAGCCGTGGTCCTTGGTCATGCCGTGCTCGCCGGCCTTGTCCTCGGTCTCCTCGCCGGTGAGCCAGGTGCCCCACGGGGTGGTGCCACCCGCGCAGTTGGTGGACGTACCGGCGACGCCGACCCATTCGCCGACCGGGCTGCCGTCCTTGGCGACCTCGACGACGGTGCAGCCGCCGGAGGCCGCCGGGTCGTAGACCAGCCCTTCGGCCAGCGGCACCGGGTGCGGCCAGTCGGCGCGCGGGCCCTTCAGCTCGTGGTTGTTGACCAGGAGGGTGGTGCCGCGGTGACCCTCGAAGGTGCCGGTGCCGTCGTGGTTGGAGGGCGTGGACTCACCGCTGTCCAGCTTGGTGACCCCGGTCCGGGTGATGATCCGGTACGAGAACCCGGCGGGCAGCGCGAGGATGCCGTCCGGGTCCGTGACCAGCGGGCCGTAGCCGATGCCGGTGCCGTCCGCCGTGCCGTCCGGGCCGCCGTCCGGCACCTCCTCGCCGATGGCTCCGGGCGCGGTGGCCAGCACGCCGACGCTGCCGGCCAGTGCGACGCCCGCACCGGTCAGCGCGGAACGCTTGGCGAAGTCTCTGCGGGTGAGCGGCATTGTCATCTCCTGGATGGCCGGTTTCTTCTCCCCTGTGCCTGCGGGCACACGCTCTCGTGCGCCGTCGAACTCCAGTTGAACGCGATGCGACATCCGGGAAGCAGTTGGGGCGTGTCCGGCGGATCAGGTCACTGCCCTGCTCCGCCGGACACGCCCCATGACGTGGCCGAAACCGCCCGGTCCGCTCAGCCGGACTGGCGCGAGCGCGCCTTGAACGCGGCCTTGCGGGCCTCCTTGGCGGCCTTCTTGTCCGGGTGCAGCCGGCCCATGGCCTCCAGGACGTCGGCGGTGGCCGGGTGGTCCACCCGCCAGGCGGTGTCGAAGAACCCGCTGTGCTGCTCGGTCAGGCCCTGCACCAGGTCACGCAGCTCGTCCGCGGCGTCCTCGTCGGCGCTGTCCAGCTGCGCCGCGATGGTGTCCACCGTGAGCCAGAAGATCATCTCCTGGGACGGCTCGGGGATGCCGGGCAGTGCGCGCTCGGCGAGCCAGACCCGGGCCAGGCCGCCGAGCTGCCGGTCGTCGAGCACCTCGCGCAGTGCCGCCTCGGCGTCCGGCGAGACCAGCGACAGGGTCTGCTGGGCGGCGAGCCGGCGCCGCGGGGCGCGCTCGTCGTCCCCGCGGGCGGCGGTGAGCAGATCCCGGGCGGCGTCCGGGGACGTCCGGGCGGCGAGCCACAGCTCGGACTCGGCCTGGGCGAGCGCCTCGGGATAGTCGGGCAGCGCGTCCAGGAGGACGTCGGCGCCCTTGTCGGTGAGGTCGCCGACGGCGGGGGCGTGCACGCCCGCGTCGAGCATCCGGGCGCGGACGGCGTAGACGCCGAGCGGGGTGAGGCGGACCAGGCCGTAGCGGGAGACGTCCTCGTCGGTGAGCGGCTCGTCGCCGTTCGCCCCGGGGCTCCGGGGGAGGACCGTCTCGCCGTCCTCGTCCAGCTCCTCGATGAGGGCCTCGTCGACGGGCCGGTAGACGACCAGACCGATCGGCTCCAGCAGCCGGAACTGGTCGTCCAGGCGCATCATCGCCTCGGAGACCTCTTCGAGGACGTCGTCCGTGGGCTCGTCCATGTCCTCCGGGACGATCATGGAGGCGGCCAGTGCGGGCAGCGGGACGTCCTGGTCGGGGCGCTCGTTCAAGGTGGTGAGCAGGTAGAGGTTGCCGAGGATGCCGTCCAGCAGCTCGGCCTCCTCCTCCGGGTTCCAGTCGAGCGCGTCGAGGTCCAGTTCGCCGCCCTCGGTGAGCTGGTCGGCCAGGTCGGCGAGGTCGGGGGCGGCCGCGTCGGCGAGCACGGTCTCCATGCCGCCGAGCCAGATGTCGAGGACGTCCTGCGGGCCGCCGGAGGTGAGCAGGCCCAGCTCCTCGCCGGGGGTGGCGACACCGGCCGCGGCGTCGTCGGGGAGGTCGGCGCCGTCCTCGCTCTCCTCGGTCTCCGTGATCTCCACGAGTCCGGTGTCCACCGCGAGCTGCCAGGCCTCGGCGGCGTAGGCGGGGCCGTCCTCGTCGCCGGTCAGGCCGAGGTGGGCGGTGGCCTCGGCCAGCGGCTCCTCCAGGATCTGGCCGCCGACGCCGACCGGCACACCGCGCTCGGCCCAGCGGGCGAGCTTCGCGGCGCGGGCCATCAGGGGGGCACTCAGCGCGTCCCGGGCCAGCTCCGCTTCGGTGTGCAGCCGCACCGGCGGCAGGGTGGGGCGGTCTGCGGACATCGGGTGCTCAGCTCCTCGGACGGACTACGGCTGGGGCCTCCCAGCGGTAGCTGGGGAGTGCGCCGCCCAAGCGTAGACGGAATTCTCCGTATCTCGGACGGTTCACCCCCGCGCCCCCCTCCGGTTACCCGCAGAAGCTTGACAACTCCCTTACGTGCGCAAGAGATTGACGCAGATCGACGCGCGTAGCGCGCCTCGGTCGGGCTCCGTACTCACGTTGCCCCAGCCACCCCCCATACCCTCTCGGAGGCATACATGCCGTCCCGTCGTTCGCTCCGCAGAACGGCCACCGCCGGCGCGGTGGTCTGCGCCGCCCTGGCCGGCGGACTGCTGGCCACCACGCAGTCCGCGTCCGCGGCCGGTGCCCGCATCCACGACATCCAGGGCAGCACCCGGATATCCCCGCTGGCCGGACAGCAGGTCAGCGACGTTCCCGGCACGGTCACCGCGATCCGCTCGTTCGGCTCGGCGCGCGGCTTCTGGGTGCAGGACCCGCACCCGGACCACGACGCGGCCACCAGCGAGGCGGTCTTCGTCTACACCGGCAAGGAGACGCCGAAGGTCGCGGTCGGTGACGCGGTCACCGTCTCCGGCACGGTCAGCGAGTACTACCCCGGCGGCAAGGACGCCGGTCTCCAGTCGGTCACCGAGATCACCGACGCGACCTGGAAGACGGAGTCCGCCGACGCCCCGCTGCCGGCCGCCTTCAAGCTCCGCCCGTCCTCGGTGCCGAATCGTTACGCCCCCGACGCGGGCGGCAAGAGCATCGAGTCCCTGAAGCTGCGCCCGACCTCGTACGCGCTGGACCGCTACGAGTCGCTGGAGGGCATGCGCGTCGCGATGTCCGACGCCCCGGTCGTCGGGCCGACCAACGCCCACCACGAGCTGTGGATGACCGCCGAGCCGAGGCACCACCGCACCGCCCGCGGCGGCACGCTCTACCGCTCCTACGGGGACCCCAACGGCGGCCGGATCAAGCTGGCGTCGCTGATCCCCTTCGCGCAGCAGCCGTTCCCGGTGGCCGATGTCGGCGACGCGCTGACCGGCACCACCGCCGGGCCGCTGGACTACGACAACTTCGGCGGCTACACGCTCCAGGCCACCGAGCTGGGCAAGCTCGCCGACCACGGCCCGGAGCCGGAGAAGACCCGCAAGCAGAAGTCCGACGAGCTGGCGGTCGCCACCTACAACGTCGAGAACCTCTCCCCCAGCACCCCGCAGGCCAAGTTCGACCGGCTGGCCAAGGGGCTGGTGGAGCACCTCGCCTCCCCCGACGTGGTCGCGCTGGAGGAGGTGCAGGACGACAGCGGCACCAAGGACAACGGTGTGGTCACCGCCGGGGAGACCCTCAAGAAGCTCACCGAGGCGATCAAGGCGGCCGGCGGCCCGGCGTACGAGGCGCGGCAGATCGACCCGGCCAACGACCAGGACGGCGGCCAGCCCGGCGGCAACATCCGGGTGGCGTTCCTGTTCAACCCCGAGCGGGCCTCGTTCACGGACGTCAAGGGCGGCGACGCCACTACTCCGGTGAAGGTCGTCGACGACCATGGCAAGGCCGCGCTGTCCGCGTCCCCGGGCCGGATCTCGCCGGACGACCCGGCGTGGAAGGACAGCCGCAAGCCCCTTGTCGGCCAGTTCTCGCTGAAGAGCCGCCCGGGGAGCCGGGTGTTCGTGATCGCCAACCACTTCAACTCCAAGGGCGGCGACCAGGCCCTGGACAGCCGTTTCCAGCCGCCGGTCCGCAGCTCGGAGACCCAGCGCACCGCACAGGCCAAGCTGGTGAACCAGTTCGTCAAGGACCTGCTGGCCAAGGACCCGAAGGCCGCGGTGGTGGCGGCCGGCGACCTCAACGACTACCAGTTCTCGCCGGCCCTCAAGGCCCTCACCGCCGGCGGCGTGCTCACCGACCAGGTCAACCGGCTGCCGGCCACCGAGCGTTACGGCTACGTCTACAGCGGCAACTCGCAGGTGCTGGACCACATGCTCACCAGCCGCCCGCTGACCCGGGCCGACTACGACATCGTGCACCTCAACGCCGAGTACGCGGACCAGGCCAGCGACCACGACCCGCAGGTGCTGCGGGTCCGGCCGTAGTCCGGTTGGAAGGTCACCGGCGGTGACTCCCCCGTCACCCGTCCGGCCCACGCCCGGGGGCCAACCGGCTCCGGGGGTGCGGTACTGGGCAGGTAAGCACCATTCGGCGAGACATTAGGGAGTCATCATGCCGAAGTCCCAGAACCGTAAGTCGGGCAACAAGGACCGCGCCGCCGAGCGGCGCGCCGACCAGCGGAAGCCGAAGTCGTCGGAGGAGTCCGCTTCCGAGCGGACCCAGGACCTGAAGCGTTCGCGGAACGGCCTGACTGACGCGTGATGGGCTTGTGATGCCCGAGCGGCCGCCGCACCGGACGGTGCGGCGGCCGCTTCGCGTTTCCGGACCGACGGACGTAGCGCTGCTTAACACATCACCCAGCACAACTAAGTGGACGTGAAATATGAGGCGCCCTCACACTCCTGGCATGCACCCTGTGTCCCCCTCCCGCACCCCCGCGCCGCTCTTCGGACGGTTCGCGGTCGCCATGGTCACCCCGTTCACCGCCGACGGCGCGCTCGACCCGGACGGCGCACAGCGGCTCGCCACCCACCTCGTCGACGAGGGCGGCTGCGACGCCCTGGTGCTCAGCGGCACCACCGGGGAGTCCCCGACCACGACGGACGCCGAGAAGGAGACCCTGCTGCGGGCCGTGGCCGAGGCCGTCGGCGACCGGGCGCGGATCACCGCGGGCGTCGGCACCAGCGACACCCGGCACACCGTCGCCCTGGCCCGCGGCGCCGAACGGGCGGGCGCACACGGCCTGTTGGTGGTCACCCCGTACTACTCGCGGCCCACCCAGGAAGCCGTCGGCCACCATCTGCGGACGGTCGCGGACGCCACCGGGCTGCCGGTGATGCTCTACGACATCCCGGGCCGCACCGGCACCGCGCTGACCGCCGGGACCCTGCTCCGGCTGGCCGCCCATCCACGGATCAGCGCGGTCAAGGACTGCGGCTACGACCTGCTGAAGTCCGCGAAGGTGCTGGCCGCGACGGACCTGGCCTACTACGCGGGCTGCGACGAACAGATCCTGCCGCTCCGGGCTCTCGGCGCCACCGGATGTATCAGCACCGCGGGCAACGCCGCGCCCCGGGCGGTGCGCGCCCTGCTGGACGCCTACGACGCCGGTGACACGGCCGGAGCGGCCCGCCGCCAGCTCGCGCTGATCCCGCTCATCGAGGCGGTGACCGGCGGGGAGGCCCCCGGCACGGTCACCGCGAAGGCACTGCTCCAGCACCTCGGGCTGCCCGCGGGGCCGGTCCGCGGCCCGCTGCTGCCTGCGGACGCCGGCCTCACCAGCCGGCTGGCGGACGCGCTGCGGACGACCCTGGACCGGACTGCGGATGCGGATACCCCGGTGCCGGCACCGGTCCCTGGTTAGGCGGGAAGGGGGCGGGCGGCGGGCCGAAGCCGGCCGGCGCTCCCGGCTGCCCGTACGGAGCCGGGGCCCCGTCCGGTCCGGCGGCTTCCGCGCGCTCCGGCTCCGACGGCTCCTCGGGGCCCGGCACCAGGTCCCGGACCAGCAGCGTCGCACCGGCGACCGCGCCCGGCATCAGCACCACCGAGACGAACGGGATCAGGAAGAGCAGCACGATGGGGGTGCCGAAGCCGACCGCGAGGGCCTTGCGGCCGCGCAGCAGCCGGAGCCGCTCGCGCACCGGGATGTCCCGGCGCTGCATGGCCACCGAGGTCAGCTCGACGGCGAGGAAGAAGCCGGAGACACAGAACCCGATGGCGGGGATCACGGTCTGCCCGATGAACGGCACGAACCCGAGGACGAACAGCAGGAGGCCGAAGCCGGCGGCCCGCAGCAGCACATGGACGCTGTCCCGCAGCGCGATCCAGATCTCCTGCCACATCGGCCGGTCCGGGGACGGCGGGCAGTGCCCCTCGGACTCCTCGACCTTCTCCGACAGCGATTCGTAGAAGGGGTCGCCGATCAGCAGGGTGACCGCGGTGAAGGTCAGCACCGACAGCATCAGCCCGCCGGCGAACAGCAGCGCCACGAACACCCCGCGCAGCAGCCCCTGCCAGGGCTCGTCCCAGCCGTCGGCGAACGGCGTCGCCCAGGCCGCGATGTCGCCGGACCAGACGGCGAGCGCGACGAGCACCCCGGCGTACAGGACCAGCGCGATCAGCGCCGGAATCAGCCCGAAGCCCCACCACCGGCCGTGCTGGGCGACCCAGCGCTGCCCCTTGCCCAGATACCGCATCCCCGCTACAAGATCACGCATGGCGCAAGCCTATCGGCGTCCGGCCGGGACCGGGACGGCGGCGTCGACGCCGACGGCCCGGCGGGTGTCCCGCCGGGCCGTCGGTGTGACCGTGTCCGCTCAGTTGTGGCTGTGCAGCACCTCGTTGAGGCCGCCCCACTCCGCCTTGTTCGGGCGGGCCTCGACGGCGCCGGTGGTGGAGTTGCGGCGGAAGAGGATGTGGTCCGCGCCGGAGAGCTCCAGGGCCTTGACGATCTGGCCGTCGGGCAGCGTGACCCGGGTGCCCGCGGTGACGTACAGCCCGGCCTCGACCACGCACTCGTCGCCGAGCGCGATGCCGATGCCCGACTCGGCGCCGAGCAGGCAGCGCTCGCCGATCGAGATGATCTGCTTGCCGCCGCCGGAGAGGGTGCCCATGGTGGAGGCGCCGCCGCCGATGTCGGAGCCGTCGCCGACGACGACGCCCGCGCTGATCCGGCCCTCGACCATGGAGGTGCCCAGCGTCCCGGCGTTGAAGTTGACGAAGCCCTCGTGCATGACGGTGGTCCCGGCCGCGAGGTGCGCGCCCAGGCGCACCCGGTCGGCGTCGGCGATCCGCACCCCGGCGGGCGCGACGTAGTCCGTCATCCGCGGGAACTTGTCGATGCCGGTGACCATCAGGTGCAGCCCCTCGGCACGGGCGTTCAGCCGCACCGTCTCCACCCGGTCGACGGCCACCGGACCCAGCGAGGTCCAGGCGACGTTGGACAGCAGGCCGAACAGGCCCTCCAGGTTCTGCCCGTGCGGCTTGACCAGCCGGTGGCTGAGCAGGTGGAGGCGCAGGTAGCCGTCGTGGGCGTCCAGCGGCTTGTCGTCGAGGGAGGCGATGACCGTACGGACGGCGACGACCTCGACCTCACGGACCGGGTCGGGGCCGATCGCCTTGAGCACGGCGGCGCCCAGCAGTTCGGTGGCGCGCGCGTCGTCCAGGCGCTCGGTACCGGCCGGGCCGAGGTCCGCGGAGGAGGCGGCGACCAGCTCGGGCGCCGGGAACCAGGTGTCGAGAACGGTGCCGTCGGAGGTGACGGTGGCGAGCCCGGCGGCGACGGCGCCGGTCGTACGAGGGGAAGCAGCATCGGTCATGTTCGAAACCTAACCGGAGGGCACCCACCGAGGCGAACCGGTCTCAGCGATCGGGCCGGGTCACGGGGTCGCACCACGCCGCTCGCACGGGTGCACCCGGCGCGCCGACGGGGCGGCGGGCGGCCGGGCGACGGGCGGCGGGGCCGCCGGCTCAGCCCAGCACCCCGGCCAGCCCGGCGCGTACCGACGCGGGGTCGAAGGGCTGCCCGGTCAGCAGATGCTGCAGCACCAGCCCGTCGGTGAACGCCACCACGGCCCGCGCGGTCCGGTCGTCGCCGATCCGCCGTCCGAGCAGCCGCACCATCTCGTCCAGGCACTCCGCGGCGATCGGCCGCACCGCCTCGTGCCGCAGCGCCGCGAGGTAGAGCTCGTACTCCAGCTCCATCCGCGAGCGGTCCCCGGCCAGGGTGTCCTCGACGAGCCGAGCGACCTCCTCGGCGAGTGGCACCGCCGGGTCGATCCCGTCGACCCAGCTCGCGAACTCGGCCAGGCACACGCCGTTGACCTGCCGCAGCGCGGCGATCAGCAGCTCGTCCCGGGACGCGAAGTGGTACGTGGTCGAGCCGAGCGGGACATCCGCAGCGGCGGCCACCGAGCGGTGGCTGAGCCCGGCGATCCCGCGCTCGCCGACCACGGTGATCGCCGCGTCGATGATCCGCTGCCGCCGGTCCGGGTCGTAGCGCCGGGCCATCAGTGCGCCCCGCCCAGGTTCAGCACCACGACTCCGGCGATCACCAGCAGCAGGCCGAGGACCTTCAGCGCACTGGTGCTCTCCCCCAGGAACACCATCCCGATCGCCGCGATCATCGCCGTCCCGGCCCCGGCCCAGATGGCGTACGCGGTCCCCACGCTCATCGACTTGAGCGTCTGGGCGAGCAGCGCGAAGGCCAGCAGATAGCCCAGCGCCGTCCCCACCGACGGCCACAGCCTGCTGAAGCCGTCGCTGTACTTCATCGCGGTGGTGGCGAGCACTTCGGAGAGGATCGCCCCGGCAAGCGTCAGATAGCCCATGCGTACGAGCGTACACAACGTTGCGTACGGGCGTACACATCGAATTCCGGCCACGCTTCCACGGACCGGCCGGGCGCGCCCCGGAACGGCGAAACGGCCGTGCCCACCGGGTTTTCCGGGGACACGGCCGTTTCGGCTCGACTGTCGGGCGCGACTCTCAGACGTTGAAGCCCAGGGCGCGGAGCTGCTCGCGGCCGTCGTCGGTGATCTTGTCCGGGCCCCACGGGGGCATCCAGACCCAGTTGATCTTCAGCTCGTTGACGATGCCGTCCGTGGCGGACTTCGCCTGGTCCTCGATGACGTCGGTCAGCGGGCAGGCCGCGGAGGTCAGCGTCATGTCGATGGTGGCGATGTTGGCGTCGTCGACGTGGATGCCGTAGATCAGCCCGAGGTTGACGACATCGATGCCCAGCTCGGGGTCCACGACGTCGTACAGCGCCTCGCGGACCTCCTCCTCGGAGGCGGGCTTCGTGGTGGTCGGGGTGTCGGTCATGCGGTCTTCGCCTCCTCGGAGAGGGCCTTGGCCGTGGCGTCCTTCCAGGCCATCCAGCTGAGCAGCGCGCACTTCACGCGCGCCGGGTACTTCGAGACTCCGGCGAACGCCACGGCGTCCTCCAGGATCTCCTCCATCGCGTCATCCGGTTCGAGCTGCCCCTTGGACTGCATCAGTTCCAGGAAGGTCTCCTGGATCTTCTGCGCGTCCCCGAGCTGCTTGCCCACCAGGAGCTCGTTGAGCACCGACGCGCTGGCCTGGCTGATGGAGCAGCCCTGGCCCTCGTAGGACACATCCTCGATCGTCGCGCCGTCGAGCCGCACGCGCAGCGTGATCTCGTCACCGCACGTGGGGTTGACATGGTGCACCTCGGCGTCGCCGTCCCGAAGACCGCGCCCATGGGGGTGCTTGTAGTGGTCCAGGATGACGTCCTGGTACATGGAATCCAGCTTCACGGCTCAGTCAGTCCTCGTCCTCATCCGCCGTACGTGGTCAACCGGTCTGTCGTGTCTCAACCGAAGAAGTTACGGACGTGCTCCAGGCCCTCGACCAAGGCGTCGACCTCGGCGGGCGTGGAGTACAGATAGAACGACGCTCGCGTGGTCGCGGGAATTCCGTAGCGCAGGCAGACCGGCCGTGCGCAGTGATGGCCCACCCGGACCGCGATGCCCTGCTCGTCCAGCACCTGGCCGACGTCGTGCGGATGGATGTCGCCGAGCGTGAAGGAGAGCGTCGCCCCGCGGTCCTCGGCCGTGCTCGGGCCGATGATGCGCAGGTCGGGGACCTCCAGCAGCCGCTTGACGGCGTACTCGGTGATCGCGTGCTCATGCGCGGCGATGTTGTCCATGCCGATCGAGGTGAGGTAGTCCACGGCCGCGCCGAGGCCGACGGCCTGGGCGATCGGGGGCGTACCGGCCTCGAACTTGTGCGGCGCGGGCGCGTACGTCGAGGAGTGCATCGAGACGGTCTCGATCATCTCGCCGCCGCCGAGGAACGGCGGGAGGTCCTCCAGCAGCTCCTGGCGGCCCCAGAGGACGCCGATGCCGGTCGGGCCGCACATCTTGTGGCCGGTGAAGGCCACGAAGTCGGCCTGCAGCGCCTGCACGTCCAGCACCATGTGCGGGGCGGCCTGCGAGGCGTCGATGCAGACCAGCGCGCCGACCTCCTGGGCACGGCGGATGATCGTCTCGACCGGGTTGACGGTGCCCATGATGTTGGAGACCAGCGTGAAGGAGACGATCTTCGTCTGCTCCGTGATGACCTCGTCGATGTTGGACAGGTCGAGCCGGCCGTCGTCGGTGATGCCGAACCACTTCAGCTTCGCGCCGGTGCGCTGCGAGAGCAGCTGCCACGGCACGATGTTGGAGTGGTGCTCCATCTCCGTGATGACGATCTCGGTCTCGCGGTCCACCCGGTAGGGCTCCTCGGCCCAGCCGAGCATATTGGCCACGAGGTTGAGCGACTCCGAGGCGTTCTTGGTGAAGATCACCTCGTCGCGGCTCGGCGCGTTGATGAAGGCGGCGACCTTGTCCCGCGCGCCCTCGTACAGCGCCGTGGCCTCCTCGGCGAGCACATGCACGCCGCGGTGGACGTTGGCGTTGTGACGTTCGTAGTAGGCGTTCAGGGCGTCGAGGACCTGACGCGGCTTCTGCGAGGTCGCCGCGTTGTCCAGGTACACGACCTTCTTCCCGTCATGGATCTGGCGATCCAGGATGGGGAAGTCCTTACGGATCGCCTCGGTGTCGAGGAGGCCCGGCAGCTGTGTCACGCGGTTGCGCCACCCTTCGTGTAAGCCTCGTAGCCCTCGGCCTCCAGCTTGTCGGCGAGCTCGGCGCCGCCGGACTCGGCGATCCGGCCGTTGGCGAAGACGTGGACGTGGTCGGGCTTGATGTAGCGCAGGATGCGCGTGTAGTGGGTGATCAGCAGGGTGCCGACCTCGCCGGTCTCGCGGACGCGGTTGACGCCCTCGGAGACGGTGCGCAGCGCGTCGACGTCCAGGCCGGAGTCGGTCTCGTCGAGGATCGCGATGGCCGGCTTGAGCAGCTCCAGCTGGAGGATCTCGTGGCGCTTCTTCTCACCGCCGGAGAAGCCCTCGTTGACGTTGCGCTCGGCGAACGAGGGGTCCATCTGGAGACGCTCCATGGCCTCCTTGACCTCCTTGACCCACAGCCGCAGCTTGGGGGCCTCACCGCGGATCGCGGTCGCGGAGGTCCGCAGGAAGTTGGAGACCGAGACGCCGGGCACCTCGACCGGGTACTGCATGGCGAGGAAGACGCCGGCCCGCGCGCGCTCGTCGACGGACATCTCCAGGACGTCCTCGCCGTCGAGGGTGACGGTGCCGCCGGTGATCGTGTACTTGGGGTGACCCGCGAGGGAGTAGGCGAGAGTCGACTTGCCGGAGCCGTTGGGGCCCATGATGGCGTGCGTCTCGCCCTGCTTCACAGTCAGGTCGACGCCCTTCAGGATCTCGCGCGGACCGTTCTCGGCCTCGACGGAGACGTGCAGGTCGTGGATCTCAAGCGTTGCCATGGGTGACTCAGGACTCCTGGGTGACGGAGACGAGCACGTCGTCCCCTTCGATCTTTACGGGGTATACGGGGACGGGGCGCGTCGCGGGAAGGCCGCTCGGCTTGCCGGTGCGCAGGTCGAAGCTCGAACCGTGCAGCCAGCACTCGATCGAACAGTCCTCGACCTCGCCCTCCGAGAGGGAGACGTTCGCGTGCGAGCAGATGTCGTTGATCGCGAACACCTCGCCCTCGGTGCGGACAAGCGAGACCGGCGTGCCGTCGAGTTCCACCCGCTTGGGGGTGTCCTCCTCCAGCTCGCTCAGCGCCGCTGCGCGTACGTACGTCATGCCGCGGCCGCTTCCAGCTCGGCCTCGATCTTGCTCATCAGACGCTCTTCGACGTCCGGGAGACCGATCTGCTGGACCAGCTCGGCGAAGAAGCCGCGGACGACCAGCCGGCGGGCCTCGTCGGCCGGGATGCCGCGGGCCATCAGGTAGAAGAGCTGCTCGTCGTCGAACCGGCCGGTCGCCGAGGCATGGCCGGCGCCGACGATCTCGCCGGTCTCGATCTCCAGGTTGGGCACCGAGTCGACCCGCGCGCCGTCGGTGAGGACGAGGTTGCGGTTGAGCTCGTAGGTGTCCGTGCCGGTCGCGGCGGCCTGGATCAGGACGTCACCGATCCACACGGCGTGTGCGTCCTCGCCCTGCAGCGCGCCCTTGTAGACCACGTTGGAGCGGCAGTTGGCCGCCTCGTGGTCGACGAAGAGCCGGTGCTCGTGGTGCTGGCCCTGCTCGGTGAAGTACAGACCGTAGAACTCGGCCTCGCCGCCGGGCGCCGCGTAGGTGACCCGCGGGTGCAGCCGGACGAGGTCGCCGCCGAAGGTGACGACCACGGACTTGAAGCTCGCGTCCCGGCCGACCAGGGCGTTGTGCTGGCCGGCGTGGACCGCGTGGTCGTCCCAGTCCTGGACGGAGACGACGGTCAGCTTGGCGCCGTCACCGAGGAGGTAGTCGACGTTGGCGGCGAGCACCGCGTCACCGGTGTGGTCGATGACGACGACGGCCTCGGCGAACGCGCCGAGCTCGATGACCTGGTGGCCGTAGGCCGTGCCGCCCTCACCGTGGACGGTGATCCGGATCGGCTCGGAGAGCTGGGCGTCCTTGGGGACCGAGATCACCGACGCCTTCTCGAACGAGCTGTACGCCTGGGCGGCGACCCGGTCGACGGGCTTGCCGGCCTTGCCGACCCGGGGGTCGGCGCGGTCGACGAGCTCATGCGTGACGCCCTCGGGCGCGGTGATGTCGATCTTCAGGTCGGGGCCGCCGGCCTCGGCGCTGCCGTCGTGCAGGCCCTTGAGGCGCGCGAGGGGCGTGAAGCGCCACTCCTCCTCGCGGCCGTGCGGCACCGGGAAGTCCGCCACGTCGTAGGACGGCGGGGCGCTCATCCGGGTGGCGACGGTGGACTCCGCAGCCACCGCAAGGGAGCCGGTGGTCGTGGAACCGGCCGGGATGTTCTGAGCCTCAGCCATGGCTGTCGTAGTGCTCACTTTCTGGTTGCGATCCTCGGCCTGCCCGCAGGACGGCCGCCGCGTCGGTCGTTGAGTGTGCCGGGGCCGTCAGCCGACCGCGCCTTCCATCTGCAGCTCGATCAGGCGGTTGAGCTCCAGCGCGTACTCCATCGGCAGCTCACGGGCGATCGGCTCGACGAAGCCGCGCACGATCATCGCCATGGCCTCGTCCTCGGACAGGCCGCGTGCCATGAGGTAGAAGAGCTGGTCCTCGCTGACCTTGGAGACGGTCGCCTCGTGGCCCATCGACACGTCGTCCTCGCGGACGTCGACGTAGGGGTAGGTGTCCGAACGGGAGATGGTGTCCACCAGCAGGGCGTCACACAGCACGTTGGACTTGGAGCCCGCGGCGCCCTCGCCGATCTCGACCAGACCGCGGTAGGAGGTCCGGCCGCCGCCTCGCGCCACCGACTTGGAGACGATGTTGGAGGAGGTGTTCGGCGCCATGTGGACCATCTTGGAGCCGGCGTCCTGGTGCTGGCCCTCGCCCGCGAAGGCGATGGACAGCGTCTCGCCCTTGGCGTGCTCGCCCATGAGGTAGACCGCCGGGTACTTCATGGTCACCTTGGAGCCGAGGTTGCCGTCGACCCACTCCATGGTCGCGCCCTCGTAGGCGACGGCGCGCTTGGTGACCAGGTTGTAGACGTTGTTCGACCAGTTCTGGATGGTCGTGTAGCGGCAGCGGCCGCCCTTCTTCACGATGATCTCGACCACCGCGGAGTGCAGCGAGTCCGACTTGTAGATCGGCGCCGTGCAGCCCTCGACGTAGTGGACGTAGGCGTCCTCGTCGACGATGATCAGCGTCCGCTCGAACTGGCCCATGTTCTCGGTGTTGATCCGGAAGTAGGCCTGCAGCGGAATGTCGACGTGGACACCCTTGGGCACGTAGATGAACGAGCCGCCGGACCACACCGCGCTGTTCAGCGACGCGAACTTGTTGTCGCCGACCGGGATGACCGTGCCGAAGTACTCCTGGAAGAGCTCCGGGTGCTCCTTGAGCGCGGTGTCGGTGTCCAGGAAGATGACGCCCTGCTCCTCCAGGTCCTCACGGATCTGGTGGTAGACGACCTCGGACTCGTACTGCGCGGCGACACCGGCGACCAGGCGCTGCTTCTCCGCCTCGGGGATGCCGAGCTTGTCGTAGGTGTTCTTGATGTCCTCGGGCAGGTCCTCCCAGGAGGCGGCCTGCTGCTCGGTGGAGCGGACGAAGTACTTGATGTTGTCGAAGTCGATGCCCGACAGGTCCGAGCCCCACTGCGGCATGGGCTTCTTGTCGAACAGCTTCAGGCCCTTGAGACGGAGCTTGAGCATCCACTCCGGCTCGTTCTTCTTCGACGAGATGTCGCGGACGACGGCCTCGGAGAGACCGCGCTTCGCCGAGGCGCCGGCCACGTCGGAGTCGGCCCAGCCGTATTCGTAGTTACCCAGACCCTCGAGCTCAGGGTGAGCAGTCTCCGTGGGGAGCGTCATGCGGGGTTCCTCCCGGCCGTGCTTGCAGATGCTGTGGTGGTCTTGGTGGTGCGTGCGGTGCTGTGAGCGGCCTTGCCGGCCCCGGCCTTCGGAACGAAGGTCGTGCAGACCCCGTCGCCGTGGGCGATGGTGGCAAGGCGCTGTACATGGGTCCCGAGCAATCGGGAGAAGACCTCGGTCTCCGCCTCGCACAGCTGCGGGTACCGCTCGGCGACATGGGCGACCGGGCAGTGGTGCTGGCAGAGCTGCTCACCGAGCTGGGGATTGGGCGCGCTGCGCGCCGTAGCAGCGTACCCGTCCGCGGTCAACGCCTTCGCAAGGGCCTCGGTACGGGCCTCCGGCTCGGCGGCCTCGACCGCCTCGCGGTAGCCCTCGGCCTGCGCGGCGAGCCGGGCGCGGGCGAACGCGGCGACGGCCGCCTCGCCCTGCTCGCCGCCGCCCGCGCTCTGCGCGATCCAGCGCAGCGCGTCGGAGGCGAGCTGGTCGTAGGCCTGGTCGAAGGCGTCCCGACCGCAGTCGGTGAGGGCGAAGGCACGGGCCGGGCGGCCGCGGCCGCGGGTCCCGTAGACCCGCTTCTCGCGGGGCTCGACGACACCCTCGGCGGCGAGCGCGTCCAGGTGCCGGCGGACAGCGGCCTGGGTCAGCTCCAGGCGGAGGGCCAGCTCGGCCGCGGTGGACGGCCCGTGGTCGAGGATGGAGCGGGCGACCCTGTTGCGGGTGCCCTGCTGTTCGTCGTGCGGCGCCGGAGCCTGCGGGGCGGGGCCCCGCCGCTCGGCCTGCTCGGGCGCGGAGGCGGCCGGCCCGTCGGTCTGCTCGACCTCAGGCCCTTCCAGTTCCTCGCTCGCGTATTTCACAACGCCATTGTTGCGTAATTCGTCAAAGTGATTCAAGCCTCGTCCGGGCCACGGACGGGTGGCCTCTATCACTTAGGGTTACCTAATTTCAAGTACCCGCGGCACCTCGATCGCCGCGCCGACCTGCGCGGGTGCCCCCGGACCGACGGGGCCGCACCGGGCCCGCGGGCCGCCGGAAATCCGTTCCGCCCCACACCGCCGGACCGGGGAACCGGACACCGGTCCGGGCCCACGCCCCCATTGGAGGCATGCCCGCCACTCTCCGTAGACTGCCCGGCATGCCCAGCACCTCCCCGGGGGGCGCCCCCCGGCCCGCCGGCCGCGAGCCCGCCGTCGAGATCACCGGCCTGGTCAAGCGCTACGGCACCAAGACCGCCGTGGACGGCCTCGACCTGACCGTCGCCCGCGGCACGGTGACCGCCGTACTCGGACCGAACGGCGCCGGCAAGACCACCACCGTCGAGACCTGCGAGGGCTACCGCCGCCCGGACGCCGGCCGGGTGCGGGTTCTGGGCCTGGACCCGGTCGCCGACGCGGCGGCGCTGCGGCCGCGGATCGGCGTGATGCTGCAGTCCGGCGGTGTCTACGCGGGCGCCAGGGCCGAGGAGATGCTGCGGCACACCGCCACCCTGCACGCCCACCCCCTCGACGTCGGCACGCTCGTCGACCGGCTCGGCCTGGGCAGCTGCGGCCGCACCCCCTACCGGCGGCTCTCCGGCGGCCAGCAGCAACGGCTGGCGCTGGCGATGGCCGTGGTCGGCCGCCCCGAACTGGTCTTCCTGGACGAGCCGACGGCCGGCCTCGACCCCCAGGCCCGGCACGCCACCTGGGACCTCGTACGGGAACTGCGCGCCGACGGCGTCAGCACCGTACTGACCACGCACTTCATGGACGAGGCCGAACAGCTCTCCGACGATGTCGCGATCATCGACGGCGGCCGGGTGATCGCCCAGGGCACGCCCGACGAGCTGTGCCGCGGCGGCGCGGAGAACAGCCTGCGCTTCACCGGCCGCCCCGGACTCGACCTCGCCTCGCTGCTCAAGGCCCTGCCCGCCGACAGCGCCGCCGCGGAGCCCGCCTCCGGCGTCTACCGCGTGCACGGCAAGGTCAACCCGCAGCTGCTGGCCACCGTCGCCTCCTGGTGCGCCCAGAACGGCGTGATGCCCGACGCGATAGCCGTCGAACGCCACACCCTGGAGGACGTCTTCCTGGAGCTGACCGGCAAGGAGCTGCGCGCATGACCACCACCGAGGCCGGTGTCACCGCCGGTACCTTCAGCCCGCGGCCCGGCGCCGCCCCGCTGCCCCGGATGATCCGCGCGCAGGCGGCCCTGGAGACCAGGATGCTGCTGCGCAACGGCGAGCAGCTGCTGCTGACCGTGATCATCCCGACGCTGCTGCTGGTGCTGTTCTCCGCCGTCGACATCATCGCGGTGCCCACGGACACGGCCGGCGGCGCGGGCCGGTCCGTCGACTTCCTGGCGCCCGGCGTCCTGGCGCTCGCCGTGCTGTCGACCGCCTTCACCGGCCAGGCCATCGCGACCGGATTCGAGCGGCGCTACGGCGTGCTCAAGCGGCTCGCCGTCTCGCCACTGCCGCGCTGGGGGCTGATGACCGCCAAGACCTGTGCGGTACTGGTCACCGAGATTCTCCAGGTCGCGCTGCTGACGGCGGTCGCCTTCGCGCTGGGCTGGTCCCCGCACGGCAACCCGCTCGCCGTGGTGGCACTGCTCCTCCTGGGCACCGCCGCCTTCTCGGGCCTGGGCCTGCTGATGGCCGGCACCCTCAAGGCGGAGGCCACCCTGGCCGCGGCCAACCTGGTCTTCCTGCTGCTGCTGGTCGGCGGCGGTGTGATCGTCCCGCTGGAGAAGTTCCCGGCCGCGGCCCAGAGCGTGCTCGGACTGCTGCCGATCACGGCGCTGTCCGACGGGCTGCGCGACGTGCTCCAGCACGGCGCCGGCGTCCCCTGGACGGACCTCGGGGTCCTGGGCGTGTGGGCGGTGCTCGGACTGGGCGCAGCGGCGCGGCTCTTCCGCTGGGAGTGAGCGGCCGGGGCACGACCCGGACAGGTGCTTCCGTCGCGAACGCACCCCTCGTGAAAGTTTGCACAAGGGGCCGCCTACGATGACTCCCGTGCCGAACACGCTGAATCCTCTTGAGCTGATCGCCCGCCGCTGGCAGCCGTCCGCGGCCTTCGTGCGACGGGCCGCGCTGGCCACCGTCGTGATGGCCGTGATCATCGTCGTCACGGGCGGCGCGGTCCGGCTCTCCCAGTCCGGGCTGGGCTGCTCGACCTGGCCCAAGTGCACCCCGGACAGCCTGACTCCGACCGCCGCGATGGGCATCAACGGCCTCATCGAGTTCGGCAACCGCATGCTGACGTATGTGCTGTGCGCGGTCGTCGGGCTGTTCATCATCGCCGCCCGCGCCCGCCACCCCCGGCGCCGCTCGCTCACCCGGCTCGGCTGGGCGCAGTTCTGGCTGGTCATGAGCAACGCCGTCATCGGCGGTGTCACGGTCCTGACCGGCCTGAACCCGTACATCGTCAGCTCCCACTTCCTCGCGGCCACGGCGCTGCTCACGGTCGCCGTGCTGAGCTGGAAGCGGGCGTCCGAGGGCGACGAGGAGGCGCGCGACCTGGTCGCCCGTCCGGCGCGGCAGCTGGCCTGGCTGCTGGTGGCCGCGACCGGCGCGCTCACCGTCATCGGCACGGTCGTCACCGGCACGGGGCCGCACGCGGGCGACGCCAAGAAGGTCCACCGCATCCCGCTGGACTGGCAGGAGATCACCCAGCTCCACGTCGACTTCGTCTACATCGTCGTCGGCCTGTCCGTCGCCCTGTGGTTCACCCTGCGCGCCGTCAAGGCGCCCGCCGCACCGCGCCGGATGCTCCTGGAGCTGTTCGCCTGTATCGCCGCGCAGGGCGTCATCGGCTACATCCAGTACTTCACGGGCCTGCCCGAGATCGTCATCGGGCTCCACATGCTGGGCTCGGCCCTCGTGTGGATCTGGGTGCTGCGGGTCTGTCTTTCCCTGCGCGACCGCGGTCCGCTCCTGGAGGAGGAGCCCGGCGAGCCCGCCCCCTCCGGCGAGCACGAGGCACCGGAGCCTCAGGCGGCCTCCGCCGCCAGCCGGTAGACCCGGCGCGCGGTCCCGAACCCGACGGTCTCGGTGATCCGCCGCCCGTCCTCGGACCCGCACAGCCCCTCGTCGGTCCACTCCCGTACGAGGCGTGCCATGGCGCGGACGAAGCACCGGGCGCCGGTCACATACAGCTCGGGCAGTGCGCGGGCGCGCGAGGAGAACAGCAGCTTGCCGAACGGCGCCTGGCCCAGGGTCTCCTCGGGCCGGGGCCCGGCGTCCGCGTACACATGGGCGTGCACCGCGGCGAGCTGCGCCGCCCGCCGGTGGTGCGGTGTCTCCGGCAGCAGGACGAGATCCGAGCCGATGCCGGCGGTGGCGCGCAGAAAGGCCGCCAGCGGCTGGGGATCGGGGCAGTGCAGCTGCACCGGCAGCCCGGTCGCCACCGCGCTCCACAGCAGATGCCGGACGAGCGCGGGTTCGGTGAGCCGCTCCCCCGGGCGGCGGCCGCGCAGCCAGCGGTCCGCCGCCCGCCGCACCTCTCCGGCCTCCGGGGCGTGCCCCTCACAGTGGGTGGCGCCGGAGGCAAAGGCGGCGGCGTGCTGGGCCGCGGCGTAGAGGGCCTCGGCGGTGTAGCCGAGGAAGGAGTCGACGCTGCCGGAGGTGTCGGCGACCTGCTCGGCGAGCGGTTCGAGCCGGACGACCTCGTGGGCGTGGGCCGCGGCGGCGGTGCCGAGTTCGGTGGCCGAGGTCAGGTTGCCCGGGGTCCCGGCCTCGAGCAGGAACGTGCCGATGCCGGAGCCGCGCAGCAGCAGGCGTCCGGCCCGGTAGGCGCCGACCTCGCGCCGGCGCGCCAGATAGCGGGCGGGCGGACAGTGCGGTTCCAGGCCGAGCAGCGGCGGGCACCAGCGGCGTATCGCGAGCCCGGTGAAGCTGTCGAAGTAGCTGGCGCCGACGGGGGCCGGGCCGTGGGCGCCGGCCGCGGCGGCGAGGTGGGTCTCGAAGGAGCCGAGGCCGAGCTCGTCGTGCACCGCGCCGACGCTGTACTGGTCGATGAGCGGCGGCTGATCTGCCAGGAAGGGAAGGCCGTCCATCCGCTTCTCCCTCGCCGAGAGCCCGCCGGGCGTGGCCGGAGCGCCGCGCCTGGTGGGCTTAACGGACGAGGTGGTGGTGAGGTATCGGGCTCCGCTTCCGGCGTACGCTCCGGCGCACGGCGCCCGGTTACCGCCCGTCAGCCGTTGGACGGGCCGCCGACCTGGATGCCGGCCATCCGGGACCACTCGTAGGGGCCGGTGCGGACCTTGGCGGCGAGGTCGCCGTCGAAGTCGTCCTGGAGGGTGATGCCGGCCGCCGTGGCGGCGTCCTTGGCGGAGTCGAAGGAGTCCGCGACGAGGTTGCCCCACTCGCCGTTGGCGCCGACGAGGGCGATCCGGGTGCGGCCGCGGCCGAGGTGCGCGAGCTGGCCCTCGGCGCTGCCGCCGTGGCTGTCGGCGAAGGCGCGGATCTGCTTGGCGAGCCTGGCCGTGCGCCGGCCGGTCCGCTTGTCGGCCGCCGTGCCGGCCGCCGCCTCCACCTGCTCTTCCGCCTGCTGGGTGTCTGCCATGAACAGCATGCTACCCGCGAGTACAGCCGATTGTGAGGGTGATCCCCCACACCTCTTCTCAGCGGAGGAAGGGGTCCACGGCGACGGCGACGAACAGCAGCGACACATAGGTGATGGACCAGTGGAACAGCCGCATCTCCTTGAGCTTGGCGCCCGTGATCCCGGCCTTCGCGCGGGCCTGGAGACCGTGCGCCTCCTTGAGCCAGAAGCCGCCGCAGACGAGGGCGACCGCGGTGTAGAACCAGCCGGTGTAGCCCAGCGGCTGGAGCAGCAGCGAGACCGCGACCATCACCCAGCTGTAGGCGACGATCTGCCGGGCGACCACCTTGTTGCCCGCGACGGCCGGGAGCATCGGCACCCCGACCCGCTCGTAGTCGTCCTTGACCTTCATCGACAGCGGCCAGTAGTGCGGCGGCGTCCAGAAGAAGATGACCAGGAAGAGGACGAACGAGGCCCAGGAGACGGTGTTCGTCACCGACGACCAGCCGATGAAGACCGGCATACAGCCCGCGATGCCGCCCCAGACGATGTTCTGGGAGGTGCGGCGCTTGAGGATCATCGTGTAAACGACGACGTAGAAAAGCAGCGCCGCGAGCGACAGCATCGCCGACAGCGGGTTGACGAGGTACCAGAACCAGGCGGTGGAGCCGACCGCGAGCGCGGTGGCGAACACCAGGCATTCACGGGGGCTCACCATGCCGGTGACCAGCGGCCGCTGGGACGTGCGGTCCATCAGCGCGTCGATGTCGCGGTCCAGGTACATGTTGTAGGCCGCGGCGCCGCCGGCGGAGAGGTAGCCGCCGATGCAGGTCGCCAGGACGAGCCACAGATCGGGGACGCCCTGGGCCGCCAGGAACATCACCGGCACGGTGGTCATCAGCAGCAGCTCGATGACCCGCGGCTTGGTCAGTGCCACGAACGCCTTGACGCGGGCCCCGAACGGCCGCTCACCGGGACTCCCGGGGACCGGAGAGAACACCCCCGCAGGACGGGATTCGACGGCCGTCACGCACACCCCTGGAAGTAACATCAGCGGCCTCTGCCGCGGAAGAGATAAGGCATGCAAACCCTTCCGGCGGTGAAGACGCGGTAGAGGGCTTGCGCGTACCACGCCACTTTAGACGTTGGCCATACGGCGATCTTCGCGGGGGTGGGGTCGTGTTGGGCGCCGGGCGGGGGTGCCGCGGCGGCGCCTTCGCCCCGGTGTCCGCCCGGCGTTCGGGAGGCGAACCGGACCACCTCCCGGCAGTCTGGTGCTAGGGCCCGTCGTCCGGACCGGGCCCGGAGACCCTCGCATCGAAGACGGGAAGGTCAGATGTCCTGATTTCGCCGCCCGAAGCGGCCTGCGGCCGGGGCCGCACCGCACCGACTGAGCGCCGAAAACACCGACTGAGCGTCGAAAAGACGCACGCACTCGCGGGGGTAGGCTCGACACCGCCTGGCGGACATACCGTCCGCGGCATTCGACATGTGGAGAGGAGCCCTGACTCAGGGTGAGCACCAAGCCGACCACCACAGATCTCGAGTGGACCGAACTGGATCAGCGGGCAGTGGACACCGTCCGTGTCCTGGCCATGGATTCCGTGCAGAAGGTCGGTAACGGCCATCCCGGTACGGCCATGAGCCTGGCGCCGGCCGCCTACCTTCTCTTCCAGAAGCTGATGCGGCACGACCCGGCGGACGCGAACTGGACCGGCCGCGACCGGTTCGTCCTCTCCGCGGGCCACTCCAGCCTGACCCTCTACATCCAGCTCTACCTCGCCGGTTACGGCCTGGAGCTGGCCGACCTGGAGGCGTTCCGCACCTGGGGCTCGAAGACCCCGGGCCACCCCGAGTACGGCCACACCACCGGCGTGGAGACCACCACCGGCCCGCTGGGCCAGGGTGTCGCCAACGCGGTCGGCATGGCGATGGCGTCGCGCTACGAGCGCGGGCTGTTCGACCCCGGCGCGGCGCAGGGCACCTCGCCCTTCGACCACACCATCTACTGCATCGCCGGTGACGGCTGCCTCCAGGAGGGCATCTCCGCCGAGGCGTCCTCCCTGGCGGGCCACCAGAAGCTCGGCAACCTCATCCTGCTGTGGGACGACAACCACATCTCCATCGAGGGTGACACCGAGACCGCGGTCTCCGAGGACACCCTCAAGCGCTACGAGGCCTACGGCTGGCACGTCCAGCGCGTCGAGCAGCTGCCCAACGGCGACCTGGACCCGGCGGGCCTCGCCCGTGCCCTGGACGCCGCCAAGGCCGAGACCGAGCGCCCGTCGTTCATCGCGATGCGCTCGATCATCGCCTGGCCCGCCCCGAACGCCCAGAACACCGAGGCCGCGCACGGCTCGGCGCTGGGTGACGAGGAAGTCGCGGCCACCAAGCGCGTGCTGGGCTTCGACCCGGAGAAGTCCTTCGATGTCGCCGACGAGGTGCTCGCGCACACCCGCGCCGCCCTCGACCGCGGCCGCGACGCCAAGAAGGAGTGGGAGAAGTCCTTCGCCGACTGGCGCGCCGCCAACCCGGAGCGTGCCGCGGAGTTCGACCGGATCGCCGCGGGCGAGCTGCCCGCGGGCTGGGAGGAGCACCTCCCCGCCTTCGAGACCGGCAAGGCGGTGGCCACCCGCGCCGCGTCCGGCAAGGTGCTCCAGGCGCTCGGCGGGGTCATCCCCGAGCTGTGGGGCGGCTCCGCCGACCTGGCGGGCTCGAACAACACCACGATCGACAAGACCTCGTCGTTCCTGCCCGAGGGCAACCCGCTGCCGGGTGCCGACCCGTACGGCCGCACGATCCACTTCGGTATCCGTGAGCACTCCATGGCCGCGGAGATGAACGGCATCGCGCTGCACGGCAACACCCGCATCTACGGCGGCACCTTCCTGGTGTTCTCCGACTACATGCGCAACGCCGTCCGGCTGTCGGCGCTGATGCACCTGCCGGTGACGTACGTGTGGACGCACGACTCCATCGGTCTGGGCGAGGACGGTCCGACCCACCAGCCCATCGAGCACCTCGCCTCGCTGCGCGCCATCCCGGGCCTCAACGTCGTGCGCCCGGCCGACGCCAACGAGACCGCGATCGCCTGGCGCGAGATCCTCCGGCGCTACACCAAGGAGTACGGCGTGGGTGCCCCGCACGGCCTCGCGCTGACCCGTCAGGGCGTGCCGACGTACCCGGCCGACGAGGCCGCCGCCAAGGGCGGTTACGTCCGCTTCGAGGCCGCCGGCGCCGACGGGCAGGACACCGCGCCGCAGGTCGTGCTGATCGGCACCGGTTCCGAGGTGCAGCTCGCCGTCGAGGCGCGCGAGCAGCTGCAGGCCGAGGGCGTTCCCACCCGTGTGGTGTCGATGCCGTCGGTCGAGTGGTTCGACCAGCAGGACCAGGCCTACCGCGACAGTGTGCTGCCCCCGTCCGTCCGGGCCCGGGTCGCCGTCGAAGCCGGCATCGGTCTGACCTGGCACCGCTTCGTCGGTGACGCCGGGCGCATCGTCTCCCTGGAGCACTTCGGTGCCTCGGCCGACGGCAAGGTCCTCTTCCGCGAGTTCGGCTTCACCGCCGACGCGGTGGCCGCCGCCGCCCGGGAATCGCTCGAAGCCGCCGCGCGCTGACGCCCGTACACGACAAGTAGGAGATGCAGAACCCATGACAGACGCACTCAAGCGCCTCTCCGACGAGGGCGTGGCGATCTGGCTGGACGACCTGTCGCGCCAGCGCATCACGTCCGGCAACCTCGCCGAGCTGATCGACCAGCAGCACGTCGTCGGCGTCACGACCAACCCGTCGATCTTCCAGAAGGCCATCTCGGACGGCCACGGCTACGACCAGCAGGTCGCCGACCTCGCCGCCCGCAAGGTCACCGTCGAGGAAGCCATCCGCATGATCACGACGGCGGACGTCCGGGACGCCGCCGACATCCTGCGGCCGGTCTTCGACGCCACCGGCGGCCAGGACGGCCGGGTCTCCATCGAGGTGGACCCGCGCCTGGCGCACCGCACCACGCCGACCATCGCCGAGGCCAAGCAGCTGGCGTGGCTGGTGGACCGCCCGAACACGCTGATCAAGATCCCGGCCACCAAGGCGGGTCTGCCGGCGATCACCGAGGTCATCGGCCTCGGCATCAGCGTCAACGTCACGCTGATCTTCTCGCTGGAGCGCTACCGCGAGGTCATGGACGCCTACCTCGCGGGCCTGGAGAAGGCCAAGGAGGCGGGCCTGGACCTGTCCCTGATCCGCTCGGTGGCGTCGTTCTTCGTGTCCCGTGTGGACAGCGAGATCGACAAGCGCCTGGAGAAGCTCGGCACGGACGAGGCCAAGGCCCTCAAGGGCAAGGCCGCGCTGGCGAACGCCCGGCTGGCCTACGAGGCGTACGAGGAGGTCTTCTCCTCGGAGCGCTGGGCCGCGCTCGACAAGGCCGGCGCCAACAAGCAGCGCCCGCTGTGGGCCTCGACCGGCGTCAAGGACCCCGCGTACAAGGACACCCTGTACGTCGACGAACTGGTCGCCCCGGGCACGGTCAACACCATGCCGGAGGCCACCCTGGAGGCCACCGGCGACCACGGTCAGATCACCGGTGACACCGTGCGCGGCGGCTACGGGGCGGCGCGCGCCGACCTGGAAGCCATCGCCCGGCTCGGGATCTCGTACGACGAGGTCGTCCAGCTGCTGGAGGACGAGGGCGTGGAGAAATTCGAGGCGTCCTGGAACGACCTGCTCAAGTCCACGGAGGCGGAGCTCAAGCGCCTCGCTCCCTCGGAGGGCTGATCTCCCTTGACTGATTCCCACGGAGCCAACCCGCTCCGTGACGCCCTGGACCGACGGCTCCCGCGTATCGCGGGGCCGTCGGGCCTGGTGATCTTCGGCGTCACGGGCGATTTGTCCCGGAAAAAGCTGATGCCTGCCGTGTATGACCTCGCCAACCGGGGGCTGCTGCCGCCGGGCTTCTCCCTCGTCGGGTTCGCCCGCCGCGAGTGGGAGCACGAGGACTTCGCGCAGGAGGTGTACACGGCGGTCAAGGAGCACTCCCGTACGCCGTTCCGCGAGGAGGTCTGGCAGCAGCTGGTGCAGGGCTGCCGCTTCGTCCAGGGCAACTTCGACGACGACGAGGCCTTCGAGACGCTCAAGGAGACGATAAACGAGCTCGACAAGGCGCAGGGCACCGGCGGCAACTTCGCCTTCTACCTGTCCGTGCCGCCGAAGTTCTTCCCCAAGGTCGTCCAGCAGCTGAAGAAGCACGGGCTGGCCGAGCAGAAGGAGGACTCCTGGCGCCGCGCGGTCATCGAGAAGCCGTTCGGGCACAACCTGGAGAGCGCCAAGGAGCTCAACCGGATCGTGCACGAGGTCTTCCCGCCGCACGAGGTCTTCCGGATCGACCACTACCTGGGCAAGGAGACGGTCCAGAACATCCTGGCGCTGCGGTTCGCCAACACGATGTTCGAGCCGCTGTGGAACCGCAGCTATGTCGACCACGTCCAGATCACGATGGCCGAGGACATCGGCATCGGCGGCCGGGCCGGCTACTACGACGGCATCGGCGCGGCCCGTGACGTCATCCAGAACCACCTGCTCCAGCTGCTCGCGCTGACCGCGATGGAGGAGCCCGCCTCCTTCGAGGCGGACGCGCTGGTCGCGGAGAAGACCAAGGTGCTGGGCGCGGTCCGGCTGCCCAGGGACCTCGGCAAGGAGACCGTCCGCGCGCAGTACGCGGCGGGCTGGCAGGGCGGCGAGCAGGCCGTCGGCTATCTCCAGGAAGACGGCATCGACCCCAAGTCGAAGACCGACACCTACGCCGCGATCAAGCTGTCGATCGACAACCGCCGCTGGGCGGGCGTCCCCTTCTACCTGCGCACCGGCAAGCGCCTGGGCCGCCGGGTCACCGAGATCGCGGTGGTCTTCCAGCGCGCTCCGCACTCCCCCTTCGACCACACCGCCACCGAGGAGCTGGGGCAGAACGCCCTGGTCATCCGCGTGCAGCCGGACGAGGGCGTGACCGTGCGGTTCGGCTCCAAGGTGCCGGGCACCTCGATGGAGGTACGGGACGTGTCGATGGACTTCGCGTACGGCGAGTCCTTCACCGAGTCCAGCCCGGAGGCGTACGAGCGCCTGATCCTCGATGTCCTCCTCGGCGACGCCAACCTCTTCCCGCGAGTGGAGGAGGTGGAGCGGTCCTGGCGCATCCTCGACCCGATCGAGGAGTACTGGGACCGGCACGGCAAGCCCGCGCAGTACCCGGCGGGCACCTGGGGCCCGGCCGAGGCGGACGAAATGCTCGCACGAGACGGACGGAGCTGGCGTCGGCCATGAAGATCGATCTGACGGAAACCACCTCCAGCAAGATCAACAAGGCGCTGGTGGAGGGCCGCCGCGCGGTGGGCACCCCGACCAGCGGCATGGTGCTCACCCTCGTCATCGTCACCGACGAGGAGAACGCCTACGACTCCCTGAAGGCGGCCAACGAGGCCTCCCGCGAGCACCCCTCGCGCACCCTCGTCGTCATCAAGCGGGTCAGCCGGTCGCCGCGCGACCGCGCCAAGGCCCGGCTGGACGCCGAGGTGCGGGTCGGCACGGAGGCCGGCACCGGCGAGACGGTGCTGCTGCGGCTGTACGGCGAGGTCATCGACCACGCCCAGTCCGTGGTGCTGCCCCTGCTGCTGCCGGACGCCCCGGTCGTGGTCTGGTGGGCGGTCAACGCCCCGGCGGCCCCCGCGCAGGACCCGCTCGGTGCGCTGGCCCAGCGCCGGGTCACCGACGCCTACGCCGACGAGCAGCCCATCCACGAGCTGTCCGCCCGCGCCGACACCTACACGCCCGGTGACACGGATCTGTCCTGGACCCGGATCACGCCGTGGCGCTCGATGCTGGCGGCGGCGCTCGACCAGGCGCCGTGCACGGTCACCTCGGCCGAGGTGACCGGCGAGGAGTTCAACCCCAGCTGTGAGCTGCTCGCCATGTGGCTGGCCGACCGGCTGAACGTTCCGGTCACCCGCAAGGTCTCCGGCGGCCCCGGCCTGACGGCGGTCCGGATGGAGTCCAGCATCGGCGCGATCGTGCTGGACCGCCCGGACGGCTCGCTGGCCACGCTCTCCATGCACGGCCAGCCCGACCGCGCGGTGGCGCTCAAGCGGCGGGAAACCTCCGAGCTGCTCGCCGAGGAGCTGCGCCGGCTCGACCCGGACGAGATCTACGCCGCCGCGCTGAAGTTCGGCGTGGACCGGCTCGGTCACGGCAACGGCAACGGCGCGCAGCCGGCGGGCGGGCAGCAGCCGGCCGCCGAGGAGAAGCCGGCCGAGAGCGGCGCCGCCAAGCCCGCGGCGAAGAAGCCCGCGAAGAAGGCGGCCGCCAAGTGAGTGCTCCGCAGGTGGTCGTCCACCGCGACAAGGAGCTGATGGCCAAGGCCGCGGCGGCCCGGCTGATCACGAAGATCGTGGACGCCCAGGCCGCCCGCGGCTCCGCCTCCGTGGTCCTGACGGGCGGGCGCAACGGCAACGGGCTGCTCGCGGCCCTCGCCGAGGCGCCCGCCCGGGACGCGGTGGACTGGTCCCGGCTCGATCTGTGGTGGGGCGACGAGCGGTTCGCACCGGACGGCGATCCGGAGCGCAACCACACCCAGGCCCGCGAGGTGCTGCTGGACAGCGTTCCGCTGGACCCGGCCCGGGTGCACCCCATGCCCCCGTCGGACGGCCCGTACGGCAAGGACGCCGACGCCGCCGCCGAGGCGTACGCGGCCGAACTCGCCGCCGCCGCGGGGCCCGAGGACCACGGCCCGGTGCCGTCCTTCGACGTCCTGCTGCTGGGTGTCGGCCCGGACACCCATGTCGCCTCGCTCTTCCCGGAGCTGCCCGCGGTCTACGAGACGGACCGGACGGTGGTCGGGGTGCACGGCGCGCCGAAGCCGCCGCCCACCCGGGTCTCGCTGACCCTGCCCGCGATCCGCGCGGCGCGGGAGGTCTGGCTGCTGGCGGCCGGCGAGGACAAGGCCAACGCCGCGGCCATCGCCCTCTCCGGCGCCGGTGAGGTGCAGGCCCCGGCGGCCGGCGCACGGGGCCGCAGCCGGACCCTGTGGCTGCTGGACGAGGCGGCGGCGTCCCAGCTGCCGCGCGACCTCTACCCGCCGGCATCGGCCTGAGGAACACCGCAGCAAGGCCGTGGGCCCCGCACCCTCCCGGGTGCGGGGCCCACGGCGTCACCGCGACGCTCCGGCGGCGATCCGGCGGATCAACGCCCGCGCAGCCGACGGTACTCGGCGACCAGACCGGCCGTGGAGGCGTCGAGACCCGGCACCTCGGCGCCCTCGGTCAGGGCCGGTTCGACGCGCTTGGCGAGGACCTTGCCCAGCTCCACGCCCCACTGGTCGAAGGAGTCGATGTTCCACACCGCGCCCTGGACGAACACCTTGTGCTCGTAGAGCGCGATCAGCTGGCCCAGCACGGACGGGCTGAGCTCACCGGCCAGGACGGTCGTGGTGGGGCGGTTGCCCGGGAACGTCTTGTGCGGCACCAGTTCCTCGGCCACGCCCTCGGCGCGTACCTCGTCCGGCGTCTTGCCGAAGGCCAGCGCCTGGCCCTGGGCGAAGAGGTTGGCCATCAGCAGGTCGTGCTGGGCGACCAGCCCCGGCTGGAGGTCGGCGACCGGCTCGGCGAAGCCGATGAGGTCGGCCGGGATCATCTTCGTGCCCTGGTGCAGGAGCTGGTAGTAGGCGTGCTGGCCGTTCGTCCCGGGCGTGCCCCAGACGACGGGCCCCGTCTGCCAGTTGACCCGGTTGCCCTGGCGGTCCACGGACTTGCCGTTGGACTCCATGTCCAGCTGCTGGAGGTAGGCGGTGAACCGGGAGAGGTAGTGGCTGTAGGGCAGCACGGCGTGCGCCTGCGCGTCCCAGAAGTTGCCGTACCAGATGCCGAGCAGGCCCAGCAGCAGCGGGGCGTTCTCCTCCGGCGGGGCGGTGCGGAAGTGCTCGTCGACGAGGTGGAAGCCGGCCAGCATCTCGCGGAAGCGCTCCGGACCGATCGCGATCATCAGCGACAGGCCGATCGCGGAGTCGAAGGAGTACCGGCCGCCGACCCAGTCCCAGAACTCGAACATGTTGTCCGTGTCGATGCCGAACTCCGCCACCTTCCCGGCGTTGGTCGACAGCGCCACGAAGTGCTTGGCGACGGCCTCTCCCCCGGCCCCCAGACCGGCCAGCAGCCAGTCGCGGGCCGAGGTGGCGTTGGTGATCGTCTCGATGGTGGTGAAGGTCTTCGAGGCGATGATGAACAGCGTCTCGGCCGGGTCCAGATCACGGACCGCCTCGTGCAGGTCGGCGCCGTCCACATTGGAGACGAAGCGGAACTGCATGTCCCGGTGGGTGAAGGCGCGCAGCGCCTCGTACGCCATCGCCGGGCCCAGGTCCGAGCCGCCGATACCGATGTTGACGACGGTCTTGATGCGCTTGCCGGTGTGGCCCTTCCAGTCGCCGGAGCGGACCCGGTCGGCGAAGGTGCCCATCCTGGTCAGGACGTGCTGCACACCGGGGACGACGTTCTCGCCGTCGCTCGTGACGACCGCCGAGCCGGGCGCGCGCAGCGCGGTGTGCAGCACCGAGCGCCGCTCGGTGACGTTGATCTTCTCGCCGCGGAACATCGCGTCCCGCAGCCCGGCCACATCGGCCGCCGCGGCCAGCTCGCGCAGCAGCCCCAGCGTCTCGTCGGTGACCAGGTGCTTGGAGTAGTCCAGGTGCAGATCGCCGACCTGGAGGGTGTAGCGCTCGGCGCGCCCCGGGTCCCGCTCGAACAGCTCGCGCAGATGCACCTCCGCCAGCTGCTCACGGTGCTTGCCCAGCGCGGTCCACTCAGGCAGCTGATCGAGCCTGCTGCGGCCTTCTGCGTTCATCTCGGACATCAGCCTTCTTCATCTCGTACCGGCCCCGCCGTCTCCCAACCTAATTGATCAGGGCGCGATGGGAGGTATCTGTCCCCCGCCGGACGGGGCGTCGTCGCGGCGGTGAAGAACAGGTGTCAACGCGGCCGTCCCCAGGGCCAGCAGGGCGGCGGCCAGCAGCGCGGGGGTGTTCGGGCCGAACGCCGCGGCGGCCGCGCCGCCGCACAGCGCGCCGAGCGGTGTCCCGGCGACCGAGACCGTACGGAAGGCGGCGCTGATCCTGCCGAGCATCCCCGCCGGGCTGCGCTGCTGCACGACGGTGGTCTCCAGGACGTTCCACACCATCCCGGCGAAGCCGAACAGGCCCAGGAGCAGGGCCGCGAGCCAGACCGTACGCAGTGTCCCGAAGCCCACCAGCGCCACGGTCTGGACCGCACCGGCGAGCAGCAGAGTGCGGCCCCTGCCGCCGGCCACGGCGATCGTCCGGTCCGCGAGAAGCCCGCCCAGGACCATCCCGATGCCGTAGCCGGTGGTCACCACGGCATACCCGAAGTCCCCGGCGCCCAGCCCGCCCTTGACGACCACCACCAGGGTCGCGATCAGCGCACCGATGCCCACATTGCCCAGCGCCACCGACACACAGAAGGCGCGCAGCACCCGGTCACGCCACAACTGCCGTATCCCCGCGCCGATTTCGCGCCGGACGGTACGCCCGGCGGCGGCCGGCCCCCGTGGCAGTGGGGCGGCGCGCAAGGAGGCGACGAGGACGGCAGCGACGAGGTACGTCACCCCGTCGGCCAGGAACGGGAGGGCGGCACCGAGCGCGAGGAGCACCGGTGCCAGCGGTCCGCCGAGGAACCGGCCGGCCAGCTCCTGACCGGTCATCAGCCTGGCGTTGGCGGCGGCCAGCGCCTCCTTGGGCACCACCGCGGGCAACAGGGCCGTGGCGGCGTTGTCGAACAGCGTCTGGAGGGTGGTGAGCGCGAAGGACAGCGCGAGCAGCAGTGCGATGCCCGCCCGGTCGAACGCCACGGCCAGCGCGAACCCGGCCATCAGCAGGCCCCGCAGCACATCGACGGCCCACATCGCCCGCCGCGGGTCCACACGGTCGGCCACCGCACCGCCCAGCAGCCCGAAGAACAGCCAGGGGACGAAGCCGCAGGCCGTGACGAGCGAGATCAGCAGGGGGTCATCCGTCAGGGCGTAGGCGAGCAGCGGGAGCGCCGTGCCCCGCAGGGCGTCACCGAAGCGGGAGACTGCGGCGGCGCCCCACAGCCGGCCGAAGCCACCGCCCCGGAGCGGCCCGCCCGTGCCCGCCGCCGGGCCCGCCTTCGTCCCCGTTCCGCTGTCCGCCATGCCGCCCCCGTCCGCATCGCTCGCGTACGGAAAACGGTACGGGCGACCACTGACAGTGACCCTCGGGCAACGTCCCCATCCGCTACCTCAGATGCGGACCGCAGGCCCTACAGGGGCGCGTATCGCCGTGAGGGAGCACCGACGCGGAAGGCCCGGCCGGAGGGGGTGTGTCCCCTCCGGCCGGGCCTTACGAGAGATGTGCTGATCCGTCAGATCTCACCGCGGAGCTTGGCGAGCGCCTCCGCGAGGATCGCCTCGCCGTCCGCGTCACTGCGACGCTCGCGGACATAGGCGAGGTGGGTCTTGTACGGCTCGGTGCGCGGCGGGTCCGGCGGGCTGTCCCGGTCCTTGCCGGCCGGGAAACCACAGCGCGGGCAGTCCCAGGTGTCCGGAACCTGCGCATCGCCGGCGAAGCTGGGCTGCGTCTCGTGCCCGTTGGAGCACCAGAAGGAGATGCGGGTGCGCGGCGCGGACTCGCCGCGCTCGGCCTCCCCCATCGGCCCCGCCCCGACCCGACTTCCTCGGATCGCGTTGCCACTTGCCACGGTCGTAACTCCCTGCGTAATGGTGCTGCACGCCTCTCGCAGCAGCTGCGCTGCGGAACGCCCCAGTCTACGTAAGGCCCAACGCGCGTCCAGTGGCTGGAGTTACCCGTCCGAGGACGCCTCCCTCATGATAGGCCGCACCTCCGACGCAGCGTCAGTTGCTGAGCTTCATCAGGATGCCGAGCACGACGATGCAGGCGAACCACAGCAGAGCCACCACGATGGTGATGCGGTCGAGGTTGCGCTCGGCGACCGAGGAGCCACCGACCGAGGACTGCATACCGCCGCCGAACATGTCGGACAGACCGCCGCCCTTCCCCTTGTGCATGAGCACCAGCATCATCAGCAGCAGGCTGAAGACGATGAGGGCGATCGAGAACCCGATGACCACGGCTGGACCAACTCTCTAGGACTGACGGACGGACGTATGGAGCACGATATACGGAACAAATGGTGCGGGGCCGGGGGCGGTGCCGCTGCACCGGTCCCGGCCCCGACAGGGTACGACGAGGGCTCCCCCTCGTCATAGCGGCTACTGGTCGCGGAAGCGGACGATCTTCACGAACTCGTCCGCGTCCAGCGCCGCGCCGCCGATCAGCGCGCCGTCGACGTCGGGCTGCGCCATGATCGCGGCGACGTTGCCGGACTTGACCGAGCCGCCGTACTGGATACGGACCTTGTCGGCCAGCTCCTGGCTGTACAGCTCGGCGAGGCGGCCGCGGATCGCACCGCAGACCTCCTGCGCGTCCTCGGGGGTGGCGACCTCGCCGGTGCCGATGGCCCACACCGGCTCGTAGGCGATCACCACGGTCTCGGCCTGCTCGGCCGGGACGTCCGCCAGACCGCCGTCGACCTGGGCGAGGGTGTGCGCGACCTGGTTGCCGGCCTTGCGGACGTCCAGGCCCTCACCGACGCACAGGATCGGGGTGATGCCGTTCTTGAAGGCGGCCTTGACCTTGGCGTTGCAGATCTCCTCGTTCTCGCCGTGGTACTGGCGGCGCTCGCTGTGGCCGACGGCCACGTACGCGCACTTCAGCTTGGCGAGCATCGGGCCGGAGATCTCACCGGTGTAGGCACCGGAGTCGTGCGCGGAGATGTCCTGGGCGCCGTACTTGATCTTGAGCTTGTCGCCGTCGACCAGCGTCTGCACCGACCGCAGATCGGTGAAGGGCGTCAGGACCGCGACCTCTACGGCGTCGAAGTCCTTGTCGGCGAGGGCGAAGGCGAGCTTCTGGACATGGGCGATGGCCTCGAGGTGGTTGAGGTTCATCTTCCAGTTGCCCGCCATCAGCGGGGTGCGGTCAGTCACGTTGTTCAGTCCTCCAGAGCGGCGAGGCCGGGGAGCGTCTTGCCTTCGAGGTATTCGAGGCTGGCGCCACCGCCGGTCGAGATGTGGCCGAATGCGTTCTCGTCGAATCCCAGCAGACGCACGGCGGCTGCCGAGTCACCGCCCCCCACGACGGTGAAGGCGGGCGAGTCCAGCAGCCCCTGGGCGACGGCCCGGGTGCCGCCGGCGTAGTCGGGGTGCTCGAAGACGCCCATCGGACCGTTCCAGAAGACGGTGCCCGCGTCGGCGAGCTTCGCGGCGTAGAGCTCGCGGGTCTTCGGGCCGATGTCCAGGCCCTCCTCGTCTGCGGGGATGGCGTCCGAGGAGACCACGGCCGGGTTCGCGGGGGCCTTGGTCTTGAGGTCCGGGAACTCGGACGACACCAGCACGTCGACGGGGAGCACGAACTCCACACCGCGCTTCTCGGCCCGCGCCAGGTACTCCAGGCAGGCCGGGACCTGGTCCTCCTGGAGCAGCGAGATGCCGACCTCGTGGCCCTTGGCCTTGAGGAAGGTGTACGCCATCCCGCCGCCGACCAGGATGCGGTCGGCCTTCTCGATCAGCTGGTCGATGACGGCCAGCTTGTCGGAGACCTTGGCGCCGCCCAGTGCGACCACATAGGGGCGCCTGACGTCGTCGGTGAGCTTCTTCAGGACGCCGACCTCGGTGGCGATCAGGTCGCCGGCGGCGTGCGGAAGGCGCTTGGGGAGGTCGTACACGGAGGCGTGCTTGCGGTGCACGGCACCGAAGCCGTCGCCCACGTACAGGTCCGCGAGGCCGGCGAGCTGCTCGGCGAAGGCTCCGCGCTCGGCGTCGTCCTTGCTGGTCTCGCCCGCGTTGAAGCGGAGGTTCTCCAGCACGGCCACCCGGCCGTCGGCCAGGCCCGCGACCACGGACCGGGCGGACTCGCCGACCGTGTCCGTCGCGAACGCCACGTCCTGCCCGAGGATTTCACCCAGCCGCGTGGCCGCCGGGGCCAGCGAGAAGGCCGGGTCGGGGGCGCCCTTGGGGCGGCCCAGGTGCGAGGCGACGATCACCTTGGCGCCGCGCTCGACGAGCTTGGCGATCGTCGGGGCGACGGCACGGATACGGCCGTCGTCGGTGATGGTGGTGCCGTCCAGCGGCACGTTCAGGTCTGCGCGGACAAAGACGCGCTGCCCGGCGACCTGAAGGTCGTCGATCGTCTTCATGAGGAGTGACTCCGTGTTTGCGTAGCTCGGCCATGGAACGGGGCCCGTACGACGCTCCTTCGCGTCCTACGAGCCCCGTCCTCACATCTCGGTGCCTCGGTGTCAACCAGCGATCAGAGCTGTCCGCCGACGAAGGTGGTCAGGTCCACCAGGCGGTTGGAGTAGCCCCACTCGTTGTCGTACCAGCCGACGACCTTGACCTGCTTGCCCTGGGACATGGTCAGGGCGGAGTCGAAGGTACACGAAGCCGGGAAGTTCACGATGTCCGAGGAGACGATCGGGTCCTCGGTGTACTCCAGGATGCCCTTGAGCTGGCCCTCGGCGGCCTTCTGGAAGGCGGCGTTGATCTCGTCCTTGCTGACCTCGCGGTCGAGCTCCAGGACCAGGTCGGTGACCGAGCCGGTGGGGACCGGGACGCGCATGGCGATGCCGTCCAGCTTGCCCTTGAGCTGCGGGAGGACCAGGGCGGTGGCCTTGGCGGCACCGGTCGAGGTCGGAATGATGTTCTCCGCGGCGGCGCGGGCGCGGCGCAGGTCGCTGTGCGGGAAGTCCAGGATGCGCTGGTCGTTGGTGTACGCGTGGACCGTCGTCATCAGGCCCTTGACGATGCCGAAGTTCTCGTCGAGAACCTTCGCCATCGGCGCCACACAGTTGGTGGTGCAGGAGGCGTTGGAGATGACGTGGTGCTTGGCCGCGTCGTACTTGTCGTTGTTGACGCCCATCACGATCGTGATGTCCTCGTCCTTGGCGGGCGCGGAGATCAGGACCTTCTTGGCACCGGCGGTGATGTGCTTCTCCGCGTCGGCCTTCTTCGTGAAGATGCCGGTCGACTCGATGACGATGTCGGCGCCCAGCTCGCCCCAGGGGAGGTTCGCGGGGTCGCGCTCGGCCATCGTCTTGAAGGTCTGGTTGCCGACCGTGATGGTGTCGTCGGTGTGGCTGACGTCCTGCTTGAGACGACCCAGGATGGTGTCGTACTTCAGCAGGTGAACCAGGGTGGCGTTGTCGGTCAGGTCGTTGACACCGACGATCTCGATGTCCGCACCCTGCTCCAGGAGCGCGCGGAAGTAGTTGCGACCAATGCGGCCGAATCCGTTGATGCCTACGCGGATCGTCACGAACCGATCTCCTCGTTAGGTGCGCCGATGGGGTACCGGCGAGCTGTATGGGCTGTCCCCGACCGCCTCCGACCCTACCCCCAATAAGAGACGTACGTGACATTGACAAACGGGCTTTCGACCCCTCAAACGAGCACTTACAGAAGGGCTCTCGGGCCCTCAAACGAGCGAGCCCAGAAGCGCTCCCGGCCCCTCAAACGAGCGGTGTGAACGGCTCTCGTGCGCACCCGCCCGCGCCTCCCCCGACGGCACCGTTTCGGGAGTGACGCCGGGGGCGCGAGGGGATGCCCGGCGGGGTGCGAGGCACCGGTCGTCAGCCGACCATGCCCTCGGCGAGTTCCTCGGTGAGGTTGGACTCGGTGCCGGGGATGCCGAGGTCCTGGGCACGCTTGTCGGCCATCGCCAGCAGCCGGCGAATCCGGCCGGCCACTGCGTCCTTGGTCAGCGGCGGGTCGGCGAGGGCGCCCAGCTCCTCCAGCGAGGCCTGCTTGTGCTCCATGCGCAGCCGGCCGGCCGCCGCCAGGTGCTCGGGGACCTCCTCGCCCAGGATCTCCAGGGCCCGCTGGACCCGGGCGCCCGCGGCGACCGCGGCGCGCGCCGAGCGGCGGAGGTTGGCGTCGTCGAAGTTGGCCAGGCGGTTGGCGGTGGCGCGGACCTCGCGGCGCATCCGCCGTTCCTCCCACGCGAGCACCGACTCATGGGCGCCGAGCCGGGTCAGCAGGGCACCGATCGCGTCACCGTCCCGGACGACCACGCGGTCCACGCCGCGCACCTCACGGGCCTTGGCGCCGATGCCGAGCCGGCGGGCGGCGCCGACCAGTGCGAGCGCCGCCTCGGGCCCAGGGCAGGTGACCTCCAGGGACGAGGAGCGGCCCGGCTCGGTCAGCGAGCCGTGCGCCAGGAAGGCGCCGCGCCAGGCCGCCTCGGCGTCGCAGGTCGCGCCGGAGACCACCTGCGGCGGGAGCCCTCGGATGGGGCGGCCGCGGCCGTCCACCAGGCCGGTCTGGCGCGCCAGCTGATCGCCGCCGGCCACGACCCGGACGACGTAGCGGCTGCCGCGCCGCAGGCCGCCGGGGGCCATCACCACCAGGTCGGAGCTGTGCCCGAAGATCTCCAGGATGTCCTTGCGCAGCCGGCGGGCGGCGATGCCCGTGTCCAGCTCCGCCTCGATCACGATGCGTCCGCTGACCAGGTGCAGACCGCCCGCGAACCGCAGGATCGACGAGACCTCCGACTTCCGGCAGCAGGTCCGGGTGACGGGGAGCCGGGAGATTTCATCCTTCACCGCTGCCGTCATCGCCATGGGCCGATCCTTCCATGCATCCGAAAAATACGGTCGTACGCGGCTGCCAGCAGCTCCGGGTCGTGCCGGTCGGGGGCTCCCCCGGCGCAGGGCCGGGCGTCGTCTCCTTGTGCGGCGACCGCCGCCAGCTCGACCTCGCTGCCGACCAGCTGCTTGGCGGCAACCGTCAGACCATCGATGTCGGGCACGGCGGCCTTGTCGGCCAGCACCACGTCGAAGGCGAGTTTAGGGGCGTGTCGGGCCAAAACCTCCAAATGACGCTGCGGGGAGAAGCCATCGGTTTCGCCCGGTTGGGGCGCAAGGTTGAGCGAAAGGACCTTCCGGGCCTTGGTCTCCTCCAGCGCCTCGCGCAGCTCCGGCACCAGCAGATGCGGGATCACGGAGGAGAACCAGGAGCCGGGGCCGAGAACCACCCAGTCGGCGTCCCGTACGGCGGCGACCGCCTCGGGGACGGCCGGCGGGTCCTCGGGGACCACGTGGACGGACTGGACCTCGCCGCGGGTGAGCGCGACGGTGGCCTGGCCGCGGACCGTGGAGACCTCGGCCGGGCGCGCCGGGTCATGGCCCCTGACCTGTGCCTGGAGCTCCAGCGGCACCGCCGACATGGGCAGCACCCGGCCGTGCGCGCCCAGCAGCTTGCCGACCAGGTCGAGCGCCTGGACATGGTCGCCGAGCTGCTCCCACAGGGCGACGATCAGCAGATTGCCGACCGCGTGGTCGTGCAGCTCGCCCTCGCTCTGGAAGCGGTGCTGGATCACCCGGGACCAGGTCTGGCCCCAGTCGTCGTCGCCGCACAGCGCGGCCAGCGCCTTGCGCAGGTCGCCGGGCGGCAGTACGCCCAGCTCGTCGCGGAGGCGGCCGCTGGAGCCGCCGTCGTCGGCGACCGTGACGACGGCGGTCAGATCACCGGTGATACGGCGCAGCGCGGTCAGCGAGGCGGACAGGCCCATGCCGCCGCCCAGTGCCACCACCTTGGGCGTGGCGCCCTTCGTCGTACGGCCGCTGGGAACGAACCGGCGGACCCGGCGCAGCCGTGGTGTACGCCCGGTCACTCGCGCCCCATGTCCCGGTGGACGACGACCGTTTCCACCCCTTCGTCCACCAGGCGGCGGGCGAGCTTCTCGGACATCGCGACGCTGCGGTGCTTGCCGCCCGTACAGCCCACGGCGATGGTCACGTAGCGCTTGCCCTCACGGCGGTAGCCCTCGGCGACGATCCGCAGCAGCTCGGCGTAGCCGTCCAGGAACTCCTTGGAGCCGGGCTGGCTGAAGACGTAGCCGGAGACCTCTTCGTTGAGGCCGGTGAAGGGGCGCAGCTCGGGGACCCAGTGCGGGTTGGGGATGAAGCGGCAGTCGATGACCATGTCGGCGTCGACCGGGAGGCCGTACTTGAAGCCGAAGGACATGACCGTGGCGCGCAGCTCGGGGACCTCCTCGCCGGCGAACTGGGCGTCCATCTTGGCGCGCAGCTCATGGACGTTGAGGCTGGAGGTGTCGATGACCAGGTCGGCGTCGCCGCGGAGTTCGCGCAGCAGGTCGCGTTCGGCGGCGATGCCGTCGACGATCCGGCCGTCGCCCTGGAGGGGGTGCGGGCGGCGCACCGATTCGAAGCGGCGCACCAGGGCCTCGTCGGAGGACTCCAGGAAGACGATGCGGCGCTTGACGTTCTGCGCGTCGAGGGTGGCCAGCGATTCCTTGAGGTTGGCGAAGAAGCGGCGGCCGCGGACGTCGACGACGACCGCGATCCGGGCGACGTTGCCCTGCGAGCGGGCGCCCAGCTCGACCATCGGCGCGATCAGCTCGGGCGGGATGTTGTCGACCACGAACCAGCCGAGGTCCTCCAGGCACTTCGCGGCCGTGCTGCGGCCGGCGCCGGACATCCCGGAGATGATCACCAACTCGGGGATCGCGGCGCTCTCGCCCTGGTCGGTCGTGCCCGTACTCACCTGTGCACCGTCTCTCTCGGTTTCCTGCGGTTCCTGCGGTGTGCTCATCGGTCCTGCCCCCGTTCTGCTGACAACGCGGCCGGTGGGGCCCCGTCATCCTCAATGATCTCTCCTGTGGCGGTGTTCACCGCGGGGGCGGGCGCCGCCGCTCCCGCCAGCGCCGCGGCGACCGTCTCCGCGGTCTTGCGGCCGACGCCCGGGACCTCGCAGATCTCCTCGATCGTCGCGGCCCGCAGCTTCTTCAGCGAGCCGAAGTGCTTGAGCAGTGCCTGGCGGCGGGTGTCGCCCAGCCCGGCGACGGCGTCCAGCGGCGAGGACTTCAGCCGCTTGCCGCGCTTGCTGCGCTGGTAGGTGATCGCGAAGCGGTGTGCCTCGTCCCGGACGCGCTGGAGGAGGTAGAGCCCCTCGCTGCTGCGGGGCAGCACCACCGGGTCGTCGTCCTCGGGCAGCCAGACCTCTTCGAGGCGCTTGGCCAGGCCGCAGACCGCGACATCGTCGATGCCCAGCTCGTCCAGGGCCCGGCGGGCGGCCGCGACCTGCGGGGCGCCGCCGTCGACGACCACGAGCTGGGGCGGGTAGGCGAAGCGCTTGGGACGGCCGTCCTCGTCGGTCGGACGGCCGGCCATGGGGTCCGGCTCCAGGTCGTCCGCGAGCGCCGGGCCGGTGGCGGCGGCCGTGGCGCCGTTGTCGTCGACGCGGGCGTCCCCGGCCGGCTCCTCGGTCCACTCGCCGGCCTTCTGCTTCTCCTGGAGGTAGCGCCTGAAGCGGCGGCCGATGACCTCGTGCATGGACCGGACATCGTCCTGGCCCTGGAAGGTCTTGATCTGGAAGCGTCGGTATTCGCTCTTCCGGGCGAGACCGTCCTCGAAGACCACCATCGAGGCGACGACGTCCTCGCCCTGGAGGTGGGAGATGTCGAAGCACTCGATGCGCAGCGGCACCGCGTCCAGGCCGAGCGCCTCGGCGATCTCCTCCAGGGCGCGGGAGCGGGTGGTCAGGTCGGAGGCGCGCTTGGTCTTGTGCAGCCCCAGGGCCTGCTGGGCGTTGCGGGCGACCGTGGCCATCAGGTCCTTCTTGTCGCCGCGCTGCGGGATGCGCAGCGAGACCTGGGAGCCGCGGCGCCCGGACAGCCACTGGGCGATCGGCTCGACGGGCTCGGGGAGCGCCGGGACCAGCACCTCCTTGGGGACGGCGTCGCCCCGCTCCTCCCCGTAGAGCTGCTGGAGGGCGTGCTCGACGAGGTCGCCGGTGGTGACGGCCTCGACCTTGTCGGTGACCCAGCCGCGCTGGCCGCGCACCCGGCCGCCGCGGACGTGGAAGATCTGGACGGCGGCTTCCAGCTCGTCCTCGGCGACGGCGATCAGATCGGCGTCGGTGGCGTCGGCGAGCACGACGGCGCTCTTCTCCATGGCCCGCTTGAGCGCCCCTATGTCGTCCCGCAGCCGGGCGGCGCGCTCGTACTCCATCTCCTCCGCCGCTTCCTGCATCCCGCGCTCCAGGCGGCGGATGTAGGCACCGGTGCGGCCGGCCATGAAGTCGCAGAATTCCTCGGCCAGTTCATGGTGTTCCTCGGCGGAGATCCGGCCGACACAGGGGGCCGAGCACTTGCCGATGTAGCCGAGCAGGCAGGGGCGGCCGATCTGGGCGGAGCGCTTGAAGACCCCGGCGGAGCAGGTCCGTACGGGGAAGACACGGAGCATCAGGTCGACGGTCTCGCGGATCGCCCAGGCGTGGCCGTACGGACCGAAGTAGCGCACGCCCTTCTTCTTGGCACCGCGCATGACCTGGACGCGCGGGAACTCCTCGTTGAGGGTCACCGCGAGATACGGATAGCTCTTGTCGTCGCGGTACTTGACGTTGAAGCGCGGGTCGAACTCCTTGATCCAGGTGTATTCGAGCTGGAGCGCCTCGACCTCGGTGGTGACGACGGTCCACTCCACGGAGGCGGCGGTGGTGACCATCGTGCGGGTGCGCGGATGGAGTCCGGCCAGGTCCAGGAAGTAGTTGGCCAGGCGCTGGCGCAGGCTCTTGGCCTTGCCGACGTAGATGACCCGGCCGTGTTCGTCGCGGAACTTATAGACCCCCGGCGAGTCGGGGATCTGTCCCGGCTTGGGTCGATAGCTACTGGGGTCTGCCATGCACACCACCCTACTGACCGCCACTGACAATCACGGGTGCCGGACCGTGCTTGCCAGTGGGCGGGCGGGGCGTACGGGGGTGGGTGGCGAGCGGGGTGAGGGCGGGGGCAGGGGGCGGGGAGGGCTGGTGGGGTGGGGCGGTTCGCGGGGCGGCTCTGCTCCCCCCCACCCCCGAACCCACCCCCCGCCCCCTCCCCCGAAGGGGGAGAGGGGGAGGGGGCGGGGGAAGCCCTGCTCGCCGTTCGTGTGCCCGTGCGGGCACACAGGCGGCGGCAGAACGGGCGGCAGAACCTCGCTGCCGATGCCGAAGGCGAGGCCGCCCCGTGCGCCAGCACCGACGCCCGCACAGACGCCGCCGCACAGGCGCCACCACAAAGCCGCCGCCTCGCAGCCGCCATCGCACGGACGCCGCCCCGCCGGCTCCCCGCGAAGAACACCCGACAGGCAGGTGCCCGCCCCCGTCAGCCGATGCGTCGGCGGCGCAGGGCCGCCGCGGTGGACAGGCCCAGGGCCAGCAGGGCGGCGGCGCCCGCCACGGTGGTGGCCGCGGTCACCGGCAGTCGCTCGTCCGTGAACGCGCCTGCCACGACGGGCTGCTGGGCCCGGACCGGCTCGCCCTGCGGCTTCCCGGCGGCGGCCGGCCCGTAGCCGCCGGCCTCGCCGCGCCGGTCGTACGCAGAGCCCGGCAGCTTGTCCCCGTAGGCCTTCGCCACCCGCTTTCGGTAGGCGGCGACGGTCGTACCGTGCGCCCCGACGGCCTTGCGGGCGTCGGGGTCCAGCGGCTCGATCCGGTCGCCGCGCTGGACGTACCAGGCATCGGTCTGCGGCTCCCGGAAGACCGTGCCGCCCCGCGCGGCCCCGGCCGCGGTGTAGCGGGTCTCGTCGTCGCCGTCGGCGATGTCGACGACCTTCCAGGCGGTGCCCCGCCGCACGGTCCACACGGAGGCCGTGCGGCCGTCGGCGGCGACGGCCTTGCTGGCGAGGAACTCCAGGCGGGCCACGGGAGCCGCGCTTCTGCCGCGTACGAAGTCCGGTGACAGGACGTAGACGGGTACGGTGCCGCCCTCGATGCGCGGGGCCCGGTGCGCGGCGCCGGGGGTCATAGCCTGTGTACCGGCGCGCCTGCGGTCGGCGGCGAAGAAGCGGGCGAGGGTGTCCAGCGTCGCGGGGGCGGTGGCCGCCTCGCGGGCGGCGGCGACGCTCGCGCGGGCCGGGGCCGGTGGCGCGGGAACGGGTGCGGCCAGTGCGGCATGCGGGGCCAGGCCGATGAGGGTGGTCGCGAACGCTCCTGCGGCGACGGCGCGAAGGGTGGTGCGGACGGCGGTGCGCTTCGTCATGCCCTCAGGCTCCTCTCCAGTACAGGGAGTACGTCCAGGAGAAGGTGCTTCCGTTCGCGTAGTAGTCGAAATCGCCCCAGTTGTAGCGGGAGTTGGTCGCCCAGGGATCACCCCAGTAGATCCAGTTTCGATCTGTGTCATAGCTATAGACCACGTGCATATGGCCGCCCCGGAGGACCACTGGATGCGGGTCTCGACGGGCCGGCCGGCGTCGATCTCGCTCCGTACGGTGCCGTGGTGGAGCCGACCGGAACGGCGTGCGTGGGGTGCACGGGTCATGGCGTTCCCCCCGGACATGGGGGTGAGGGGTGAGAGGAGCGCATCCGGATGCTGTTGAGGAGCATCAGGTGTTGTCGCAGGCAGGTCAACACGCTTCAATGCGGAAGCACATGGGGGTGTGGACGGACGGGCCCGGATGTGAACGGCCGGTGCCCGGCGTACCGCAGTGAACAGACAGGCAGCGTGTGCAGCGCGCGAACCCGTGGTGAACGTTCACCCGCGCGCGGAGGAATGAGGCAATGGCACAGAACTCTCCGCAGTCGGCCGAGCTGGCCCAGCTGCTGCAGACCGGCCCGTTCCATCTCGCGCTGCGCTCCGCGCTCACCGTGCGCGGCCTCGCCCTCACCCGCGTCCAGCACAAGCTCGCCGAGCGCGGCATCACCATCGGCGTGACCAGCCTGAGCTACTGGCAGCAGGGGGCCCGGCGGCCGCAGCGCCCCGAGTCGCTGCGCGCGGTGCGGGCCCTGGAGGAGGTCCTGGACCTGCCCGCGCACTCGCTGCACCGGCTGCTGGTGCCGGAGGGCACCACCCGCCCGGAGACCGAGCGGCCGCCCGCCCGCTCGTACCGCTCCCTGATGGCGCCCTCCGCCACGCTGCAGCAGCTGTTCGCCGAGTTGGAGACGCCCGTGGACGGCGGGCTGCACACCGTGGGCCATCACGAACGGGTCGCCATCGGGGCGGGACGTCAGCTCCTCGCCCGTGAATCGCTCCAGGTGGTCCGGGCCCACCGGGACGGCGTGGACCGCTATGTCGCCATCCACCGGGGCGAGTCGGGCTGTGAGACGTCCCGGGTGCGGGTGCGGGCCGCGGAGAACTGCCGGCTGGGCCGGGTCCGCGGGCACGCCGAGACCGGGGTGGTGGTCGCCGAGCTGCTCTTCGACGCCCGGCTGCGGGCCGGTGACACCCATGTCTTGGGCTATGCCTTCGAGGACGGCAGCGGTGGTCCGAGCACCGAGTACCTGCGCGGTTTCAGCCTCTCCGGCGGGCAGTACGTCCTCCAGGTGCGCTTCGACGAGGCGGCGCTGCCGGTGCGCTGCCGCCGCTTCGCCCAGACCTCGGCGGGCGCCCCGCGCAGCGGTCAGGGGGAGCTGACGCTCGGCGGGCCGCACCGCGCCGTGCACCTCGTGGAGCAGGGGGTACGGCCCGGAATACTGGGCATCGCCTGGGACTGGGGGTGAGTCCGCCGGTGCGGACGGCCCGGCGCCTCAGCCCGCGATCAGCTTGCCGTCCCTGGCCTTGACCGGGACCTCGGGCAGCGGTTCGGTCGCCGGGCCCTGGATGACCTCGCCGGTGGTGACGTCGAAGCGGCTGCCGTGGCAGGGGCAGCTGCCCTCCTTCTTCTCGACGTCGGACAGGATGCAGCCGGCGTGGGTGCACTTGGCGCTGAAGCACTTGTAGGTGCCCTTGGCGGGCTGCGACACCACGAGCCGGTCCTCCCGGTAGAGCCTGGCGCCGCCGACCGGTACTTCGGCGGCGGCCCCGAGGTCGACCGGCTCGTCGGGCGCCGCCGAGGCGTTCGCGCCCGAGTCCCCCGGCGAGCAGGCCGCCAGCCCGAGACCGGCGGCCCCGGCGAGCGCGGCCCCCCGCAGCACGGTTCGGCGGTCGGGGGACTGGCTCATGGCTGCTCCAGGGGTCAGGGGCGGGGGCGTCGGCGGCGGACGGCTCCCGACGATACCGGCACAGATCGTTCCGCTTCCGCCCGGGCCGGACGCCCGGCTCCCCTCCCGTCGGCCGGCTCCTGAGGCATGGCCGCGACGGAGGCCGCCGAGCCGACGGGTTACCGGCTGCCGGCCCCCGTCAGCCAGCCGGCGGCCGCCTCCACCTCGCGCGCGATGTCGCCGACGGAACGCCCGTCGGTCGCCACCCGCACCGCGTCCGCGGGGGCCTGCTCGTCCAGCATCCGCGCCTTACGGGCGCTGCTCCGCAGCTCGTGCGCCAGCTCCGAGCCGAGTTCCCGGCCGGTGAGCCGCTCGCGGGTGGTGGTGTCGGACGCGGTGAGCAGCACCCGGACGAGCCTGACGTTCCGCCCCATGGCGCGCCGGAACATCTCCTCGTTGTCCGTCAGCACGCTCACGGTGTTCGTGTAGATCAGGCGGCGGTGGCCGAGTGCGGCGTAGTTCGACCAGAGCGCCGTGAGATTGCGCTCGGCGATCTTCTTGCGGCGGGGGTCACCCTCCGGAGCGGGGTGGGCCTGCCCCATGTAGTCGCCTTCGATGACGCAGTGCGGGACGGTCGCGGCGCGCAGCAGCGCGGAGATCTCCCAGCCCACCGTCGTCTTGCCGACCCCGGCGCGTCCCCCGATGAGCAGGACCTCTGCCCGATCCATGGCACCTGGATGTTCCATGGCCGCACTCTGCCACCGGGGACGCGGGCCGGGCGACCGCTTTACCCGCTCCGTGAGGGGACGGAGGCAGCGCGTAAACGCTTGCGTAAGCGTTTACGTATTCGGCCGGATGCTCGTAGTGTGGTCGCGTTCGCGGGAGGCCTTGGAGGGCGGGGCACCACCGTGGTGCGCACACGCGGAAGGAAGGGCCTGATGACGACGATGGTGGATGTGGCGCGGCGGGCGGGGGTCTCGGTCGCCACGGTCTCGCATGTGCTGAACGGGACCCGGCCGGTGCGTCCCGGCACCCGCGCCGCGGTGCTCGGCGCCATCGACGAACTCGGCTACACCCACAACACCCTGGCCCGCTCGCTGGTCACCTCCCGTACCCGCTCGATCGGCCTGGCGGTCTCCGCGATCAGCAACCCGTACTTCACCGAGATCCTCCAGGGCGTCGAGGCCGGCGCCCTGGAGGCCGGCTACAGCCTGCTGATCGCCGATCCGCACGACGACCCGCGGCACGAGCGCACGGTCGTCCAACTGCTGCACGAGCGACGGGTGGACGGGGTGATCGTCGCACCGTCCGCGGAGCCCGGGGAGATGGTGGAGTACCTGACCCGGCGCAAGGTGCCGGCCGTCTTCCTGGACCGGCTGGTCGGTGACGAGCACGACCAGGTGTGTGCCGAGAACACCGGGCCGGTGCGTCAACTCGTCGAGCATCTGGCCGACTTGGGGCACACCCGGATCGGCCTGGTGGCGGGGCTGCCCGGGCTGAGCACCACGACCGAGCGGGTCGAGGGCTACCGCGCGGGGCTGCGCGCCCGCGGCCTGCCGTACGTGCCCGGGCTCCTCGCCGGCGGCAACTCCGAGGCCGCGGGCGCGCAGGACGCCACCCGGCAGCTGCTCGCCGGGGCCCAACCGCCCACCGCGATCGTCACCGCGAACAACGCGATGACCATCGGCGCGCTGCGGGCGCTGCGCGAGCTGGGCCGGGAGGTGCCCCGCGACACCGCGCTGGCCTGCTTCGACGACTTCTCGTGGGCGGACCTGTTCACGCCCCGGCTGACCGCGATCGCCCAGCCCAGCAAGGACATCGGGGCGGCGGCGGTCCGGCTGCTGCTGGAGCGCCTGGAGGACCCGGGGCGGCCCCCGCGCACCCTCCGCCTCCCCTGCACCTTGGTGCACCGCACGTCGTGCGGCTGCGCCGAACCCGCCCCGGCCATGCGCCCGGCCGCACCCCGGGCCGCCCAGGAAAGGAACCGCACCCCGTGATCGTCGTCGCCGGCGAGGCGCTGATCGACCTCGTCCCCAGCCCGCAGAGCCCTCACCCGCCCGCCTCCGACGGGGAGCACGTCCCCGCCCCGGACAGCTCGTTGCCGGCGTTGCTGCCGCGGCGCGGCGGCGGACCGTACAACACCGCGGTCGCGCTGGGGCGGCTGGGCTCCCCCGCCGCCTTCTGCTCCCGGATCTCGGCCGACGCCTTCGGCGAGGCGCTGCTGGACGGGCTGCGCGGCAGCGGTGTGGACACCGCGCTGGTGCAGCGCGGCGGTGAGCCGACGACCCTTGCCGTGGCGGACATCAGCCCGGACGGGTCGGCGGGCTACGGCTTCTACGCCGACGGCACCGCCGACCGGCTCTTCGCCCTGCCGCCCGCGCTGCCCGCCGCGGCCCGCGCGCTCTCGCTGGGCACCTGTTCGCTCGTCCTGGAGCCGGGGGCGAGCGCGTACGAGTCGCTGCTGCGCCGTGAGGCCCGGCGCGGTGTCTTCACGGCGCTCGACCCCAACATCCGGCCCGGTCTGATCCCCGACGCGGACGCCTACCGGGCCCGCTTCCGCTCCTGGCTCCCCGATGTCGCGCTGCTGAAGCTCTCCGAGGAGGACGCGCTGTGGCTGGCCGGGTCCGGGGACGGGCCGGGCGGTGCCGTGGGCGGGGGCCGGGACGCGGTCCTCGCGGCGGCGAAGGAGTGGCTGGCGGCGGGGCCCGCGGCGATCGTCCTCACCCATGGCGGGGACGGTCTGACGGTGCTGACACCGGGCGGCGGGGAGCTGACGGTGCCCGGGGAACGGGTCACCGTGGTCGACACGATCGGTGCCGGCGACACCGTCAACGCCGCGCTGCTGCACCGCCTGGACACCCACGACGCCCTCTCGCGCACCGCCCTCGCCGCCCTCGGCGCCGGGGACTGGCACGACATCCTGCGCTTCGCCGCCCGCGCGGCCGCCGTCACCTGCTCACGGGCGGGCGCGGAGCCGCCGTTCGCGGCGGAGCTGGTGGCGTAGGCGGAGGGCACACCGCGCCGCCCTCACCACGACGGGCCGTCACCGTCCCCGTCGTACGGAGAGCGGTGACGGCCCGGCGGTAGCGGCCCGTTGGCGTCAGGAGGACCGGCGAGTCCGCGCCGTGGTCTTCTTCGCTGCGGTCTTCTTGGCTGCGGTCTTCTTGGCCGCCGGCTTCCTGGCGGAGGCCTTCACCGGCGCGGCGTCGCTGACGCGGTCGCCGAGGATCTCCCGCAGGAACTTGCCGGTGTGGCTGGCCGGGATGGACGCGATGTCCTCCGGGGTGCCTTCGGCGACGACCAGACCGCCGCCGTTGCCGCCCTCGGGGCCCATGTCGATGACCCAGTCGGCCGTCTTGATCACATCGAGGTTGTGCTCGATGACGATCACCGTGTTGCCCTTGTCGACCAGGCCGGACAGCACATTGATCAGCTTGCTGATGTCGTCGAAGTGCAGACCGGTGGTCGGCTCGTCGAGGACGTAGACCGTGCTGCCCGTCGAACGCTTCTGGAGCTCGCTGGCCAGCTTGACGCGCTGCGCCTCACCGCCGGAGAGCGTCGGCGCGGACTGCCCGAGCCGGACATAGCCGAGGCCGACCTCGTTGAGCGTCTTGAGGTGCCGGGAGATGGTCGGCACCGCCTCGAAGAAGCTCAGGGCCTCCTCGATGGGCATGTCCAGCACCTCGGCGATGGACTTGCCCTTGTAGTGGACCTCCAGGGTCTCCCGGTTGTAGCGCGCGCCGTGGCAGACCTCGCACGGCACGTACACGTCCGGCAGGAAGTTCATCTCGATCTTGATCGTGCCGTCGCCGGAGCAGTTCTCGCAGCGGCCGCCCTTGACGTTGAAGGAGAAGCGTCCCGGCAGATAGCCGCGGACCTTGGCCTCCATCGTCTCCGCGAACAGCTTGCGTACGTGGTCGAAGACGCCGGTGTAGGTGGCCGGGTTGGAGCGGGGGGTGCGGCCGATCGGCGACTGGTCGACATGCACAACCTTGTCCACCAGGTCGTCGCCGGCGACCCGGGTGTGCCGGCCGGGCACCGACTTGGCGCCGTTCAGCTCGCGCGCGAGGTGGGTGTAGAGGATGTCGTTGACCAGCGTCGACTTGCCGGAGCCGGAGACTCCGGTGACGGCGGAGAACACCCCGAGCGGGAAGGAGACGTCGATGTCGCGGAGGTTGTTCTCCTTCGCGCCGTGCACCGTCAGCTGCTGCGCCGGGTCGGCGGGCCGCCGGATGTCCGGTGTCGCGATGACCTTCTTGCCGGACAGGTACTGGCCGGTGATCGATTCCTTGTTGGCCATCAGCTGCTTCATGGGGCCGCTGTGCACGACCTTGCCGCCGTGCTCACCGGCGCCCGGGCCGATGTCCACGACCCAGTCGGCGACCTTGATGGTGTCCTCGTCGTGCTCGACGACGATCAGGGTGTTGCCCATGTCGCGCAGCCGCACCAGGGTCTCGATGAGCCGGTGGTTGTCGCGCTGGTGCAGGCCGATCGACGGCTCGTCGAGGACGTAGAGCACGCCCACCAGGCCGGAGCCGATCTGGGTGGCGAGGCGGATGCGCTGGGCCTCACCGCCGGAGAGGGTGCCGGCCGCGCGGTTCAGCGAGAGGTAGTCCAGGCCGACGTCGACCAGGAACTTCAGCCGCTCGTTGACCTCCTTGAGGACCCGTTCGGCGATCTTCTTCTCGCGGGCGGTGAGCTTCATCTCCCGCAGGAAGTCGGCGCAGTCGCTGATCGACATGGCCGCGACCTCGGCGATCGACTTCTGCTGGACCGTGACGGCGAGCACGATCGGCTTGAGCCGGGTGCCCTCACAGGTCGGGCAGGGCACCTCGCGCATATAGCCCTCGAAGCGCTCCCGGCTGCTGTCGCTCTCCGCTTCGGAATGCCGCCGCTTGACGAACGGCACGGCTCCCTCGAAGGGGGTGGTGTAGGCCCGCTCGCGGCCGTAGCGGTTGCGGTAGCGCACCTCGATCTGGGTCTTGTGCCCCTGCAGCAGGGCCTTCTTGGCGCGGGCCGGCAGCCCGGCCCAGGGGATGTCCGTACGGAATCCGAGGGCGTCGGCCAGCGCGCCGACCAGGCGGCCGAAGTACTCCTTGGTGTGGCCGTGGGACCAGGGGTGGATGGCGCCCTCGTCGAGGGAGCGGTCCTCGTCGGGGACGATCAGCTCGGGGTCGACCTCCATCCGCGTGCCGATGCCGGTGCAGTCCGGGCAGGCGCCGAAGGGCGAGTTGAAGGAGAAGGAGCGGGGCTCCAGCTCCTCGAAGGAGAGGTCGTCGTAGGCGCAGTAGAGATGCTCGGAGTACATCCGCTCGCGCTGCGGGTCGTCGGCGTCCAGGTCGACGAAGTCGAGGATGACCATGCCGCCGGAGAGCCCGAGGGCGGTCTCGACGGAGTCGGTCAGCCGCCGCTTGGCGCTGTCCTTGACGGTGAGGCGGTCGACGACCACCTCGATGGTGTGCTTCTCCTGCTTCTTCAGCTTCGGCGGCTCGGAGAGCTGGATGGTCTCCCCGTCGACCCGGGCCCGGCTGTAGCCCTTGGTCTGGAGGTCGGAGAAGAGATCGACGAACTCGCCCTTGCGCTCGCGCACCAGCGGGGAGAGCACCTGGAAGCGGCTGCCCTCGGGGAGTTCGAGCACCTTGTCCACGATGGCCTGCGGCGACTGCCGGGCGATCGGCCGTCCGCACTCGGGACAGTGCGGCTTGCCGATGCGGGCGAAGAGCAGCCGGAGGTAGTCGTAGACCTCGGTGATCGTGCCGACCGTCGAGCGCGGGTTGCGGGACGTCGACTTCTGGTCGATCGACACCGCGGGGGACAGGCCCTCGATGAAGTCCACATCGGGCTTGTCCATCTGCCCGAGGAACTGCCGGGCGTAGGAGGAGAGCGACTCGACATAGCGCCGCTGCCCCTCGGCGAAGATCGTGTCGAAGGCGAGCGAGGACTTGCCCGACCCGGAGAGCCCCGTGAAGACGATGAGGGAGTCACGGGGGAGGTCGAGCGAGACGTTCTTGAGGTTGTGCTCGCGAGCGCCACGGACGATGAGACGGTCGGCCACGCCGGTCGGCACCTTTCTTGGAGGGGGCGGGAGCCGCGACTCCGCGCCCGCCGCTCGGTGGGTGAGCAGAGGCGGCGAAGCGGAGCGGAGCCCCGCCCAGGGTAGGGGGCCCGCCGCGGCACTGTCTTCGGGATGCCACCCACGAGCTTATAGCACGCACATTCGATTTGCCGGACTCGCAAGCCCTGTTCACCCGAACGTGTGGCGGCCCCACAATCTTCCCGCCCCACCGCACGCCCGTACGCTGCGGAAACGCCATCGTCAAGCGAAGCCGGGCAGCGCCCGCTCCAGCGCATCGAACGTCCGCCGCAGCACTTCCGCCTGCTCAACGGCCACCTCGTCCACCGGGTCACCCCCGAGCTGCCGGTCAGCGGCATCGACGTACGCCACCCGGATCGCCGCGACGACCAGCGCCGCGCCCAGCCGGGCGTCCTGACCGGGCCGGTCCGCCGCACCGCCCGCGGCCTCGGCGAGCAGCCCGGCGAGGACGCCCTCCGCCTCCTCGACCGCCTCCCGCCCCCGCGCCCGCAGCGCCGGCGAGTCCAGTACGGTGCGCCAGAAGTGCTCGAACCCCTCCCCCACCGCGCCCAGCGGATGCCGCTCCGCCAGCAGGCCGAGCACCAGCCGGCGCAGCGCCGCGAGCGGCGGTTCGCCGGCGCCGCGCTCCCGGACGGCGCGGACGATCAGCTCCTGCGCCTCGGGAATCCGGTCGAGGAAGAGGTCCTCCTTGCGCGGGAAGTAGTTGAAGACCGTCATCGTCGACACCTCGGCGGCGCGGGCCACCTCGGCGACGGTGACGTTGTCGAAGCCGCGCTGGATGAACAGCAGGGTGGCCTCGCCCGAGATCCGCTGCCGGGTGCGCAGCTTCTTGCGCTCGCGGAGCGTCAGCCGCTCCTCCTCCACCGTGAAGCCGGTCTCCGGCCGCCGCCCCCGCACGCGCCCGCCGCCCGCTTCCTGCCCGCCGTCCGCGCCCCGCTCACCGCCGCGCCGTCCCTCATCCGCCATGGCTGGATTTTAGACAGCTTTGAGTCGACAAAATTTTTTAGTCACTACACTTCTGTGCCATGACCCATGACGCAGACGTAGTGGTGGCGGGGGGCGGCCCGGTGGGGCTGCTGCTCGCCTGCGAACTCGCCCTGGCCGGTGTCCCGGTGACCGTCCTGGAGCGACTGACCGAAGTGGACACGACGATCAAGGCGGGGGCGATCAACTCCCCCAGTTCGGAGGCCTTCTACCGGCGCGGGATGCTGCCCGCCCTGGCGGAGGCGCAGCGCGAGGCCTTCGAGAAGTTCAGCGCGTTCCTGAAGCAGCGGCAGGCCGCCGGGGCCTCCACGGTGCGGCAGCCGCCGAAGTTCGCCGGGCATTTCGCGGGCATCATGCTGCGCGGTGATCTGCTGGACGAGACCGACCCGGACTTCGACGGCCACGGACCCGCCGCCGACGTCGGCCTCGTACCGCAGGAGGCCCTGGAGCGGCTGCTCGGTGCCCGCGCCGCCGAACTCGGCGTCGACCTGCGCCGCGGGGTGACCCTGACCGGCTTCGACGCCGGGGAGGACGGCGTACACGTCCACACCTCGGACGGAACGCTGCGCACCGGCTGGCTGGTCGGCTGCGACGGCGGCCGCAGCACCGTCCGCCGGCTCGCCGGCTTCCCGTTCCCCGGAACGGCCCCCGGGATCACCGGACGGCAGGCCCTGGTGGAGATGACCGGCGCCGAGGAGCTGGGGGCGGGCTGGAACTGGACGGATGCCGGGACGTACGCGCACGGGCCGCTGCCCGGCCGGATTCTCACCGTGGAGTTCGACGGGCCGCCCGCGGACCGTGCAGCCCCGGTCACCGCCGAGGAGTTGGAGGAGTCGCTGCGCAGGGTCTCCGGAGTGCCGGACGTGAAGGTCCACAAGGTCCTCTCGGCGACCCGGTTCACGGACAACGCGCGCCAGGTGCCCGACTACCGCTCCGGACGGGTCCTGCTGGCCGGTGACGCGGCCCATGTGCACTCGCCGTTCGGCGGCCAGGGGCTGAACCTCGGCCTCGGTGACGCGATGAACCTCGGCTGGAAGCTGGCCGCCACGGTCCGCGGCCACGCGCCCGCGGGGCTGCTCGACACGTACACCGCCGAGCGGCACCCCCTGGGCGCGTGGGTGCTGGAGTGGACCCGGGCCCAAGTCGCCCTGATGCGGCCGGAGTCGCACGCCCGGGCGCTGCGCGGGGTGATCGCGGAACTGACCGGGACGGTCACCGCCACCACCTTCTTCGCCAAGAAGATCTCCGGTGTCGGGCAGCGCCACGACCTTCCCGGCGCGCATCCGCTGACCGGCCGCAGCGCCCCTGACCTGGAACTCTCCGATGGCACCCGGCTCGCGGGACATCTGCACGACGGGCACGGGCTGTTGCTCGACCTGGCCGGTGCCCCCGGGGTGCGCGCGGCCGCCGCGGGCTACGACGGCCGGGTGCAGGTGGTCACCGCCGGCTGCCCCGGACGGCCCGGCCTGGCCGGTCTGCTGGTGCGGCCGGACGGCTGCACCGCCTGGGCGGCGGACTCCGGCGGCCCCGGCTCCCCGGACGAGCTGACCGCGGCGCTCCGGACCTGGTTCGGCGCCCCGGACGGTGCGGCGGCCTGACCGGCACGGCGGGTGGCGCGGACCGGCCGTCCGGAACGGCTGGAACGCGCCGCCCGCCCCACCCGCGTACGCCCCGCGCGGCGCCGGCCGACTCCCGAACCCGCCGCGACGGCGCTAGCGTCGGACCATGACCCTCACCCCGTCTGACTTCCCGCACGATGTGGCCGCCGTCCGCGAGGCCACCGACCGGCTCCTGGTCTCGGTGAGCAAGCTCGACGACGCGGCGATCGGCGAACCGTCGCTGCTCCCCGGATGGACCCGCGGCCATGTCCTCGCCCATCTGGCGCGCAACGCGGACGCGCTGGGCAATCTCCTCACCTGGGCGCGGACCGGCGTGCGGACGCCGATGTACGCGAGTGCCGAGGTGCGCGGGCGCGACATCGAGCGGGGCGCCGGCCGTCCGCTGGCGGCGCAGCTGGAGGATCTCCGGGAGACCGCCGCGCGGTTCGACGCGGCGATGGAGGCACTGCCGGAGGAGCGGTGGGCCTTCGAGGTGGAGATGCGCAACGGGGTGGTCGAGCGGGCCGACCGGCTGCCGCTGCGCCGGCTGACCGAACTCGAACTGCACCATGTCGACCTCGGCGTCGGCCACACCGTCGACCAGCTCTCGCCCGCTTTCGTCGACCGTGAGCTGTACTTCCTCTGCTCGGTGAAGTTCGCCGGACACCCGGAGCTGCCCCCGCTGGAGCTGAGGGCCGACGACGGCCGCCGGTGGCGCACCGGCCGCGCGGACACCGGGCCGGAGGCCGAGGCCGCGCCGCTGGTGGTGACGGGCTCCGCGGCCGCCCTCGTCGGCTGGCTCACCGGCCGCGGCGACGGCGGCAAACTGGACAGCCACGGCAGCGAGCTGCCCGCCGTACCGCCGCTCTAGAGTGGTCCCATGGGCTACAGCGGAGCAGTGAAGGTCGGCGGACCGGCCGACGTGCACGAGCTGACCGACCTGATGATTTCCAAGGTCGCGGTCGGTCCGATGAACAACAACGCCTATGTGCTGCGGTGCCGGGCGACCGATGAGCAACTGCTGATCGACGCGGCCGCCGAGCCGCGCACCCTTCTCGCACTGATCGGCGACAGCGGTATCGGCTCCGTGGTCACCACCCACCGGCACGGTGACCACTGGGGCGCGCTGCGCGAGATCGTCGACGCGACCGGCGCGCGGACCTGTGCGGGGCGGTACGACGCCGAGGGCATCCCCGTCCCGACGGAGGTGCTGATCGAGGACGGTGACACCCTCACCGTCGGCCGGGTGGAACTGACCGCGCGTCATCTGGTCGGGCACACCCCGGGCAGCATCGCGCTGGTCTACGACGACCCGCACGGCGCCCCGCACCTGTTCACCGGGGACTGCCTGTTCCCCGGGGGCGTCGGCAACACCTTCGGCAGCGCCGAGAACTTCGCCCGTCTCATCGACGACGTGGAACACAAGCTCTTCGGTGAACTGCCCGACGAGACCTGGGTCTATCCGGGGCACGGCAACGACACCACGCTCGGCGCTGAGCGCCCGCAGCTCGCCCAGTGGCGCGAGCGCGGCTGGTGACAACACCGGACGGCGGGCGCGGCGGACCGTACGCCGCGTCCGGCAACGGGAAACGGGGCTGCCGGTCCGCCCGGCGGCCCCTACTCTCACGTCATGCCGATACGGACACCGCCCGCCTCCGCGCTCCGACACCCGCCCAAGCCGCGCCCGGGTGACCGGGTGGCCGTGCTCTCGCCCTCCTCGGGGCTTCCGCACCTGTTCCCGAGGCCGTACGAACTCGGCCTGGCCCGGCTGGAGAAGGACTTCGGGCTGATCCCGGTCGAGTACCCGACCACCCGGAAGTGGGGCGCCGGCCCCCAGGAGCGGGCCGCCGACCTCCATGCGGCGTTCGCGGACCCGGACATCGCCGCCGTCTTCGCCAGCATCGGCGGTGACGACCAGCTCACCGTGCTGCCCCATCTGGACCGCGAGGTGTTCCGCGCCCACCCCAAGCCGTTCTTCGGCTACAGCGCCAACACCAATCTGCTGGCGTACCTCTGGAACACCGGCATCGTCGGCTTCCACGGCGCCACGGTGATGTGCGAACTGGGCCGCCCCGGCGCGATGCACCCGCTCACCGCGCAATCGCTGCGCGCCGCGCTGTTCACCGAGGGCCCGTACGAACTGCGGCCCGCCGAGCGCTACGGCGACGAGAACGGCGACTGGGACGACCCGGAGACCTTCGCCGCCGAGCCCGCCGCGTGGCCGGGCGAGGGCTGGTGGTGGTACGGGCCGGAACGGGTGGTCGAGGGACCCAGCTGGGGCGGCAGCGTCGAGGTGCTGTCCTGGATGCTGATGGCGGACCGTGAGATCCAGGAGGCGGCCGCGTACGACGGCTGTGTGCTGTTCCTGGAGACCTGCGAGGAGCTGCCGAAGGCCGACGAGGTGTACTTCGTGCTGCGCAGCATGGGTGAGCGCGGTCTGCTGCGGCGGTTCCCGGCGCTGCTGATGGGCCGCCCCAAGGCGTGGTCGCTGTCCCAGCCGCTCCCCGGCCCGGCGAAGGAGGCCTACCGGCGCGAGCAGCGTGCGGCGGTGCTCCGTGCGCTGGACACGTACGCCCCGGAGACCGTCGCGGTCTTCGACGTCGACCTCGGGCACACCGATCCGCAGCTGGTGATCCCCTACGGCGGCGCGGTGCGCGTCGACGGGGTGGCGCGGCGGATCACGGTGACGTACTGACGGGTGCGCGCCCGTATACGGCGGCGGCGCCCGGCCCCGCTCCGGGAGGGAGCGGGAACCGGGCGCCGCGGACGCCGTTCCGGGGCCGTGGGCCGGCCTCAGGCGTCGATGCGCTCCTTGGCCGTGGCCTCCTCGGCCGCGGCCTGCTTCTTGGAGGCGCGCAGGCTGGTGATCGTGGTGACGACCAGGACGGCGCAGATGACACCCAGCGAGACCGGAATGGAGATCTCCGGGACGGGCACCCCGGACTCGTGGAGGGCGTGCAGCACCAGCTTCACGCCGATGAAGCCGAGGATCACCGACAGGCCGTACGAGAGGTGGACCAGCTTCTTGAGCAGTCCGCCGATGAGGAAGTACAGCTGCCGCAGACCCATCAGGGCGAAGGCGTTGGCGGTGAAGACGATGTACGGGTCCTGGGTGAGGCCGAAGATCGCCGGGATGGAGTCCAGGGCGAAGAGGACGTCGGTGGTACCGATCGCCAGCATGACGATCAGCATCGGCGTCATCAGCCGCTTGCCGTTCTCGACGATGAACAGCTTGGTGCCGTGGTACGTGTCGGTCGACGGGAAGCGCTTCTCGACCAGCTTCAGGAAGCGGTTCTCCTCGAACTCCTCGTCCTCCTCCTCGGCGCGCGCCTCCTTGATGAGCTTCCACGCGGTCCAGATGAGGAAGGCGCCGAAGAGGTAGAAGATCCAGGAGAAGTTGGCGATGATCGCGGCGCCCGCGCCGATGAAGCCGGCCCGCAGCACCAGCGCGATCAGCACACCCACCATCAGCACCCGCTGCTGGTAGACCGCCGGGACCGCGAACTTCGCCATGATCAGCACGAAGACGAAGAGGTTGTCGACGCTCAGGGACTTCTCGGTGATGAATCCGGCGAAGAACTCACCGGCCGGTGCGGTGCCGCCGAACAGCAGCAGCCCGACGCCGAACAGCGCGGCGAGGGCGATCCAGACACCGGTCCAGATTCCGGCCTCCTTGAGGGAGACCTCGTGCGGTTTGCGGCCGCCGATGAAGAAATCGGCGGCTATCAGGGCGCAGAGACCAAGGATGGTCAGCACCCACAGGTTCAGGGAAACGTCCACTGCTCCTCCGGCAGAGTCGTACGGCACTCACAGCGTCGTCGCTGCCGGAGGTCTCTTCCGCCCCGTCCGCCCGAAGGGGGACGGGACCGACGCCCCGGGATCTCGTCACACTCGCAATCCGTGATGACGGGTACGTCGTGGTGGGAATACTCCCCTCCGCACCAAGAAGCGTAAAGGAAGCCCAATGAATAGTAAAGAGAAAGGTAAAGTCCCTGTTCAGGGGGCTTTTCGGGCGGCCGCGAGCCGGCCCAGCACCTGACGTACCACCTGACTGCCCTTCGGGGCGAGCGGCGGCTCGTACGTCCAGGCGTGGCCCACCCAGGGGTCGGCGAGGTGCGCGTCGGGCACCGGGGTGATCCGCAGCAGGGAGCGCCACAGGGGGTCCAGGACCGGGCCGTGCTCCCGGCTCTGGGCGCGGTCGGCGACCAGCATCAGATGCACCCCGACCGCCGGCCCCTCGTCGGCCAGATAGCGGAGCCGGGTCAGGGCACGGTCGTCGAAGCCGTGCGGGAAGTCGTGCACGATCAGCAGCTGCTCGGCGGTGTCGAGATCCGCCGGCAGATGGTCCGCGGCGCGATGGCGGACGGCCATCTGGACGAGCTCCACCCGCCGGGTCAGCTCCTCCAGGACCGCGGTCACCCCCTTGGCGCCAGGCAGCGGGAAGGCGGGCAGCGCACCGCTCTCCACCAGCGGGGCCAGCGCCGGCCCGGCGGCCCCGTCCGGGTCGATGACCTGGACCGCGAACTCTCCGGCGGGGTGGACGGCGAGCAGCCGGGCGGCGATCGCGACCGCCGACTCCATGGCCAGACGGCGCAGCTCGGCCGCGTCGGGCGGCCCGTCAGTGAGCGCGCCGGGCAGCTCCCGGCGGCCGATGTCGCGCCCGGGGCCGGGCCTGCCGCCGGTGTAGGAGTCGGGGCCGCTGTCGATCCACAGCCCGCGCTCCAGCGGGAGCCGGACCAGCATGGGAACGCGCAGGTCCAGGACCTCGGGGAGGTGCAGATCGCCCAGGCGCAGCGCCATCGGACGCTCCAGCGGGACGTGGTAGCCCTGCCATACGGGGTTGTCCCAGCGGGCGAACGCGGGCGGCAGCGCGGGCTCCACGACCTCCGACTCGGCCGTGAGCTGTGCGAGGTCCCGGTCGAGGGCGGCGCGGGCCTGGGTGACGAGGGTGGCGTGCTTGTCGCGGGCGGCGGCGCGCGCGGCCTCGCCCTCCGTGCCGAGGCGGTTGCGCGGGTCGGCGAGGGCGCGGTCGAGCTCCTGCTCCAGGCGGGTCTCGGCGAAGTCGGCGGCGCTGCGGTAGGCGGCGACCGAACGCGCCAGGTCCTCGAACATGCCCCAGACCTGGTTGTAGAGCCGCTCGTCCATGCTCCAGCCGGCGGCGTCACCGGCCACCGGGAGCGAGGGGCCGTCGGGTGCGGAGGCGCCGGGGGCCGAGGCGGGCGGGCCGGCCGGTGGCGCGGTGGACGGGGCTGGGGCAGCGGGGGCGGGTGCGGGCGTGCCGCGCCGGCGGGGGTGCCGGTAGTCGATGGGGCCGCCGTCCGCCGGGGCGGGCGGCAGGTCTCCGGCCTTGGCACCGGCGGCGGCCTTCGCGCCCGTTCCGGCCCCGGGCCCGGCCGCGGCTCCGGGACGTGGCGGTCCGTCAGCCGTTGTGGCGGGCCCGGGGGACGGCCGGTCCTGGGCGGGGGCGGGAGACGGGCCGGTGCCGGGCCGTTCGGACCGGCCGGCCGCCAGAGGGGCGGGGGCGGGGACCGCGCGGGCCTGCCCCCGCCCGACCGCTTCCTCGATCTCCGCGGCCAGCTCCGCCGCCTGCGGCAGCCCCTGGTCACGCAGCATCGCCGACAGGCCGTCCGCATAGCCCTGGCCCACGGCCCGTACCTTCCAGGCGTCCTGCCGGCGGTAGAGCTCCACGGCGACGACGGCGGACTCGGAGCCCAGACCGGTGACCGTGTAGCGGACCAGGGCGGCGCCGTCGAGTCCGGTGACCGTGACGGAGGGCGCGGCGTCGGCGCCGAAGGCGGCCGGCCCGCCGGTCCCGCCGGGCAGCGCGAGCAGGACACTCACCCGGTGGACGGCCGCGTCCAGCGCGTCGAGATCCACCGCGATGCGGTGCTCGGCGGCCGCCTGGCGGGGAACCTCGATTCCGGTGCGGCGGGGCTGCCCGGGGTGGGCCACCGCCTCGGCGCCGGAGAGCCTGCCCTCCGCGTCGCCGAGGGTGACCCCGGCCACGACGGGGGCGCCCGCCGCCACCCGGATCTCCACCCGGGTCCGGTCCAGTGGATGGTTCTGCCCCCGGACCAGCTCGGCCGTCATCGTTGCTCCCCCTGAAGGTGGTGGCGTTCCCCGGGCCGACGCCGGGCGGGCCCGGAACTGCGGCGGCGCGGCCCGGTGCGCGCTGCCGCGAGGGTGGTGGTTACAGGTGCGGCACGATCGCCGGCACCAGGTCCTGGAAGGTGCGGCCGACGGAGGGCTCGCCGATGGCGGTCATCTGCCAGCCGCTGCCCACCCGGTGGACCTTGGACATGACCTGTGCGGTGTAGTTGCCGCCGCCCGTGAGGGTGTAGCGGGCCAGCTCCTGCCCGGTGGTCTCGTCCACCAGCCGGCAGAAGGCGTCCTGCACCTCGGCGAAGGTCTGCCCGGTGAAGGAGTTGACGGTGAACACGATCTGGTCGATGTGCACCGGCACCCGCGCCAGGTCGACCAGGATCGCCTCGTCGTCGCCGCCCTGGCCCGCGCCGCCGACCAGGTTGTCGCCGGTGTGCCGCACCGCGCCGTCATCACTGACCAGGTGCTGGAAGAAGACGACGTCTATCGGCTTCTTGTCGGCGAACAGCACGGCCGAGGCATCGAGGTCGATCTCGCTGGTCCGCCTGCCGAACAGGCCACGGCGCGGCGCCGAGCGCCACCCCAGCCCCATCCGCACCGCGGTCAGGGTGCCTCCGTCGGACTTCTGCAGGCTGATGCCCTGCCCCTTGGACAAATTGACCGACACGCGCCGTCCCCTCTCTCGTCACTGTCCCCGCCCAGCTTTCCGGCGGCCCTTCGACCCTACGCACGGCGGCGGGCCGGGCACGCACAAGGCCCGCGTTTTGTGGCGCTTCTGCAACACACCGGTCCGCTGAACACACCGCGCTCACGTGCGGCGATGCCCTGCGGCGCGCCCGTACGGACCGGCCGCCCACCCTCCTCGTGCTCCCCCCGGGCGACGCTCCGGCCCCCGTCTACTTCACCCCGGCCTCCCTCATTTGCCGCAGCTCCTTCTTCAGTTCACCCACCTCGTCCCGCAGCCGGGCGGCGACCTCGAACTGCAGCTCCGCCGCGGCGGCGCGCATCCGCTCCGTCATCTCCTCGATCAGCGCGGCCAGTTCGGCGGCGGGGCGGTCCGTCAGCTCCGCTCCCGCCTTGCCGCCCTTGCCCTTCGCCCCCTTGGCGCCGAGCGCCGGGACCGGCGCCTTGCCCCTGGCGTCCTTGGTCTCGGAGCCCTTGCGGTAGCCCGTGCCCAGCAGCTCCTGGGTGTCGATCTCCTCGCGGGCGAGGGTGGCGACGATGTCGCCGATCTTCTTGCGGAGCGGCTGCGGGTCGATGTCGTTCGCCTTGTTGTAGGCCAGCTGCTTCTCCCGGCGCCGGTTGGTCTCGTCAATGGCCTTCGCCATCGCCGCGGTGACCTTGTCGGCGTACATGTGCACCTGTCCGGAGACATTGCGCGCCGCGCGTCCGATGGTCTGGATGAGCGCCGAACCGGACCGCAGGAACCCCTCCTTGTCGGCGTCCAGAATGGCCACCAGGGAGACCTCGGGGAGGTCGAGGCCCTCACGCAGCAGGTTGATGCCCACCAGGACGTCGTACTCACCCGATCGCAGCTCCCGCAGCAGCTCCACCCGGCGCAGCGTGTCCACGTCGCTGTGCAGATAGCGGACCTGGATGCCGAGCTCCAGGAAGTAGTCCGTGAGGTCCTCGGCCATCTTCTTGGTGAGGGTGGTGACCAGGACGCGCTCGTCCTTGTCCGTGCGCTTACGGATCTCGTGCACCAGGTCGTCGATCTGCCCGTCGGTGGGCTTGACCACGACCTCCGGGTCGACCAGGCCGGTCGGGCGGATGATCTGCTCCACGAAGCCGTCGCCCCGGGAGAGCTCGTACGAGCCCGGGGTCGCGGACAGGTAGACGGTCTGGCCGATGCGCTCCAGGAACTCTTCCCACTTCAGCGGCCGGTTGTCCAGGGCGGACGGCAGCCGGAAGCCGTGCTCGACCAGGGTCCGCTTGCGGGAGGCGTCGCCCTCGTACATGGCGCCGATCTGCGGGACGGTGACATGCGACTCGTCGAGGACCAGGAGGAAGTCGTCCGGGAAGTAGTCGATGAGGGTGTTGGGTGCGGAGCCGGGCTCGCGGCCGTCCATGTGCATCGAGTAGTTCTCGATGCCCGAGCAGGAGCCGATCTGCCGCATCATCTCGATGTCGTAGGTGGTGCGCATCCGCAGCCGCTGGGCCTCCAGGTGCTTGCCCTGCTTCTCCATCGTGGCGAGGCTGTCCGCCAGCTCGGCCTCGATGCCGGCGATGGCCTTCTCCATGCGCTCGGGGCCCGCGATGTAGTGGCTGGCCGGGAAGATGTACAGCTCCCGGTCGTCGCTGATCACCTCGCCGGTGAGCGGGTGCAGGGTGGACAGCGCCTCGATCTCGTCGCCGAACATCTCGATGCGCACGGCCAGCTCTTCGTAGACCGGGAAGATCTCGATGGTGTCGCCGCGCACCCGGAAGGTGCCGCGGGTGAAGGCCACGTCGTTGCGGGTGTACTGGATGTCGACGAAGCGGCGCAGCAGCTGGTCGCGGTCGAACTCGTCACCGACCTTGAGCGGCACCATGCGGTCGACGTACTCCTGCGGGGTACCCAGGCCGTAGATGCAGGACACCGAGGCGACCACGACGACGTCACGCCGGGTGAGCAGGGAATTCGTCGCGGAGTGGCGCAGCCGTTCGACCTCCTCGTTGATGGAGGAGTCCTTCTCGATGTACGTATCGGACTGCGGGACGTACGCCTCGGGCTGGTAGTAGTCGTAGTAGGAGACGAAGTACTCGACGGCGTTGTTCGGCAGCAGCTCGCGGAATTCGTTGGCGAGCTGGGCCGCGAGGGTCTTGTTGGGCGCCATCACGAGCGTCGGGCGCTGCAGCTTCTCGATCATCCACGCGGTGGTCGCCGACTTGCCGGTGCCGGTCGCGCCGAGCAGGACGACATCCTTCTCACCCCCGCGGATGCGCCGCTCCAGCTCGGCGATGGCCGCCGGCTGGTCACCATTGGGCTGGTAGGGGCTGACGACCTCGAAGGGCGCCACCGTGCGTTCGATCTTTGATTCGGGCCGCATGGGTTCCACCGTACGACCCGGCACTGACAACCGGCGGTGCTCATGCTCCGACCTGCGGTTCTGCGGCGGGCGGTGGTGGTCGGGGCCCTGCGGTGGGGGCGGGCGGGGCCTGCGGCCGGCGGGGTCCTGCGACGGAGGGCCGATGGCGGGGCGGCGGGGCGCGGCGGGCGCGGACCACGGTCCGGCGGTCGGCGGGCGGCGGTCGGCAGGCCGCGATCCGAGGCGAGTGCGGGACGGTGGGCCCGGCGTGCCCGGTGGGCGCGGAACGCCGCGGGGCCGGGGCCGCTGTGAGGCGCCGCGCGGGGCGCGGCACCCCGCGCGGCGGGATACTCCCGTCCCGCCTGGCGGCCCGTCAGCGAGCGTGCCCCGCCCGCACCCGGAACCCGGCGCGCCGGGCCACCCTGCGAGGCGTTCGACCAAAACCGGTCAGAAGCACGAGGGGTGACGCATCATCGGCCAAGATGCGCGGATGCCGTGGCTCCGGCAAGTTGGACGGCGTCGGAGCGTACGTCTGTGGCACGGCTGAACCGGGCATCCTGCAACTGCGCGACGCTCCACGGAAGACCGGCCACATCTCGTTCAGGTCCCGGACACCACACGACCGCCTCCCGCTACGGCCCGGCTGCGAGCCTCTGTCCGTCCGAACCGGTTCACGTCCCTTCACGTCAGCTCACGTCCACGACGTCACGAGGAGTCCGTATGCGTATTCGCCCCGTCGCCACCGTTGCCGCCGGTGCGCTCATGGGACTGTCCACGCTCGTCCTCTCCCCGACCGCCGCCCAGGCCGCGCCGGCCGGACACACCCCGCTGACGGTCGCCCACCGCGGCGCCTCGTCGTACGCGCCCGAGAACACCCTCGCCGCGATCGACGCGGCCGACCGGCTCGGATTCGAGTGGGTCGAGAACGACGTACAGCGCACCAAGGACGGCGAGCTGGTCATCCTCCATGACAACTCGCTCGCCCGGACGACGAACGTCGAGCAGGTCTTCCCCGGCCGCTCCCCGTGGAACGTCTCGGACTTCACGCTCGACGAGATCGAGAAGCTCGATGCGGGCAGCTGGTTCGGGCCGAAGTTCCACGGGGAGCGGGTGCCGACCCTGGAGGACTACATGGACGAGGTCGAGCACAACGACCAGAGCCTCCTGATGGAGCTCAAGTCGCCGGAGCTCTATCCCGGCATCGAGCTGCAGACCCTCACGGAGCTGCGCCGCGCGGGCTGGCTGGACAAGGCGCATGTGAAGGACCGTCTGATCGTGCAGAGCTTCAACGCCGACGCCATCAAGAAGGTCCACGCCCTCCGGTCGGACGTCAAGACGGGCTTCCTCGGCAACCCGTCCGTCGCCGACCTCCCGAAGTTCGCGAAGTACTGCGACCAGATCAACCCCGTCCACACGGCGGTCACCAAGGAGTACGTCGCCGCCGTGCACGGCCTGCGGGGACCGCACCGCCGGCAGCTGGACCTGTACACCTGGACCGTCGACGACCCGGCGGTCGCGGTGAAGGTCGCCGGTCTGGGCGTCGACGGCATCATCACCAACAAGCCCGACGTCGTGCGCGACGCCCTGGAGGGCCGCAGCAACGGCTGAGCGCCTGGTGGCGACGGGGGACGGGCGGCGCGGGCGCCGTCCGTCCCCTTCGCGTTGTCAGTGGTGCGTCCTACCCTGATCGGGTGACGTATGCAGAGCGGGATTCCGGGCCGGCGACACCGCCGGACGCGGCGCCGGAGGCGGCGGCGCGGCGCGACTGGGCCTGGAGGCGCCTGACGACCCCCATCGGTCCGCTGCTGCTCGCCGCGACGCGGGAGGGCCTGGTCCAGGTCGTCTTCCACGCCGACGAGCGGACGACCCGCGGTGCCCTGGCCCGTCTGGAGCAGCTCTTCGGCGGTCCGCCGCTCGACGGGACACCTCACCTGACGACGGCCGCCGACGAGCTGACCGCCTACTTCGCCGGGGAGCTGCGGTCCTTCACCGTCCCCCTGGACTGGTCCCTCTCCTCCGGCTTCCCCAACCGGGTGCTGCACGCCCTGGCCACCGGCGTCCCCTACGGCAGCGTCGTCGGCTACCAGGACCTCGCCGACCGGGTCGGGGAACCGGGCGCCGCGCGTGCGGTCGGCGCGGCGATGGGCTCCAACCCGCTGCCGGTCGTCGTCCCCTGCCACCGTGTCGTGGCCAGTGACGGCGGCATCGGCGGCTTCGGCGGCGGCCTGGAGACCAAACGCCTGCTGCTGGCCCTGGAAGGTGTGCTGCCGGCTCCGCTCTTCTGACCCCGACCGCCGTCCGGCCTCACCGGGGCCGGCTCCCACGAAGGACCGCGTCATGACCCGTCAGATCGCTCTGCTCCGCGGCATCAACGTCGGCGGCCACAACTCCTTCCCCAAGGCGAAACAGCTGGAGCTGGCCGCTTCACTGGGATTCGAGGACGTCTCGGTCCTGCTGCAGACCGGCAACATCGTCTTCGCCGACCCCGGTACCCCGCCGGAGGCAACGGCCCGGGCGATCCACGACCGGATCGCGGCCGAGCTGGGCCTGACGGTGCCGGTCCTCGTCCGGACCGCTGACGAGCTGGCCGCCGCCGTCGCCGCGAATCCGTTTCCCGAGGCCGTGCCGGAGCCCAAGAGTCTGCACGTCACGTTCCTGTCGGCGGTGCCGGCCGACACCTCCCGGCTGGACGCGCTCGACCTGGCCGCGTTCGCGCCGGACCGGTTCCGGCTGATCGGGCGCGAACTGTATCTGTGCTGCCCCGGCGGCATCGGCCGCTCCAAACTGGCCGACGCGGTGAGCCGGGCCCCACTGGGGGTCACCGCCACGGCACGCAACTGGAACACCGTCACCAAGCTGCTGGCCCTGGCGACCGCCTGAGGGGCCCGGCGCCGTCAGCGCCAGCCGTGGCGCTCGCGCAGCCGGTTGGTGACCAGGTTGAAGCGGCCCCGGTCCAGGGCGCAGGCCTCGCGCCGCATACCGGCCGGGTGCACCCGCAGCACCCGGTCCACGGCCACCCATGAGTCGCGCCCCGCGCGGTCCCATGGGCCGGCCCCTATCGGGACCCACTCCCGGTCGTGGTTGTGGCGCTTGCTGGACAGCTGCACGGCCAGCAGCGTGCCGCCGGTCTCCCGGGCCACGACCAGCACCGGCCGGTCCTTGCCGCGGCCGTCGTTCTCCTCGTAGGGGACCCAGGTCCACACGATCTCGCCGGGGTCCGGGTCGCCGTCCGGGTCCGGCGCATAGGTCATCGTCACGGTGCCGACGGAGCGCGGCCTGGCCTCCACGGTGGCGGTGGGGCCGTGGCTGCCGGGCAGCGCGCCGGGCTCGTCGGATGCAGGGAATGAAGTCGTCACGGGGCCACGCTAACCGCCGTCCGGCAGGCGGCGGTCAGCGGTCCGCGGCCGGCCGTTCCCGGCCGGTTGTCAGTGGTCGGCCGTACGGTTTTTCACAGCGGGGGACGGCCGTCGGGGCCGCCCGGGGAGGGGAGCGCTGTGTCCGGAACCACGACGTATCTGGAGCTGTCGCACGAGGGCGGCGGCGCCCACAAGTTCTATGAGGTGACGGTGCAGGACACGGTCGTCTCGGTGCGCTACGGCCGCATCGGCGCGGACGGCCGGCAGCAGACCTCGACGTTCCCGACCCGGGAGAAGGCGCAGGACGCGGCCGCCAGGAAGGTCGGCGAGAAGGTCCGCAAGGGCTACGCGCCGGCGGTCAGGGGGCAGCGCGCCGCCCGGCCGGTGACGCGCCGCCAGGTCTCCTCCGCACCGTCGACGGCGCGCGCGGTCGCCCCGGTGCTGTGGCGCTTCCGTACGGGCGCACCGGCCTTCGGGATTCACATCGCCGAGGACCGCTGCTGGGTCGGCAACCAGGACGGCGACGTCCACACCCTCGGGCACGACGGCGAGGTGCTGGCGCGCTATCAGCTCCCCGACGGCGTCAAGTGCCTGGTCGCGGACGACTTCTGGATCTACGCGGGCTGCGACGACGGCACGGTCTACGACCTCTCCTCGAAGCTCCCGTTCGCCGCCTACGCCATCGCCCCCGATGTCGACATCTTCTGGCTGGACATCCGCGAGGGCGTCCTCGATGTGGCCGACCGCGACGGCGGGCTGACGGTGATCGACCCCGAGGACGAGTACCAGTGGTCGCGGCGCAGCAGCGGCGAGCACGCCTGGATGGTGCGGCGGGACGAACGCGCCGTCTACCACGGCCATCGGCGCGGGGTGACCGCCTATCGCCCCGACGGCAGCGGGGAGTTGTGGCACACCCCGGTCCAGGGCGCGGTGCTGTTCGGCTGGCAGGAGGACGACGCGGTGTACGCCGGCACGAACCGGCACGTGGTCCAGCGGCTGGCGAAGGACAGCGGAGCGCCGGAAGCCACCTACCACTGCGACACGGCCGTCTACTCCTGCGCCACGGCCCCGGGCGGCCGTTATGTCTTCGCCGGTGACGCGGCCTCCTCGGTGTACTGCTTCGCCGCCGACGGCACCCGCCTGTGGAAGCTGGGCACCGGCGGCGGATCGGCGCTCTCGATGCAGTATCTGGACGAGAGGCTGTACATGGTCACCACCGACGGGTCCCTGGTGTGTGTGGACGCGAGTGACGCGGCCGTCGCCGCCGCCCGGTCGGGCACGGTCCCGGTGGCCCGGGACGTGAAGTCGGCGGCCGCGCTGCCCACTTACACCCCGTCGGCCACGGTGCGGACGGTGGCGTCCGCCGCCGCCTCGGAGATCGTGGTGGAGTGCGTCCAGGAAGGCGGCCGGCTGCGGGTCCACGCCGTCTCCGACGGCTATGAGGCGTCCTGGAACGTGCAGTTCCCGCGCCACATACGCCGCCCCGGGGCGCGGTATGTCGTCGATGACCTGGCGGCGTCCCCGGGCGGCTTCTACCGCGTCCGGGGCGAGATACGGCAGCTCGTCTGAGACCGGGCGACCAGGTGGGGACGGGCGCCAGGGCGGTCCCGGCTGCCGGGCCCGGCGCTCACCGCGGTCCGCTCCAGGCGGGACGGCGGGGGTCGTCGGCCCGTACGACGACGTCCGCCGCCTCCCCGGGCCGGGTCTCGGCCTCGTAGCGCGCGAACGCGGGCAGCGTCCAGCGCTCCCCCTCCGGGGTGCGGCGGGCCAGCGCGGCCGGTGACAGCTTCAGGTGGACGGAGAGATCGAAGGGAAACCAGTGACCGAGCAGCAGCGGACCGTGCAGCAGCAGGACGCCGCCGGGCGGCAGCGCCACGTACGCGCTGCGGGTCGCCCGGTCCGCGACCGGGTCCCACAGGTCCGGGAGCACCCGCCCGGTGCCGCCCGGCTCCAGCGGCTGGAAGACCTCCCGCCACAGCGCCGGCCGGTCGAACCACTCGTCGTGGTAGGCGTCGGGGTCCTCCCGGCCGTATTCGAGCCGCAGCGAGGCGGGGCGCAGAAAGCCGAAGGTGCCGGCCTTGTGCACCGCCCGCCCGCGCAGCCGCAGCGCCTCGGCGAGCCGGTCGGCCAGATCGCCGGGCGCGGCCGCGGGAGCCCCGTCGACGGCCACCCGCAGCCAGGGGCTCCCGTCCTTCGCCGGCATCGCGACGAGCCGCTCGGCGAGCGCGTCGGTGAGCCGTTCCCAGGTGATCGCTTCGAGCCGCACCCCGCCATTCTGCACGGCCGGGCGCGGGCGGCCGTGAGCCGTGTGTCAGGCCTGGTCCGCGTCCGGGCGGGCCGCTCCGTGGCGGCTGAGTTCGGCCGCCGCCTCCTTCGCCGCCTCCACGACCTCGTCGGGAGCCACCGGCATCACGGACTTCTGCTTGAGGAGCAGGACCGCCCCCATGATCGAGCCGTCCCACATGATCGGCGCCGCGCAGGAGTTCCAGCCGGCCATGCACTCCTCGTACCCGAGCGCGTGCCCCAGGTCGCGCACCTCCGCGAGGGACTCCAGCAGCGCGTCGTTGTCGCGGTAGACACCAGGTCCCGCCTGGTCGGGTACGGGCTCGGCCAGCACCCGCTGCTGGAGCACCTCCGGCAGGTAGGCGAGGATCGTCCGCCCGGAGGCGCCGGTGCGCAGGGAGCGCGTCACGGACAGCACGTCGCGCGGCGTCATGCCCAGCTCCGCGAGGTCGGAGTCGCCGACGGCCATGTCGACGCACTGTCGTTGGGCGCCCGAGAACGGGGCCACCATGTAGAGGAACGCCAGCCCGCCGTCGGTGGCGGTGCGCAGTTCGCTGAGCACCGTCTGGGAGATGCCGCCGTCGAGCCGGTGGTCGAGCGCGGTGAAGGCGAGCTGCGCGGCCGAGGTCCGCAGCCGGTAGAGGCCGCGGTCCACCCGCTCGAAGATGCGCTGGTAGATGCCGGACTGCAGGATGCGGTAGACGACGGAGTCGTCCAGCCCGGTGAACTCGGCGATCTCACCGGGCCCGTGGGCGGACCCGCCCAGCTCGGCGAAGGCCGTCTGTACGAGGAAGACCCGCTCGGCATGGCCGGAACCCGACGTCCGGGCACCCTCGGACGGCGCGCCCCTGGACGCCTTCCCGGAGTGGCCCGCGGTACGCGGCGCCACGCCGGTGGCGGGCACGGCGGCCGAGGCCGGCGATCCCGTGGCTGTGGTGCTGTGACCCATGGTGTGCTCTCTCCCCTGGCAGTGATCCGCGCCCGAAGGCGCGCGGCATGTGCGGTACGGGCCGCCCCCGTTGCCCGCTGTGTGCGCGGGACGGCCCCGGGGTGCGCTCCGCCGGCCCTTGTTCCCCTCCGGTGTCCCGGGTCACCCGTGTTACCGGGTGACGTCGAGCGCGAGTTTCCCGGTCGGGGTGCGTGCGGCCAGCTCGTGGTGCGCCCGGGCCGCCTCCCCGAGCCCGTAGACGCCGCCGGTCCGCGGCGTGAGGGTGCCCGCGGCGACCGCGTCGAACAGGGCCCGCATGGAAGTCGGCAGCGCCGTACGGTCCGCGTAGAGCTGCGGCAGCCAGAAACCGGAGACGGTGATGCTCCGTTCCATCAGCTCCCGGGTCGGCACGCTCGCCAGCTCGCCCCCGGCGTACCCGTAGACGGCGAGCCGGCCGCGCGGCGCCACGGCGGCGAGGGTCCGGGCGAAGGTGGCGCCGCCGGTCATCTCCAGTGCCGCGTCCACGGGGCCGCCGGCTGCGTCCAGGATGCGCTCGGTCAGGTCCTCGGCGGTGGAGTCGACCACCGCGTGGGCGCCCCATTCCCCGGCCAGTCTGCGCTTCTCCGGGGTGCCCGCGAGACCGATGACCCTGGCGCCGGCGTGTGCGGCGAGCTGGACGGCCAGCGAGCCGACGCCCCCCGCCGCGGCCGGCACGACCACGGTCTCGCCCTCGGTGAGGCGCAGCGAGGTGAACAGCAGATGCCAGGCGCTGTTGCCCTGCAGCGCCAGGGCGACGGCCTGTTCGTCGCTGATGGCGTCGGGGACGTCCCAGGTGACGCGGCGGTGCAGCGGCGTCCGTTCCGCGTATCCGCCGCCGCGGCAGAGTCCGACGACACGGCGTCCGCCGTCCACGGTCCCCACGACCTCGTTGCCGGGCACATAGGGCAGTTCGACGGGCGCCAGGTAGGAGTCCCCCCGGACGTGCACGTCCGCGTAGTTGACGCCGGCCAGGGTGACGTCGACCAGCGCGTGGCCGCCGCGCGGTGCGGGCTCGGGCACGTCCTCGAGCCGCAGCACGTCCGGGCCGCCGAATTCTCGCATCACAATCGCGCGCACGACTCTCCCTCGGGTTCTCCAGTGCGGTGCCCGCACAGGGTAGGCACGGCGGCCAACTGGCCGAGAGGGCCCGATCATTTCGCGCCAACCATGTGCTGCTCCTGGCTGCGGTGCTCCTCTCCCCGCGGGCTCTTCTCGCCGACTTTCTCGTGTCGCGAGAAAGCGCCACGGCGGTTTCCGCCCATTGCGCCGTTTTGCTGCACATCTACCCAGCGGTATCCCCGGGGTGGCTGCCTCGTGTCTCTCGCTCAAACCCGGCTGTCGGAAGTGATCGACGCCGCCTACGATCCGGAATGTGTCCGCCGTTGCCCAGAGGTGACGGCCGCGTCCCCCGGGGCGGAGCACGCTCCGCGAGGCAGTTGCGCCCGCCCCTCGCGTCCGGTGAAACGGACGGGTGGCGGAGGAGGACGTGGCGGTGCGCGGGGCGGGGCGGGCACGGCCCGAGGGGGAATCATGATGGGGAAATCGGGGAGCGGGGGGGGCGGGGGGGGGCCCGCCCGCCCCCCCCCCCAACCCCCCCCCCCCCCCCCCCCCCCACCCCCACAACGCCGCCCCCCCCCCACCCCCCCGACCTAAGATGAGGCCCCCCAAAC